>PYER01000460.1 GCA_003017855.1 filamentous cyanobacterium CCT1
GTCAGCACCTGACGTAGATTTTGTCTGGTAGTGTCAGGTAACAAGTGGCTGTCGTCTTTACAAGACCTTGTCACCCAACGTCAGATTGCTGAAATCCTTCTGGTTTGACCAATTAGAGAATTCTGTTGGGGCCAGTTGACTTGTATTTGCTCTGCTGTCTGCCCCAATGATGATTGAAAGGGGACAATGGAATCTGCATCGGCAGTGCGAGGGGGGAGGTTGCAGAGGGCGCGATCTCTATCCGTGGCTTGGCCATACTCCAAATAGTTGTGCAGCCACTCACAGCCCCAAGCAATCAGTTTTGGCAGGGTTTCTACCTCAAATATTTTCACTCCGAAATTTTGCACAATAGCAACTTGCTGCCCATCTGGACTAAATGCTGCGAGATCACCTTCATAAAGCGCGGCTTGCCTACCGCTTAGATCCCATACTCTTGCTGTACCGTCCTCTGCGGTAGTAACTGCAAAAGTGCCATCCGAATTAAAACTTGCGCTGGTAACTGAACCTGCATGACCTGTAAGGACTACAGAATTTCGCGTCTGCGAATCTTGTATCTGGGTCAAATCCCATATCCGAGCAGTACCATCTTCCGAGGCAGTAATTAACTGATTATTGCCAGAGTCAAGTTCAGCACTGGTGATACGTGCTCGATGCCCAATCAACATTGTTGAGCGGTAGTCTCGATAATAGTCATCTAAATAAATCTCTCCTTCAAACGTAGGATACAAGAGCAAGCTTGCATCTTTGCGTAATCTGACAGGAGCCGCTTCTTCACTTAAGTGATGCTGACCGGTTTCCAAATCCCAAATTTGGTTTATATTTCCATAGCCTCGACTTGTAAATACATAGCTACTGTCAGCACTAAAACCTATGCTTGTAGCGTCACCATCGTACCCTTCAAAAGAAATAGAATCTCCGTTGAGCAAATTCCAAACTCTTACAGTTCTATCATCTGAAGTAGTAGCTAAGTAAGTCCCATCAGAATTAAAGCTTGCATTGGTAACTGTTTGATTGTGACCACTTAATACCTTGAGACTATTTGTTGCAAGATTCCAAACTTGGGCCGTATTATCCTTTGAAGTGGTAACTATTTGAATGCCATCAGAACTAAAGGCAATACTTGTGATTGCATCCTGATGTTTACTAGGAGAATCTGCCTCTGGAATTTTTATGTCCGATATTTGCACTATTCCGTCATATGAGGCGGCAACAACTCGGTTCCCATCGGGGCTAAAAGCAGAGTAGACTAAGTAGTTAGTGCTTCCGCCAAGAGCTTTAGATTCTCTGGTTTGCAGGTTCCAAATCCGCGTAGTCCGATCTATTGATGAAGTTATTACCTGGTTGCTATCAGGGCTAAAGTTAGCGCTCGTCACTCCAGCTCTATGCCCTTCAAGATATTCAACCTTCCCAGTGCGCAAATTCCAGATCCGCACCTTCCCATCATTGGGAATGATCAAGAGATAATTACCATCTGGACTGAACTTAGCGTCAAAGATTTCTCCTTGATATTCTTCAAGAATCTTAGACTCTCTAGTTTGCAAGTCCCAAATACGAACGATACTGGTTTTTTGATAATTTCGTTCATCTCCAGCCATAGATGCAATAGTGACTACCTGCAAATTTCTGGGGCTAAACCTGGCACCGTGAACACTTTCGTGAGGCTTTTCAAGAGCAGTAAAATCTCCAGAATGCAAATCCCAAATCTTTGCCGATTCTGATATTATAGCGCCATCTATTACGGTATATTCTGTCGTCAATACTCGAGTTCCGTCAGGGCTAAAGCTAACACTATCAATCCTAGCCTCTTTGACTTTGAGCGCTTTAGGGACGCCAGTTTCAAGATTCCAGACCCGCGCAGTGTCATTGCCAACAGTCGTAACCACTTGATTGCCATCAGCACTGAAGCTAATGGCCTCTCTCGCCGAACTTTGGTACTCGCTACCGCGATCTTCAGTTTCAAGAACAGAGAAAGAGCCAGTTTTCAAGTTTTTAATTATGACTCTTTCATCTTGTAGGACAGATAATATTTGAGTTCCATCGGGGCTGAAATCAGCCCCGATAACGCTAGAGCCATAATTTTCGAGAAGTTTAGATGTTTTGTTTTCCAAATCCCAGATTCGGTCTTCTGAGGAAGAACGCGTTATTAATTGGTTGCCATCAGGACTAAAGCTTAAACTTAAGAACTCGCCCATTTGAGCAAGTAGATATTTGGGAGTTTGGTTAATTTTTGCTTTTACTTGCTGTAAAGCATAAATAGGGCCAACTGAAGGATATGAAGCAAGTTCGCTGCCAACCGTTATCCCCGACAGCGATAGAGCAGTTTCGAGTTCACGCCCGGTCTCAATAGCTCTAAGTAAAGCTCCAACTTGTCCAAATTCAACGCTAGCAAGCGCAGCATCTGAAGCTCGGTCTAGACGTATGCCAGTTTGGGTCAGCTGCTGAACTTTTTCGAGAGTAGCGGTTTTAGTATCAGCATTCCTAGCTCTGCCTTCAGCATCTAGAGCTTTTTCGTCCGCTGCTTCGGCTTTAGCTTCCGCCTGCTGCTGGGCAACAGCCGCACTTTGGGCTTTGCCGTCGGCTTCTCTGGCGCGGGTTTCGGCGGTTTGTTGAGCAACAGCGGCAGCTTCGGCAGAGGCGACCGCCTGCTGCTGGTCTCGCTTGGCCTGGTCAGCTTGTTTCGCTGCATTTCCAGTCGAGACTTCTGCCTGATATGTTTTTCGATTTGCACTAAGCTCCCGTTGAGTAGCACTAGCCACATTCCACTTAGCTTGAGACATCGCTCTAGATGCCTCACTTTGCAAATAC
>PYER01000130.1 GCA_003017855.1 filamentous cyanobacterium CCT1
AGATGTGTATAAGAGACAGGCCCTACATCATCGCCGCCGTGTTCTGGCTGCTGGGTGGCTTCTTTTTAGTCGCTATTCTGCTGGGACCGCAGGGAATCTTGGCTCAGGCGGCGATGGCCGACCAGGCAGTGCAGATGGGGATGCCCACACCGCCGCCCTTTGATGTGGCCTACGAGTTCAACAAGGCCTACGTGGGCCTGCTGGGGTCGCTGTCGATGTTTGTGCTGCCCATGCTGTCGATGGGGCTTTATGCCGATGAACGCAAGCAAGGCACGCTGGAGCTGCTGGCGACCTCGCCCGTGACTAACTGGGCGGTGGCCCTGGGCAAGCTGCTGGCGGTGGTGAGCTTTTACATAGCGATGGTGCTGCCGCTGATGGTGTGCCAGTCGATCGCTCTGGGGGCCGCCGAACCTGCTACGGGGTCGGGAGTATTCTTGCTGTCGCACCTGGGTCTGGTGCTGATGGCCGCTAGCGTGCTGGCCCTGGGCATGTTCATTTCGTCGCTGACTGAGAGCACGGTGCTGGCGGCGATTATGACCTTTGCGCTGATCTTGCTGCTGTGGCTGGTGGATGCGGTGGCTCAGGGGCTGCCTGGGGTGGTGGGGCAGGCGATCGCGCATCTATCCCTACTCAAGCATTTCACCGACTTCACCGAAGGCATTTTTGACACGGGTGGGCTGGTGCTGTTCCTCTCCTTTATTGGTTTGGGGCTCTATCTGACGGCCCAGTCGATTGAAACCCTCAGATTCCAGCGGTCCTAGGATCCTAATTCATCAAACGTGCAGCAGGTTAGTAGTAGCGGTTATGGCGATGAAAGCGTTTGCGAGCTACCAAAAGTATTTGAAATATCTGGCCTTGCCGGGGCTGGCCCTGGTGACAGCGGGTTTGATTGCGGGCATTGTAGCGGGTTGGACCCTGCTGCCAGCGGGCCTGCTGATTGGGGGCATTGGCCTTTTGCTGCTGGGTCTGGTGCTGGGTAACCAGGGGCAGGGGCGGTTCTGGGCGCAGCGATCGACCGAAGCGGGGGCCAATGCGCTGGTGTCTACCCTGGCGGTGCTGGCCATTTTGGCGCTGGTTAATTTTTTGGCGGTGCGCTATGCCAGCCGGGTTGACCTAACCGAGAACCAAATCTTTACCCTCGCCCCTCAGTCGCAGGAGGTGGTGCGATCGCTCGAAAACCCCACCCGCGTTGTCGTCTTTGACCCGCTGCCCAACCCCCAGGACCGGCAGCTGCTCGAAAGCTACCGCCAGGCCGGTCCGCAGTTTACCTTTGACTATGTCAACCCCTACAACGACCCGCGCCTGGCCCAGGAGTTTGGCGCTACCCAGACAGGGATGGTGTTTGTGGAAAGCGGCGACACCCGTCGGTTTTTGCAAAATGTTGGCCCCGACGAGCGCCTGTCGGAGCGAACGCTGACCAATGCGCTCGATCAGGTGGTGAGCGATCGCGCCCTCACCGTGTACTTCACCCAGGGCCACCAGGAGTTTGCCATTGACGGCAGCGACACCGGCTTTTTGCAGGCCGCCACAGCCCTCGAAGACAAAAGCGCCGTAGTGCAGCCGCTAGATCTGTCGCAGACAGGAGAAGTCCCCGAGGATGCCAGCGTGGTCGTAGTCGCTGGCCCCGCCGCCGAGTTTTTTGATGCCGAAGTCGAAGCTCTGCAGACCTATTTGGAAGGTGGCGGCAGTGTCATGCTGCTGATAGACCCACGCACCAGTCCTGGCCTGGGCACCCTGCTCGACCCCTGGGGCGTCACCCTCGACGATCGCATTGTGCTTGACACCTCGGGGAGTGGCCAGCTTGTGGGCCTTGGCCCCGCTGCCCCCCTGGTCACTGACTACGGCGATCACCCTATTACCCGCGACTTTGGCGGCGGGCGATCGTTCTTTCCCCTGGTGCGCCCGATCAACGTAGAAGAGGTGCCGGGGGTGACGGCAACGCCCGTTCTGCAGAGCAACCCCCAGAGCCGGGCCGAGTCTCTCTCTGCAGAGGGTGAGCTGCAGTACGACGAAAACGCTCCCCCCTCTGGTCCCTACACCCTGGGCGTTGCCCTCAGCCGCCCGGTCGAAGGAGCCACTGCTGCCGAAGGCGAACCGCCGCCGGAGTCTCGCTTAGTTGTCATTGGTAACGCCACCTTTGCTACCGACGGGCTGTTTGAGCAACAGCTGAACGGGGATGTCTTTCTCAATGCCATCAGCTGGCTGGGGCAGCAGACCGACGCTACGCTGTCCATTCGCCCCCGCGAGGTCACAAATCGCCGCATTTCTTTGACCGTGCAGCAGCAGGTTGGCCTGGGAGTCTTTGCCCTGCTGGTCTTGCCTGTCATTGGCCTCGGCCTGGCGGTACTGATGTGGCTACGGCGGCGGTAGCGATCGCTTGGGGTAAAGAATTCCTGAATTCAGAACAGAATTTTTCAGAAGTTTTTCCCCTCGTGCAGATTGGGCTTTTGTCCCATGCTAGAAGCTGTGTTTCCTGATGTTATAGCTGTAGCCAATCGGGTCAGGATGTCCGTCAGACGAGCGTTTGAATGTTTTTAGGCTTTATCAATGTCCTAACCCAGGTGACTCTGGCTACAAGCAAATGAACCTTAACCCAAACTTGGACTGAAGGTTTCTCTGGTTGCCCGTTGTTCATCAGGTGTGTAGCCATGACTGTATCTACCCTCACCCCGCCCAGTGTGCAGTGTCCCGAATGCGGTGGGCACAGCATTGTGGAGTACAAGCCCACGGTGTATCGCTGTCTCAAGTGCGATTTTGAAAAAGACCTCAGCGTTCCCCCAGAACCCAGTGGGGCTGGCCTGGGCTCAGCGATCATGGGCCTGGCTGGCTTTGGCCTGGTACTGCTGATTCTGCTGTAGGTTCAGCCAATGGCTTGATAGTGCAAATGCACCACAGTATCATAGGGGGGCTGACCCCTGGGCTCCCCCTATGGCCATTGTTTCTTCCCACAATCCCGACGACTCGGCCAAGCCCAAAGCGACCAAGTCTAAGGTGGCCAAGTCTAAACCGCCAGCACCGCCTGCCGAAGACGCCGCCCTGCAGCCGCTGCTCTCGTTGGTCAAGGGTGGCGACGTGCAGCCAGAAGACATCCAGGCCGAACCGTCGGAGGCGGCAGCACCCACGGCCCCAGAAGACAGCCTGCGCCCCCAGCGCTTGCAAGACTACATTGGTCAGGCGGCGTTGAAAGAGGTGCTAGGCATTGCGATTCAAGCGGCTCAGTCGCGCCAGGAGCCGCTCGACCATCTGCTGCTCTACGGGCCGCCGGGGTTGGGCAAAACCACTATGGCGCTAATTTTGGCTGAGGAGATGGGGGTTACCTGCAAAATTACCACCGCCCCAGCCCTGGAGCGTCCCCGCGATATCGCCGGTTTGCTGGTCAGCCTCAAGCCCGGCGATGTACTCTTCATTGACGAGATTCACCGTCTGCCCCGGGTCACCGAAGAAATTCTCTACCCGGCCATGGAAGACTCGCGCCTCGATATCACCATCGGTAAGGGGCAGTCGGCCCGCACCCGCAGCATTCCGCTGTGCCCGTTTACGCTGGTGGGGGCGACTACGCGAGTGGGGGCGCTAAGTTCGCCGCTGCGCGATCGCTTTGGCCTGATTCAGCGGCTGCGGTTTTACGAAATTGAAGAACTGACTCCCATTGTGCTGCGCACCGCCGACGTACTCAAAACGCCCATCGAACCCGCCGGGGCTACAGAAATTGCCCGCCGCGCCCGAGGCACCCCCCGGATTGCCAACCGCCTGCTGCGGCGGGTGCGCGATTACGTTGAGGTCAAAGCAGCGGGGGCAATCACGGCGACTCTGGCGGCCGAAGCCCTGGAGCTATTTAACGTTGACCCCTGCGGCCTCGACTGGACCGATCGCCGCCTGCTCTCGGTGATGATTGAAAACTTTGGCGGTGGCCCGGTCGGCCTCGATACGATGGCCGCCTCTACCGGCGAAGACCCCCAAACCATTGAAGAGGTCTACGAACCCTACCTACTGCAAATTGGCTATCTGCAGCGTACGCCCCGAGGGCGAATGGTGACCCCCGCCGCCCGTCGCCACCTGGGCTACGACGAGGGGCTACCCGGCGACGGCAGCCAGATGACGCTGCTGTAGGGATGGGGCGATCGCAGGTCATTCTCAGGCCAAGCCTGTGCAGCCTAACCGCTCACGCCGTTTGTCCGTTGAAAGACACCATCGCCGCTCTTTCCCCCGGTAAATCGATGATCGCCTGCATGAGGTTGGTCTGGTTCAGGTTGGCCCCAGACAGGTCGGTGCCTAGCAGGTTGGCTCCCAGCAGGTTGGCCCCAGACAGGTCAGCATTGGCCAAACAAGCTCCCCAGAGGTCGGCGTGCATGAGGTTGGCCCCCGCCAAATTAGCCCCACTGAGGTCTACCCCGGTGAGCCTGGCCCCGCTCAGGTCAGCCCCCCACAGCGATGCTCCCGGAGCCAGATGGTGCAGGGTTTTGGGCACCTGAAAGCCACGGGGAAACTGAGTGCTGTCGGAGTAGAGCGCTCCTTCTAGGTTGGTGTTGGCTAGCTGGCATCCCCGCAGGTTGGTGCCAATCAGGTTGGCCCCGCGCAGGTCGGCTCCCCGCAGGTCGGCCCCGCGCAGGTCGGCCAGCATCAGGGTGGCCTGCCTAAGGTCGGCGTAGCGCAGGTCACTGTCGCCCATCAGGGCGCTGAGCAAATTGGCCTTTTTCAGCACGACCCCAAACAGCTGGCTGTTGACCAGCAGCGCGCCGCTCAAATCGGCAGCGGTCAGGTCAGTGCCGCCCAGGTCGCGTTCCCGCAGGTCTTTAGTGGCCAGGGTAGCCCCAGGCTCCAGGTTCCACATGTGGGCTTCCCCCGGGTTAAACCCCTTAGGGAATTGGGTTCGGGCATTATACAGCGCGCCCTCCAGGCGAGCGGAATCGAGGTCTGCACCGACGAGCACCGCTTCTCGCAGGTCGGCCCAGCGCAGGTCGGCTCCCGACAGCTTGGCATCGCTAAACTGAGCCTGCTTGAGGTTGGCGCGGCGAAAATTGGCCTGGGTGAGGTTGGCTCGACTGAAGTCGGCGCCCCAAAAATCAACTCTGGCCAGGCTCCAGTGGTTGAGGTCGGCTCCGGCCAGGTTGATGCCGGTAAAATCTCGCTCCCCCTCCACAAAAGCTGTCCAAAGATGTTCTAGCGTTTTGAGATTCATGCTTTTGTACTGCTCAACATTGCACGGATATCGTCAGCGATCGCTGATGGTTTACCTATCGGGCTTTCACCCCTAATGAGCGATCGCCAGCTCAGGCCAGGGCACCGCCTGCTGGGGCGGTTCTGACTCACGCACCCACACGATGTAGCCGCTGTCATCCACCGTGGCGATCGCTTTTTTCCCCTGCAGCTGCAGCTGCTGCACCAGCCTCTGGGCTTTGTCGACATCGGGGCGGTTGCGGTAGTAGCGGTAGTATTCGCCCTCTACGGCTAGGGCCAGGCACTGTTGCTGGTTGGCCCCCTGAATGTGATACAAAGCGTGATCTTCTAAGGTCGTGGAAAGTATCCCTGCCTCGGCCGGGGTCGAGGCTTGAGGATTGGATTGGGCGGTGCCCTGCACCAGGCTGCTCCAGTCGAGGGTGACCGTAGGCCGCTCGGTCTCCGCTAGCGGGGTCGCTGCCGCCTCGGGTTTAGCAACGGCGTAGTCTATATCGCTGGGGTCGACCAGCGGGCGATCGCCCGCGGCCTTGAGTACCTCATCGAGCAAGCTCTGGTGGCGTTGCGATCGTCCCTGGCGCGATCGCATGGCTTCAGCGGTGCCAATGCCAATGGCGACGCTCGACATAATGGCAAAGCCAATGTAGCGAATCGAAAACTCTTTGTGCTGGTGAGTGATCAGCGCTGAGTCAACCCAGAGGCTGAGGGGCTCAGGTAGCCGATCAGAAACCTGTACCGCCTGATCAGAGGCCATGGGCCAGGTGAGGGCGGCAAACCCAGCGCTAGAAGCAAGCAGGGCAGGCAAAACAATACGACGAAAGGGGGAATTATCCATAACAGGGAACGTACTGAGGTGAGCAAGCCACCCTCGGGGGGATCTCCCTCAGAATACGCAATTGATCAGCAAGAATCTGCGAATTCCTCTCGAGTACTCTGTGATACTTTGATGAAACCTCGTGCCTATCTACGTATTTCTACGGTTATTCCCACTGCTGCTCTGGCGCCACTGAGAAACGGTTGGGTTTCCTTCATAAAAACCCGCTGGTCGCTATCGCAACTTGATGCTGGCCGTCCTGATCGACCACGGTAGAGCTGAGTATTGGAGTGCAATCTCTTTGAACCGGCTCTCCGGTTTAGCCTATGCGGTGGAATATATTGATCAGCCTGCTGGTGCTGTTAACAGCCGTGACACCGACGGCACTGCGGGTGGCGCGCGAGCAACTCAGCCGTTATCAAACTCTAGATGCCGCTACCGATGCCGCCACAGAAACCGTCGTTACTGCCGCCCGCTCGGCGATCGCCTCCTCCAATTCGCGTGGTGAAACCGCCGATCAGCGCCGCTGCCAGCGCTGTAATCTGGCCGCAACCGACCTCAGCGGCCAAGATCTCAGCAATCAAAATTTTCGAGCGGCCAATATGACCGAGGTTAACCTGAACGGCGCTCAACTCATCAACGCTGTGTTGCACCAGGCCAATCTCACCCAGGCCACCCTGCATCAGGTCAATCTCCAGGGTGCCGACCTATCAGAAGCTATCCTGGTTCAGGCCGACCTGAGTCAGGCCCAAATGCTCCACACTAGCCTGGTGAAAGCCGACCTGACCAGCGCCTCTCTCATTCAGGCCGAGCTGCGCGCCGCCGCCCTGTGTTCAGCTCAGCTGCGCCAGGCCAATCTCTCAGAGGCCAGTCTCTATGGCGCTATTTTGCGCCAGGCCGACCTGTCCAACGCCGATCTGCGCGGGGCTGACCTGCGCTACGCCGACCTCTACGAAGCCGACCTCACCAACGCTAATCTCACCGGGGCAAGGCTGGAGTTTGCCACCATGCCCGATGGCAGCACCTATAACCAGGGCTATGTGAAACCCATTAACCCCTCCGAGGGCTGCGATGCCAGCCGCACAGACAGCGTTGCCGATCAGCCAACACCCTAGCACCGTACTGAGTTGTTTTGAGCAGCTAAAAGCTTAGGTTAATACATTGTTAGGAGGCTGCGGTAAAGCGTTCTCGGCCAGGTTCCCAGAGGCGAAATCCACCTACAAAGGCGTTGCTGTTATGGCCGGGGCGGCAGCCAGCGGGCAGTTCTTTCAGCACCTTGATCTGACCGCCGCCGATTACGACATCATCGAGCTGTAGCGCTGCCGTTAGCTGACTCACACAGGTTTCTACGTACTCACGCCACTTCTTTTTGCCCAATCGCTCTAGAGCACGCTTACCCAGGTAGTGCTCGTAGGTGCCCTTCCTGTAGGGCAGATGGGCCAGCTCTAGGGGCACGACCACCCCCTCGACCACCATGGCTGATCCCAGCCCGGTGCCGAGGCCTAAAAAGAGCATGGTGCCGCTCTCGTAGCTGCCCAGGGCCTGCATGGCCGCATCGTTGATAATGCGTACCGGGCAGCCAAAGGCCGCTTCCCAATCGAACCCGATCCAGCCGGGAGCCAGGTTGTGGGGTTCTTGAGTGACCACCCCTTTCTGTACCACGCCGGGATAGCCGATCGCTACAGCGTCGTAAGCCCAGTCGCCCGCCAGTTCCTTGACGCCGGCTACCATAGCTTCTGGCGACATGGTAGGGCCAGAGGGAAACTTACGGGCTTCGGTTTGACCCGTCGCTAAAATTTTGACGTTGCTGCCGCCAACATCTATCACCAGTACGTTCATGGTCAACCCCTTAATTCCTAAGTAGGTGCGTCAAACCAGCACCCTCGGCCAGTACCGAGCGTTCACCCATTCTAAGTTTTGGCGCCCAAGCGCCCTGGTTTCGCCAAGATGACTTTAGAAAGTAGGGCTGCAGGAGGTGCCCAAGTTACTGGAAATTGACAATGCGGGCAAAGCTCTCGGGGTCAAGGCTGGCCCCGCCAACCAGGGCGCCATCTATCTCAGGCTGAGCCATCAGCTCATCGACATTGCTGGGTTTGACTGAGCCGCCATACTGAATAGTGACATCAGGATTTTTGAGCAGCTTGCGAATGCCGCCAATCACCTGGTTGGCATCGGTAGACTCGCAGGTATCGCCGGTACCGATCGCCCAAATAGGCTCGTAGGCAATGATCAGGTTGTTCTGGTCAATATCTACCAGGCCCTTTTCAATCTGGGCGGTAATCACCGACTCAGTCTCGCCCGCATCGCGCTGATCCTTGGTTTCTCCCACACACAAGATTGGGGTGAGGCCGCACTTCTGAGCGGCTTGCAGGCGCATGTTTACTGTTTCGTCGGTGTCGGCAAAGTACTGGCGGCGCTCGCTGTGGCCCACAATTACGTAGCGCACCCCCAGCTCTCGCAGCATATCGCCTGAGATCTCGCCAGTAAAGGCACCTTCGGGCATCCAGTGAATATTTTGGGCACCAACTTTAATTCTGGCTCCGTGCAGGCTCTTAGACAGGGCTCCCAGGGCCGTAAATGGCGCACACAGCACAATTTCGCGCCCGTCGGGGGTATCGGTCAGTTGCCCCAAAAAATGACGCAAAAAATCCAGGGTCTCGCCCTGGGTCTTGTACATTTTCCAGTTGCCAGCAATAACAATTTTTCGCACGATGTTTTGAGGTTAGAGGCTAGGTATACAGATTTGCATCGTACTAAGAAAGGAACCCCCGAATCAAATATTGCAGCGTGCAACGTTTGATTCGGGGGCAGGGATGGGAAAGGGGAAGATGAGGAGATGGCGAAGATGGGTGGGTAGAAAGATCGCTTCACCTTCCTCAACCCCTCATCGTCCTCATCGCTCCACTTCTCTAGCGCAGTGCTGCCGCCTCGCGCGCCGCCGCCGCCTCATCGGGGTGAATATTGAGGCGGGTCAGGTTAATGCGACCGCGACCGTCAATTTCACGCACTTTGACAATCACCTCGTCGCCAACGTTGACCTCGTCTTCGACCTTGGCCACCCGGTAGTCGGCTAGCTGTGAGATGTGAATCATGCCTTCCTGGCCGGGCATAAATTCGACAAAGGCCCCGATGGGGATGACACGAGTGACCTGGCCTACGAATACGTCGCCAGCGGCGGGCTTGAAGACAATGGCCTCGATCAGGGCTTTGGCCTGAAGCGCCTTTTCGCCTTCGATAGAGGACACGGTGACGGTACCGTCGTCGTTGATGTCGACTTTGGCTCCCGTTTGCTCGGTAATCCCTTTGATCTTCTTGCCGCCGGGGCCAATCACCATGCCGATCATCTCGGGGTCAATCTTAAAGCTGATCAGGCGCGGGGCGTAGGGCGATAGCTCCGATCTGGGGGTGTCGATGGTGGCCAGCATTTTCTCTAGAATGTGCAGCCGGGCGGGCTTGGCCTGATTAATGGCATCGCCAATCACCTTCAGGGGCAGGCCGGTGATTTTCATATCCATCTGCAGGGCGGTGATGCCGCTGTCGGTACCGGCAACTTTGAAGTCCATATCGCCCAAAAAGTCTTCGATGCCCTGAATATCAGTCAGAATACGAACTTCGTCACCTTCTTTAATCAGCCCCATGGCGGCGCCGCTAACCGGCTTGGTAATCGGCACCCCGGCATCCATCAGCGAGAGGGTAGAGCCACACACCGACCCCATCGACGTAGAGCCGTTGGACGACAGCACCTCCGACACGACGCGAATGACGTAGGGGAACTCTTCCTGCGGGGGCAGCACGGGCACTAGCGCGCGCTCGGCTAGGGCGCCATGGCCAATTTCGCGACGACCCGGCGATCGCATGGGTCGAGTTTCTCCCACCGAGTAGGGAGGGAAGTTGTAGTGGTGCAGGTAGCGCTTCTCTTCGTCGGGGTGGAGGTCATCCATCATCTGGGCATCGCCAGGGGTGCCCAGGGTGGTCACCGACATCACCTGGGTCAGCCCGCGCCGAAACAGCCCCGTGCCGTGCACCCGCTTAGGCAGCAGCCCCACCTGGCAAGAAATGGGGCGTACTTCATCGAGTTGGCGACCATCGACCCGCACCTTCTCGTCGAGGATCTGCTGCCGCATCAGCTTTTTGGTGACCGACTTGTAGGTGTTGCTCAGAGCTTTGCCGTTCTCGGCCACCGCTACCTTGACCGGATTGTCGTCCTCCAGGGCTTCAATGGCGGCGGCTAGCTCTTCTTTGATAGCGTCTAGCTTTTCGTCGCGCTCGGGCTTGGTGAGGCTGAACTGCTTCAGTACCTCTTTAATGGCGGCAGCAGTCTTTTCTTCAATAAAGGTAGACAGGGTGGGGTCGGTTTCGGGTTCTTGCTCGGTGACAATCTCAATGCCCAGGTCTTTAATCAGCTCTAGCTGGGCTTTGATCAGGTCTTGCACGACCTCGTAGCCAAAATCGATGGCTTCAATGACGTCGGCCTCGGGCAGCTGGTTGGCCCCGGCTTCTACCATAATGACGCCGTCGGGAGACCCCGCAACTACCAGGTCTAGATCGCCGGTTTCCACTTCTCGATAGGTGGGGTTGATCACAAAGTCGTCACCGACTAGACCCACGCGCACTGCCGCCATCGGGCCGTAGAAGGGGATCTTAGCCAGCAGTACCGCGATCGAAGCGCCGGTCGCCGCCAGCACGTCGGGGGGCACCTGTTCATCCATAGCCAGCGTGGTGGCAACGATTTGAATGTCATCGCGCAGCCACTGGGGAAACAGGGGCCGCATAGGGCGGTCAATCAGGCGAGAGATCAGGGTGGCCCGCTCAGGGGGGCGACCCTCTCGACGCAAAAATCCGCCGGGGATGCGTCCGGCGGCGTAGAGGCGCTCTTCGTAATCAACCAGCAGGGGCAAAAAGTCGATGCCTTGACGTCCTGCTGAGCGGGTTGCCGTGACCAAAACGGCTGTTTCTCCCGACTGCACTAGCACTGCGCCCCCAGCTTGAGGGGCCAACAGACCACCCCTTAGGTGAATATCGCGACCACCAAAGGATATTGTTTTTTCAAATTCTTGCATGTACGACTACGTCCTTTCTCTCTTACCATTCTTTTGGGTTTCTTTCGCCTGATCCTAGCACCGATGGCGGCAATGGCTGATGGCAAGGGGCGTCAGAGGCAAAATTAGGCAAAAGACTTAAGATTTTGCGGGCGAAACCGACTGCGACTGGGTTATTTTGGATGCAATTTCGGAGTGAAATTGTAGATGCAAACGATTCGCCCTAGGAGGCTACGGTTATCGCTGTACTGGTGACTGGGGTAGCAGGATTTATTGGCTCGTTTGTGGCTCGGCGGCTGTTAGATAGCGGCCACCAGGTCTATGGCATTGACAACCTCAATGACTATTACGACGTAGGTCTAAAGCGCAATCGCCTGACTCGACTCATTCCCGATGAGGGCTTTACCTTTGAGCAGCTCGACCTGTTCGATCGCGACGGCATGCTGGCGCTGTTTCGCCACCACCGCTTTCAGTACGTCGTTCACCTGGCGGCCCAGGCGGGGGTGCGCTACTCCCTTGAGAATCCGTTTGCCTACGCCGACAGTAATCTCTCTGGCTTTCTCAATGTGCTCGAGGGCTGCCGCCTGATGGAGGCCGAGCACCTGGTGTTTGCGTCGTCTAGCTCGGTGTATGGCGCCAACCGCAAAGTGCCATTTGCCGTGGACGACCGGGTCGACTATCCGGTGTCGCTATACGCCGCCACAAAAAAAGCCAATGAGCTGATGGCCCACGCCTACAGCAACCTGTACCAAATTCCGACAACAGGGCTGCGGTTTTTTACGGTATACGGCCCCTGGGGGCGGCCCGATATGGCCTACTTTAAGTTTGTGGAGTCTATTTTGGGCGATCGCCCCATTCAGGTGTTTAACCAGGGCCAGATGAAGCGCGACTTTACCTATATAGATGATGTCGTTGAAGGGGTGGTGCGAGTGATGGCGCACATTCCCGCCGCGGGCACTCAAACCAGCAGCGATAGCCAGGCTCCCTACAAAATTTACAATATTGGCAACCACCAGCCGGTGGAGCTGCTGCGCTTTATTCAGGTGATTGAGACGGCCCTGGGCAAAACAGCGCAGACTGTGATGTGCCCAATGCAGCCAGGCGATGTGCCTGCTACCTACGCCGACGTCAGCGATTTAATGGCCGATGTGGGTTTTGCGCCCAGCACACCGCTGGAGGTGGGCATTGGGCGGTTTGTAGCCTGGTACCGCGACTACTACGGCGTTTAGGCGTACTTAGTAAGCCAGGGTTTCCAGGGTTTCGCGCAGATAGCGGCGCACGAGCTGATCGAGTGGCGCCGCCTCGGCCTCAGCGCTGGGGAGTTCGCCCTTCCAGCTCTTAAAGCCAGAACTGCTGGCGATCGCGCATTTGAGGCTGTACCAAATCCGGGCGTGGTCAGAAAGCGGTGTGGAACTTGCAGAGCGAATGACGGCCATAGCTGCCTCTTAAAAAGTCTAGATAAACGTTAAACCCTAGGGTCGTATCAACGTTCGGGGTGGTTCAATCAACCGGCGAGCCAGCAAAAACCCCGATTGATTAGACAACCACTAATACAAGATAGCGCAACCGTTCCACTGCGATTGTGACAAAAACCACAGTCTCAAGAATTGATGAATATCTATGGATGTCGCGATGTTCCCCGGCTAAATTCAAGGGTAGGCGTCGGCGCGGCAGGCCAAGGTTCTGGGTGGCTCGCCGAGTCCGAGGATGAGGACAGCTCTTCTAACCCGTCAACCTCAGGATGACGCAGTGCTGAGCCGTTACGACCGGGATGATCTATTACCGTATGATCGGCTGTTTCTGCGTCATCTGTCCCCTCTTCAGCGTCTTCTCCCAAAGGGTCTACCACGGCTGTTTGGTGATGACTGGCTGCTGGGGTGGTGTAAATCGGGTGAGCATCTGGCAAATCATCCTGCTCTGATAGCTCTTCAGACTGCTCGACTGCGAGTTCGGAATTAGTGACATCCTCTGAGGTCGTCTCTGGAGGTGCGGGGGCGATTCGCAAGGCGGTCCGTTCCGGAATCGCTGGCGCGTCCGCAGTGTGCTCGGCCCCAGAAACGTCTACGCCTGAAGATTCTAAAGCCGGGATCTGGTGATCTGGGTTCTGATGCTCTGGGCGTAAGTCTTCCTCGTTAGCCTCAATGTTCTGCTCGGCTTGATTGGCTCCAAGATTCCGCTCAGCTTGAGGAGCTAAATCCTGGGGAGCCAGGTTGGGCAGAAGCTTACTGACCGGCAGGCCCAGCCAGCTAAAATCGGCCGCTATGGCCTTAGTGGGGTAGGGCTGAACCGCCACCATCCGGCGGTCTGGAGTAGCTAGCACCTGGAGCACAGCCACGGGCACCTGCAAGAATAGGTTGGCTAAGCAGAAACTCACCACGGCGATCGCAAGACCCCCCAGCCTTCCCCAGTCGTCAAAAGGTGTGATGTCGCGGGCTAAAAACGCCAGGGGGTAAAGCTTTACCAACAGCCACACCAGGGGCACAGGCACCAGCAGCGCTCCCAGCCGCACCCGCCACCGACGAAACTGGCTGAGCAAGCGGCGCTGGTCGTCGCTAAGGGCGGTGAGCCGCAGGGCTATTCCCGGCAGGCTAAAGATGTAAAAGGGGCGACGCAGCTGCATGATCAGCACCGGCAGCACCCCCAACCCAACCATGACACCCAACTCCAGACCTGGCAGGGTGGGGTTCCCCACCGCTAGACCCAGCAGGCACAGGTCGATCCACAAAGGTACAGTAGCTAAGCCAGCCAGGTGTACCCACAGGTATGGATCGTAGCGCCAGGGTGCCATTGCCTACTCCGTTGTTATGTGCGTAGTCGTCAGGTCGTCGTGGGTTGCTTGACATTGCTGGGCAACCCACGACTAGCGAGTGGCCTAGGCCATAGCCAGGGTGCGACGCTTTGTGACCAGACGGTAGGCGTCAATAATGTCGCCCTCCTTCCAGTCGCTGAAGTTGTCGATGCCGATGCCGCACTCGAAGCCAGCGGCGACATCTTTGGCGTCTTCCTTCATCCGCTTGAGGGAGTCGAGTTTGCCGGTGTAGACCACCTCGCCACCGCGCACGACCCGCAGGTTGCAGTTGCGGGTCACCTTGCCCGAGAGCACGTAGCAGCCTGCCACAGCTCCCTTGCGGACGGGGAACACCGCCCGTACTTCCACCTGACCCAGCGGCTCTTCGACCATTTCGGGCTCCAGTAGACCTTCCATGGCCCCCTGGATATCGTCGAGCAAGTTGTAGATCACCTCGTAGTCGCGCACATCGACGCCCTGGCGATCGGCAGACTGCCGTGCCCCAGGTGCCAGCGTGGTGTTGAACCCGATGATGACCGCACCACTGGCTGCCGCCAGATCGACGTCGGTTTCGCTGATTTCGCCGGGGGCGGCCAGCAGTACCCGAATCTGCACTTCGTTTTGGGGCAGCTGCTGAAGCGCCGCCAGAATGGCTTCGATCGACCCTTGCACGTCGGCCTTGAGCAGCAGGTTGAGATCCTTGAGATCACCCTCCTGTACCTGAGCCGAAATCGTGTTGAGGGTAACCCGACGGGAGGCCATAGCCTGTTGTAGGCGAGACTGGCGCTGTTCAAGCATGCGCTTATCGGCCACCGCCCGAGCGGTTTTCTCGTCGGCGTAGACCTCAAACTCATCACCAGCGGCGGGCACGTCGTTAAGGCCCAGCACCTCCACAGCAAAGGAGGGACCAGCAACCCGCACCCGCTGCAGGCGATCGTCGAGCATAGCCTTGACCTTACCCAAGACGGGACCAGCCACCAGAGAGTCGCCTACCCGCAGAGTGCCGTTTTGAATTAGCAGCGTGGCTACAGGGCCGCGAGCCTTGTCGAGGTTGGCCTCAATGACGGTACCGCGAGCCGGGCGGTCGGGGTTGGCCTGGAGATCTTCGACCTCGGCCACCAGCACGATCATTTCCAGCAGACTGTCGAGGTTGTCGCCTGCCAATGCGCTAACCGGCACCATGATGGTGTCGCCGCCCCATTCTTCGGGCACCAGCCCGTGCTCCATCAGCTCTTGCTTAACGCGATCGGGATTGGCCGTCTCTTTGTCGACCTTGTTGATGGCGACAATCAGCGGCACTTCGGCTGCCTTGGCGTGGCTGATGGCCTCAATGGTTTGGGGCCGCACGCCGTCGTCTGCTGCCACTACCAGAATGGCGATGTCGGTCACCCGCGTACCCCGTGCCCGCATAGCGGTGAAGGCCTCGTGACCAGGGGTATCTAGGAAGACAATTTGATGAGATGTGCCAGCGTGGTCGACATCGACGTGGTAAGCACCAATATGCTGGGTGATGCCACCGGCCTCGCCCTGGGCCACCTTAGTCTTGCGGATCGAGTCGAGCAGCGTGGTCTTACCGTGGTCAACGTGGCCCATGATGGTCACCACAGGCGGCCGTCGCTGGAGGCTGTCGAGGTCGGCCTCGTCGATCATCTCCGTGACCTTCTTGGCCTCGGACTCAACCTGACTGGTTTCGACCATGACCTCAAACTCTTCGGCCACCATTTTGGCGGTCTCAATGTCGAGGGTTTGGTTGATGTTGGCGGCAATGCCCTTAAAGAACAGCGATTTAATTAGCTCGGTTTCGGGCACCAGAATCTGCTCGGCTAGCTCGTGTACCGTTAGCCCCTCAGAGAGAATGATGAACTCAGGACGCTCCTGGGTGGGCTGGGCTTCACGGCGACCGCGGCGAGAGCGTCCGCCACCGCTGCTGTCGCGGTGCTGAGGCTTGTGGCTCTTAACCGTCGGCGACGATGGCTTGGCTCCACCGGCGCTCTTAGGCTTGGGCGGACGAGCGAGCGAAATGCTCAGGTTTTGAGCATCGGTGACTTGATCGTCGTCACCCTCTAGCTCATCAACCAGCACGTCGAGATCTTCTTCGTCTTCGCCCAGGACGCCCTGACCACGACGCTTGGTCTTGCCAGCTTTGCTGGCTTTCTCCCGCATCTTTTGGTCGTCATCCTCGTCTTCGCGCTCTTCGCGCTTGTGGCGAGGTGGCGAGGGGCGGCGAGGTTGCGATTCATCGAGGCCGCCAACCCCAATCACAGAGATAGAATCACTGCCAGCGGCGGGCTCGGTACGGGCGGTTGTCTCGGCTCTGGCCGTTTCGGCATCGGCGTTGGGCCGTCGCAGCTTGGGCTTGGGCTTGAGCCGAGGGACGTCTTCGTCGGCGTCAATCTCGCGAATGGGAATGGTGGGACGCGCTGCACCTTCTGTTGGGCGATCGGGGGGTGCAGCGCTGCGATCGCGCCGAATGACCGGCCGCGGTGGCCGCGCCGCCTCAGGGGACTCTGCCGAATGCTCGTCTCGCTCAGGCCGCGATCGCGACACCGGGCTAACCAGCTCTGGTCTGGGCTTGACGGGCGGGGCCGCTGGCCGCTCAACCTCGGTGCTGGCTTCAACCGGGGCGGCAGGAGCAGTCGGACGGCTGGGCGACACCGGAGCCGGAGGTTTAGGCTGACTCTCAGGCTGGCTGCTGCGGGGAGTAACCCCAGGCCGACTCGGCGGCTTGGAGAGACTGTCGGAGCTGGGCCGCGCAGGCTTGTCC
>PYER01000461.1 GCA_003017855.1 filamentous cyanobacterium CCT1
CTCTGAGGGGCT
The DNA here is from genome assembly GCA_003017855.1 of filamentous cyanobacterium CCT1. Lineage (GTDB taxonomy): Bacteria > Cyanobacteriota > Cyanobacteriia > Phormidesmidales > Phormidesmidaceae > Nodosilinea. The sequence continues at coordinate 13 of PYER01000461.1, forward strand.
TTAGGGTGCATCCAGAGTCACTCCTAGCCTTATTTTCGGCTATACCCTACATACAAGGGTGCATTCGCGGCTGTAACCCAATCTAGGCGTAGTCTCAGCTCTGGGGGCCGCAATGGGACCGCTCACGGTAGCAGTTACCTGCCTGAGCGGCGCACAGTTGAGGGGTAAAGCCAGATCTACTGCTGGGGCCATTTCGCAGGCCCCAGCCCCCCGTCGACCAGGGCCGTTCCGCCGCCCTGGACCCAACGGAAAGGATTGACTGATCATCGGTTTAAATGTCTATCTTGCAAATTGGTTGGTTGGCAGCTTTAGTGAAGCGCCTGGTCGATTGTAGGGTGGGCATTGCCCACCTTTCATGTTTGTAGTGGCGATCGATCTAATCTAAATTGGGGCCAATCCAAAATCCTAAACCGATCTTGGGTTGGTTACACTTTAACCTTTGCAGTTAGGGCATCTATGGCCAGTATTCAATCGGCGCGGCACCCTTTACAGCGGTTGTTGCGCTACGGGCGCAACTATCGACCGCAGATTTGGGGGGCAATCGCCAACTCCATTCTCAATACCATTTTTGATCTGGCTCCGCCGTACCTGATCGGCATCGCCATTGATGTGGTGACTAACAACGAAAGTTCGCTGATTGCGCGGGTGGGGATCACGAGTATTGCGGGGCAGTTGGGGGTGCTGTCGGGGCTGACGTTTTTGATCTGGACTCTGGAGTCGCTGAGTGAGTATGTCTATGCGCGGCTGTGGCGCAACCTGGCCCAGAATTTGCAGCACGATTTGCGCATTGATACCTATAGCCACCTGCAAGCGCAGGATCTCAGCTATTTTGAGGACCGCAGCACGGGCAGTTTGTTGTCGATTCTCAATGACGATATCAACCAGCTGGAGCGCTTTTTGAATACGGGGGCGCACAACCTGTTGCGGTTTTTTACCACGGTGTTGTGGGTGGGGGCGACATTCTTGATCTTGGCACCAGGTGTGTCGTGGATGGCGATGCTGCCGATTCCCTTTGTGCTGGGGGGGTCGATCGCGTTTCAGCGGCGGCTGGCCCCGCGCTATGCGGAGGTACGCGACAAGGCGGGGCTGATCAGCGGGCGGCTGGCGAATAACCTGTCGGGGATTGCCACGATTAAGAGCTTTACGGCGGAGGGGTATGAGCGCGATCGCGTGTGGCAGGACAGCGATGCCTACCGCTACAGCAACCGCCGGGCGATCGCCCTCAGCGCCGCCTTTATTCCGCTGATTCGGATTGTGATTTTGGTGGGCTTTACGGCCATGCTGTTTTTGGGCGGTATGGCGGTAGCCAACGGCACGCTGTCGGCGGGCACCTACGGCTTTTTGGTGTTTATCATTCAGCGGCTCCTGTGGCCCTTTACCCAGCTCAGCGAAATTATGGATGAGTACCAGCGGGCCATGGCCTCGGTGCGGCGGGTGCTGGGCCTGCTGGATGAGCCAATCGAGCTAGTGCCGGGGCGCAACCCGCTGCCCGTGGAGCAGGTGCGCGGCGAGGTGCGCTACGAAAACGTCAGCTTTGCCTACGCTAACCGTCAGCCGGTACTCAAAAATCTGTCGCTCCACATTCCTGCCGGGCAGAGCATTGGCGTGGTGGGGGCGACGGGTTCAGGTAAGAGCACCCTGGTGAAGCTGCTGCTGCGGTTCTATCAGCCCCAGCAGGGCCGCATTTTGATCGATGGGCAGGAAATTCAAGACCTGCTGCCCCAGGACCTGCGCCGCTGCATCGGCCTGGTGAGCCAGGATGTGTTTTTGTTCTCGGGCACCGTGGCGGAAAACATTGCCTACGGCAGCTTTGACGCCAGCTTTGATCAAATCCTCCACGCGGCTAAGCTGGCGGAGGCCCATGAGTTTATTGTGCAGCTGCCGGAGGGCTACGACACTATCGTCGGCGAGCGAGGCCAGAAGCTGTCGGGGGGCCAGCGGCAGCGGCTGGCGATCGCCCGTGCCATTCTCAAAGATCCGCCGATTCTGGTGCTGGATGAGGCGACTTCAGCGGTGGATAACGAGACCGAGGCAGCAATCCAGCGATCGCTGGCGGTGATTACCCAGGGTCGCACGACGCTGGCGATCGCTCACCGCCTCTCCACCATTCGCCACTGCCACCGCATTTATGTGATGGCTTACGGCGAAATAGTCGAGCAGGGCCGCCACGAGGAATTGCTAGAAATGAACGGCATTTACGCCAGCTTGTGGCGGGTGCAGTCGGGCCTGCGTTAGACATCACAAATAGAGAACGGTTAGAGAACGGTTCGCAAACCTTCGTCTAGTTCCTGCTGTAAAGCATCTGGCAACGAGCCGATTTGCTCAATCAGAAACTGTTTGTCAATGGTGAAAATTTGTGAGACATTGGCGACCGCATCTCTTGGCAGCCCAGACAGATCTCTGGGCAACAGCACATTGCCAGGAGCTTCTGCCAGCTGAAGATTTGACGTAACGATGACAACAATAACGGTGTTGATTCGGCTCTGATTGAGCGTATCGTCCTGAACCACGACTACCGGACGGCGATACCCAGGCTCAGAGCCTACTGGATCAGGCAAATTTGCCCACCAAACTTCTCCCCGATGCATTACCACTCTTCACGGGGCAGAGACATAGCCTGCATTTTGCCATGACTGGGTCTACCTCAGACGGGGCTTCAGCATAAATCTCATTCAGCTTAGTTAGCTTTTCACTGCGGCTGTATTTTTCTAGGCTCAATACGGATTTTGAGGAGCTAGTTCAACAAGGTCTCCAATAGGTTGCCCAGCAGTGCCTTGCCTCGCTTAC
>PYER01000131.1 GCA_003017855.1 filamentous cyanobacterium CCT1
CCCCCCACCCTGCCACCACCGTCTCCGACTGGGTAGCCCAAATCGAAGCCGCTCTAGTACAAATTACCGGAGTGCGGGTTGAGAGCACCGAGGCAGGCTTGCAAATTTTGCTCGACACCGCCGAGGGCACCCTGGCGGCCCCGGCGACGCAAACAGTCGGCAATGCGCTGATTGCCGACATTCCCAATGCGGTACTGGCGCTGCCAGAGGGCGGCAGCTTTGAGCAGTTTGGCCCAGCGGAGGGCATTGCCCTGGTGAGCGTGACGAATGAACCGGGAGATACGGTGCGGGTAGCGATTACCGGGACAGATGCGCCGCCTGTGGCAGAAGTGACGGCGACGGGGTTGGCGGTGACGCTGGGGGAAGTAGTAGTCGGTGCCGAGAATGATGCCATTCAGGTGGTGGTGACGGGGGAACAGGATAGCTACCAAGTCCCAAACACCAGCACAGTGACCCGAACGGAGACGCCACTACGAGACATTCCCCAATCGGTTCAAATCATTCCTCAGCAGGTGTTGCAAGACCAACGCGCCGATGTCGCTACGGCGCTGCGCAATGCCCCCAGCGTTCGCAACGCCGCCCCCGCTGGTTTTGATTCCCCACGAATACTGGTGCGCGGATTTTTTAGTTCGCCCGCCGTGGATGGCCTGGTTTCTCGAGTGTTTAACGGGGCTGGGGCCAACTTTGGTCCAGACCTAACGGGAATCGAACAGATTGAAGTACTTCAGGGGCCAAACGCAGTCCTGTTTGGTACTCTGTCGCCAGGGGGAACCGTGAACTATGTCACCAAGCGGCCTCTCGATGAACCCTACTATTTCGCTGAAGCAACCCTGGGAAATTTCAGTTTCTATCGCGGTGAGGTGGATCTGTCTGGCCCCCTTGATGCTGGCGGACAGCTACTGTACAGACTCAACGCCTCCTATCGTGACCAGGGCTCGTTTTTAGACTTTAATCGCACCCGAAATCTGGTCATTGCGCCGGTGATCAGCGTAGCCCTGGGGGAAAATACCGCCTTCAACCTTGAGGCCGTATACAAAAATCTCGTGCTTGACAGTACTCCCATGGGTGTGCCTGCGGTTGGGTCAATTTTGCCTAACCCAAATGGCCAAATACCCCGAAGCTTAAATGTCAATGAAGGCGGCACAGATCTCTCCCAATTCCGAATCACCGCCAATTTAGATCACCAGTTTGACGAAAATCTGTCCATCAATAGCACCTTTCGCTACGATGCCACTAACCTTGGCGGGTTCAATATCATCCCAGGAGCTTTGGCGACCGATGGCCGCACTTTGTCAAGATTTTTTGCTGATGCCGGTAGTCAATATCGAGACTATCGGTTGGTGACCAATGCGATCGGGAGATTTTTTACTGGTTCGGTTGAGCATGAGCTACTGGTGGGCCTAGATCTGGGCAAAAACAGTTACCTAGAGACCAATTCTGGAGACAGATCGGTTCCAGATATCGACATCTTTAATCCCGTTTTTGGACAACCGCTAGGGCCGTTTATTCCTCTAGACCGATCGAGAATTGATACAGAAGAGTTGGGCATTCTGGTACAAGATCGAATTATCTTTGCAGACAATCTAAAATTACTGCTGAGTGGTCGCTTTGATACCTTTACCCAAACTGGAGACTTTGGCGATCCATCGCTTAACCAGTCGGGCAATGCCTTTAGCCCTCGGGTGGGGATTGTTTATCAGCCTATCCAGCCCGTTTCTCTATACGCCAACTATAGCCAGTCCTTCGAACCTACCATTGGTGAAACCTTCAGCGGCACGCCCTTTCAGCCCAGTGAGGGAACCCAATATGAGGTTGGGGTCAAGGCGGATGTGAATGATCGGCTGTCGGCGACGCTGGCCTTTTATAACATTACTCGCACTAATGTTTTGACGGATGATCCGGTCAATCCTGGGTTTTCTGTACAGACTGGAGAACAGCGCAGTCAGGGAATCGAACTCAACCTTGCGGGTGAAATTTTGCCGGGTTGGAATATCTTTGCGGGCTACGCCTACAACGATTCTCGCATTACCCGCAGCAATATAGCATCGCAGGTGGGCAATCGCTTCCAACGCACTGGCCCCCATGCCGCTAGCGCGTGGACAACCTACGAAATTCAGCAAGGGGACCTACAGGGGCTAGGGTTTGGTCTTGGGCTTTTCTATGTCAGCGATCGCGCTGGCGACAACGCTAACACTTTCGAGCTACCCAGCTACATAACCACTGATTTAGCCCTTTTCTACAGGCGAGAGAATCTGCGGGCGGCGATCAACGTTAAAAACCTGTTTGATACGTCCTATATTGAAGGCTCCTTCAATCGAAATCGCGTATTTTATGGTGAGCCGTTTACAATTCAGGGAACGGTTTCGTGGACGTTTTGAACAGGGCGAAAGACCCAATGTTACGCTACTATTTGCGCCTGATCTCGCTGTTTTCTATAGTATTCATGCTGGCAATCGGTTGTAATTACTACAACCACTATCAGACTGAAGATGTTGCTGATTCTGGTGATTGCCGACTGGTTGAGCACAGCATGGGAAGAGTTTGTATTCCTCAAAATCCCCAGCGGATGATTGCGCTGAATCCGGCGGCTTTAGGAAATGCGATCGCCCTTGGCCTTAAGCCCATAGCCAGTGTTTTTGAGTACGATGGTCAGCCACCCAACCACCTAGCGGGCAAAACTAACGGTATCGAATCTTTGGGGGAGTGGGCGCAGCCCAATATCGAGCGTATGGCGTTGCTCAAGCCTGAGGTGATGATCGGCTGGCGGCACAACCACGAAGCAATTTATCCCCATCTTGCAGCCATTGCCCCTACCCTGTTCTACGACTGGATTGGCGGCAACGTCAGCAAAGACAACTGGAAGCACTACTTTGATTTTATGGCCGAGGCTTTAAATCGGCAAGAGGCTAGGGATCAGGTCTGGCAGCACTACTATCAGCGGGTTGAGCGACTCAAGGTGGCCTTGGGCGATCGCTATCGAGATAAGCCCATATCGTTTATTTTTTTCTGCTGTGGAGGAATACTCACCGAGGCGTCCTTTTCAGGCTCAGTCTTAAAAGATGTAGGGTTACTGCGACCGTCATCCCAACTTGACGATTTTGGCCCAAATTCTGTGTTGTCTGAGGAAACTCTAGATCGGGCTGACGGCTACGCAATTTTTGTCGGTATTTACGGGGGCCGCGAAACCGGTGAAGAAGATTTTCAGGTGCTTCAGAATAAGCCGCTCTGGCAAAAGCTGAAGGCTGTTCAGCAAAATCGAGTCTATTTTGTTGATCCTACGGCCTGGAGAGGACGCACACCTCTAGCTGCAAATGCTATTCTCGACGATCTCGAAAAATATTTGCTCAATACACCCTAAACCATGCCAAAACATACGTTATTTGTTTGCAAATCCTGCCACTGTTCTACCGACAAGCGCCCTGAACACCAACCCGCTGATGGGGCTCGGTTACTCGAGCAGCTCTCTACTCTCGGCAATGATCAGGTACAAGCTGACTGCCTTGAAATTCATTCAGTGGGATGCCTATGGACCTGTGGCGAGCCCTGTGCTGTGGCGTTCTCTGCCCCCCATAAACCGACCTATCTGTTTACAGCCTTACCAACCAGTGAAACCGCCCCTGCCCTACTTCAATTTGGCCACCTTTATCTCAGCAGCACCACAGGCGATATTCCCTGGAAACAGTTTCCGATCGTGTTGCAGTCTGCCAGCATTGCTAAAGTTCCTGCTGCGCGTGATGGAGTTTAATGGGTACGCCGCGATCGCAATCAAGATTGAGTCGCCTATACATTCTCATCAGATGATTCGAACCAAAAATCCCTATTCAACATTGGCTCGATTGAGCGATCGCACGTCCATTCGGAAGGAAAACTTATGTTGGGGTATTCCTTACGTACATTTTTTAGGGCAATTTGCCAAGCCTTATCAAAACTAGGTTCCCACCGACCGCTCAGACTGGGCACTGCATCCAACAAAATTTCTAGCTCTCCTCGCTGAGTCCGAATAGTTCGTTCCCAACCGTTGTAGTCATTAGGTAAGTTCACATACAGTCGTTTCAATAAATGTTCTAACAAGACAATCAGGCGGCTAATCAGCTCTTTTCTCTGAGATATTCCTAATGACTCCACCTCTTCGATCAAATGCTCAATATCCAGATGATCAAAGTCCCGTGCCTTTAGCTTGGCAACCGTATCTTCTGACCACAGCAAAATATCTTGTTCGTAGAGTGAATCTAAATTCTGAGTTTGGGACATTCGAGGATCTCCTAACAAAATTGAGATGCGTCAACGTAATAGCGACTCTCCACCAAGTGGAAATAATGATAGTTCAGTAAAAGATTTTGCACGGTTTGCTGATAGTGAGCCAGCTTATCAGTACTCCTCACAAAACAGAATTCTTGCCATAGCCCATGATAACTCGCTCTCCTCAACCTCTTTTGCGTCTGCTCCGCTATGGCAAACCCTACCGGGGACGAGTCTGGGGTGCAACGATCTGCTCCATCTTTCGTACCCTGTTTGACCTCGCCCCGCCCTACCTGATTGGCGTTGCGGTCGATGTCGTCGTTGAGCAAGATGCCTCTTTAATTGCTCGGATAGGGGTGCAAGATCCGCTCACCCAACTGCTGGTATTGGCGGGCTTAACCATCGTCACCTGGGGATTAGAATCCCTCAGCCAGTATGAAGCCGACAAGCTCTGGCGCAACCTGGCCCAAACCCTCCAGCATGAGCTGCGGGTCGATGCCTACAACCATCTTCAGGGGCTCGACCTTGCCTACTTTGAAGACCGCAGCACGGGTACCCTGCTGTCGATTCTCAATGACGACATCAACCAGCTAGAGCGCTTTTTGAACTCGGGTGCCCAAGAACTTATCGGCTTTTTTACCCGCGTCTTGGCGGTGGGCCTGAGCTTTGTGCTGCTGGCTCCAGGGATAGCCTGGTTTGCCATGGTGCCGATTCCCTTTATTCTATGGGGCACGTTTCTGTTTCAGTCGCGGTTGGCTCCTCGTTATGACACCGTGCGTGACCAGGCGGGGCTAATTAGCGATCGCCTCGCCAACAACCTCTCAGGCATGGCCACGATCAAGAGCTTTACCGCTGAGGCCTACGAGCGCGATCGCGTCCACCACGACAGCAATGCCTATCGCCAGAGCAACCAGCGGGCGATCGCCCTGAGTGTGGCCTTTCAGCCCGTGTTGCGCTTCTGTATTTTGCTGGGCTTTGTGCTGACGCTGTATTTGGGCGGTCGGGCGACTCTGGCCGGACAGCTCAGCGTGGGCACCTACGGCTTTATGGTGTTCATTGTGCAAGATCTGCTGTGGCCCTTCACCTTTTTGAGCGAGATTGTCGATGAGTACCAGCGGGCAATGGCCTCGGTGCGGCGGGTGATGGGCCTGCTCGATACGCCCGTGGCGATTTTGCCGGGGCAGCAGCCGTTGCCGCTAGGCACGGTGCAGGGCGATGTCGCGTTTGAGGCGATCACCTTTGCCTACAACGGTCGCCACCCCGTCCTCAAAGACCTGTCGCTGCACGTGCCTGCTGGGGCGACGATTGGCATTGTGGGGGCAACTGGGTCAGGCAAGAGCACCCTGGTAAAACTGCTGCTGCGCTTCTATGACGTGCAGAGCGGACGAATTTGGGTTGACGGTCAAGATATTCGCGACCTCAACGCGCTCGATCTGCGCCGCTGCATTGGCTGGGTGAGTCAGGATGTGTTTTTATTCCACGGCACCGTGGCTGAGAACATTCGCTACGGCAGCTTTGACGCCAGCCGCGACCAGATTATCCACGCGGCCAAATCAGCCGAGGCCCATGAGTTCATCGAAGACCTGCCCCAGGGTTACGACACCATCGTGGGCGAGCGGGGGCAAAAACTCTCGGGCGGGCAGCGGCAGCGGCTGGCGATCGCCCGCGCCATCCTCAAAGACCCGCCGATTCTGATTCTCGATGAAGCGACGTCAGCAGTGGATAACGAGACGGAAGCCGCCATTCAGAAATCCCTGGCCAAAATTACCCAGGGCAGAACGACGATCGCGATCGCTCACCGCCTCTCCACCATTCGCCAGGCCGATGGCATTTACGTGATGGATCGGGGGGCGATCGTCGAGCAGGGCACCCACGATGACCTGCTGGAGCAGGGCGGTATATACGCAAAATTGTGGCGCGTGCAGTCAGGCGACCAGCACTATGCCCCTAGTCTTTGAGCGGGTCGTGGCCCCAGTTCATCAGCGAGTAGCGCCACCGCGTTTCGGTAACGTCGCCATTGGGCCGCTGAGCCGTATGGCGATGGACGTAGCTAACCACCTTTTTGATCCGCTCGATATCGTCCTCGGTGTAGTCGGCTTTGTTCTTGTTCAATATCTCGACAATGTGCTTGCCCGACTCGCGGCCTTTGATGTGGCCCGAGTCATCCTTTTGCCCCACCGACTTACTTTCGTCGGTCTCTAGCCAGTCTGCGATCGCGTGGGCCGTCATATTCACCGCCGCCTCAAACTCTCGAATTTTGTCGCTGTGCTCAGCAGCCAAGTTCGACTGTTGAGCGGCAGGCTTGTCGTTACCCTCAATTGCGCTCAGGGTTTCGGGCTTGTGCCCAGTCACCTTGTCGGTGTGGTCGTTTTTGACCAGGTAGCGAGGGTCATCACTCGACGCCGCCACGGTTTGGCCATCGACTTCAGTCGGTGCCGTCACCCGCTTTTGAATGGTGCCGGTCGCTGTACCCTGCCCTGCACGCCAGGTCACCTTGTCGCCTTGCTTAAACGTTGTCATGAAAACTGCTGCCTCTAGTACGCTCCTTTAACGGTAAAAATCCTCTTTGGGCAAAATCATCGCTCGGAGTGTGGATTCTCGCTAATTAGGGGTCAGGTGCCTTTTGAGCCCCAACAGTTATGGCCGTAGCCATCATCGTGAGGACATTCCCCGCAATGTCGTAGCGGTCCGCCATTCCCGTAGCAACGGGAATCTATTGAGAGCAGTTTCTCCAGAGTGGATTCCCGCCTGCGCGGGAATGACGGCGTTGACAGGCTGTTCCTGTAGCTATATCTGTCGCAGCAGCAAGGCACTTGACCCCTTACGTAGCTCAGTCCAGTTGTCTGTCGCGCCGGAGCAGGCTAAACACCTCCCCCTGCTCTGGGGTAATCAAAATCCCAGATGGCGGGATCGCAATCAACTGGCTCCACTCTTGCTGCTCGGCGTACTGAAGCAGATGCAGGTGGTTAATCGCTCCTCGCACCCCCTCTGGCGAGCCAATCACTAGATGACGCAATCGCTTTGGCTGGGGCTAGGGTTTGCAAGGCGTAGGGGATTGAGATCCCCGAGTTCTGGCAGAACTCGGGGATCTTGGCGGGTAAAACACAACATGGTCAAGGGATTCCTTTTAACGATGGGTAAGGAATCCCAAAAGTTTGGCCGCCCCAGTCATGTGCAGTACGGGGCGGCCTGGGCAATAATAGCCCTAGCCTGTGCGACACGAAGTCGCACGTTTGAGTGACGTTGCCCCCTTCAACGTCCAAACCAGTGTCCAGGTTTGTTCCCAATCCATCCATGCATGATTGGTAACGATGGTGTGTGAAGCGATGGGTAATGCCTAAGGAAACGACCAGCCACTAGGGTGGTAACCGGGTTAGGGGAAAATCCAGCGGATAAACGACCGTGAATCTGTGTAGGTTGCGAGATGGTACAAGGTCAGTGAAAGTGGCTGACACACTGGGTAATGTTCTAGACCTGTGGAACAGGCAAAATAGAGGGAAGCGTCTATCCTCAGTTTTTCCTATGGTCCTAGAACCTATCTGTTGCCCTCGCTGTCACACCACTGATGTGGCAAACATGGCGGTAGTGTTCTAAACCTGTTGAAGCCCTGTCATACCACTTGCCCAAAGTCATGGCGATTGATAAATAGCCCAATTTCAGTGTCATGCATCAGAACCGATTTGGAGAAGCAAAGGGTTTTACGAGCCAAGCGTTTGATCCGCGTTGGCAAGGTCAAGTGTTTGCGTTTAATCCGCTGAGTGTTAGCCTTTCCTACCGTATGGTGTTTGGCATCTAGGAGTCGCAAGGATGCACCCTAGCTACCGGTGTAAAACGGCTGAATGCCGAAGGGCGTTAACAGCGCCGTCAATGCCTTAAGGGCTTGCTCCTCATGGGGAGCCAAGACGTAGGCTAGTAGGTCTCGCCGTTTGATGGTTGACCGTGTGCCAGAGCCATCGCTGCTGCCGTTTAGACTGCACAAAGCTCCACAGCTAATTCAGTTCGACCTCTTCCACGCGAACAACCTTGGCTGCAGTCGGTGGAGTCGTCATCGACGCCAACAGTGGGCGATTGACGCTCTCAAACTGGCGATGTCTTTTGAGTTCCTCAATCACAGTGGTGGGGCTGACCTTTAATAGCAAATCCGAATCACAAACCCCCGATTCCCAAAAGGCCAAACCGTAGGGGTGAATGGCATTCGCCCAGAGGTATCGGGGGTATTCAAGCAGGATTTAGTATAAGACCCGAGCGGTATCTCGCTGATTGACTGACAAAAGTTTTGATGTAGGTTGGTGTTGAGCGAAGCGAAACCTAACACCAGCAACGGTTTTGTTGGGTTTCGCTAACGCTAACCCAACCTACGGCGGCATAAGGGTTTCAAGAGTTTTGTCAGTCAACCAGGGTATCTCGCTACGCGAAGCGCATGCCGGAGGCTTTATGCCGCTGCTGTCAACGGCCATATCCGCAATCTGCTGCTTCACCTCGGGCCAGTAGCCCCGGTAGCTATAGTGGAGGATAAACGAGACGCGCGTACACTCTGCGTTACGGCAGCGATAGCGCTGTTTGCCTTCAGCACTTTTACCATTTTTGACCACATTGGCGGCGTGACAGTTCGGGCAACAAATTGGTTCCAGAACCATGAGAAGATCGGAGCTAGATGTTAACCCCCTGATCTTGCCCGATTCTACAGGTCTAGAACATTACCCAGCAATAGCTATATTGACGCAGTAACAATAGCACTTCATTATAGAATCAAATGGTGGCTGGTATGGTAAAGCCACTGAAATGTCGCGATTTTCGAGGTCTCATGTTAGCGTACTCCTTCCTCGCCATCCTACGATCTCTCAAGCCTTTCATGCAACCGTGTCAGGCAGCTAGGAATTTTAGCTTTTGTGTCATAGATGTCTATCCCCTAATTGCATGTTGACTCTAAGCCCTGAGGAGAAATCCATCGCTGCCGCTATTAAACAGTTAAAGGATGAAGCTGGTTCCCATTCTCCTAGCTTGTCGACGTTGAGCAGTAAATTACCTGACTTAAACATTAAGGTCGACGCTTGTTTTTTGTCAAATCCCTATGCTACAGATCTGTTCTTAAAGTACTTAGAAAATGATTTAATTAAAGGAAACAGGCTCAGAAACGTACTAGAATTTTATCCTTCTCAGAATAGGATGATAGCTGAAAAATTGTCGGAGACCCTGAACGTTTCCTCAAAGAGAATTTTTGTGGGTAACGGTGCCACTGAAATTATTCAAGCTGTTATTCATAATTTTACAAAATCCACATTGCTGATAAACCTGCCTACCTTCTCTTCCTATTACGAATTCGCTAAAAGCGATATAAAAATTGTATACAATAAATTAAACAAGTGCGATGGTTTTCAGCTAGATATTGAGCAATTTGTTTCATTTGTAAAAGAAAAAAGACCGGACACTGTTGTTTTAATTAACCCAAATAATCCTACTGGCGTCTATGTTAGGGCAGAGGAAATCAAGTTCTTGCTTGAAGAGCTCTGTGACGTGGAAAACTTGATCATTGACGAAAGTTTTATCCATTTTTCCTTCGAAGACGATACTTTTGATTTTAAGAGTGCAGCAGAGTTGGTAGAAAGCTGCGATAACCTGATTGTCATCAAAAGCATGTCAAAGGATTTTGGCATAGCTGGAATTAGAATCGGATATGCCTTAATGGACGAAAATAAAGTAAATCATTTGCTCAAGCATGGGTACCTGTGGAATATTTCTGGAATGGCTGAATACTTCCTTGGTCTATATACAAAAGAAGCATTTTACAAAGAATACGATGGCGTGAGACGTCAGTATCTCAAGGTTGCTCAAGATTTTTTCAAAGAACTTTCCATCATTGAGCAAGTTAAGGTTTATCCCAGTTCGGCGAATTTTACTCTGGTTGAGCTCATAGATGGATCGGATTGTGATATTTTTTGCTCTAAACTCCTGATCAAGCACGGAGTATATACGAGGACTTGTAAGGACAAAGTAGGGCTGGAGGGTGAATTTGTCAGGATTTCGGCTAGAAATAGTGAAGAAAATGCCGTAACTATAAATTCAATAAAGGATATATTTTCATAAGAATTAGATCGAGTACTTCTCACAGATTCGATCAAATGTTGAACCTATGATTGGCGAATTACATCAGAGATTGCGGCCAAACCAGTGGCTCTCCAGCCTGACCATGGGAGCCATCGCTGGTGTGATAGATGCAATGTATGCCATTTCCTTTGCCGCACTTATTTTCTCAGGCATCCTTGATGCTCATATTTCTACAGGGGTTGGGCTGGCGCTGGTGTCAGTGACAATAACAAGTGTTGTAATTGCGTTAACGGCCTCCCTCTCGGGAATGTTAAGCACGCTCCAGGAAACTTCGACGGCCATTATGGCGTTGATAGCTAGCTCAATTGCCTCCCAAATGGCGCCTACCGCCTCAGGGAATGAAATCCTAGCTACCGTCATTCTTACAATCGTTTTGACTAACCTGCTGACAGGGTTTTGCTACTTTGCTTTTGGTGTCTTGAATCTGGGTAATTTGCCCAGGTTTATTCCCTATCCGGTTGTGGGGGGGTTCTTGGCTGGTACGGGATGGCTGTTGGTCCAGGGTGCCATGAGTCTGATGACCACTCTACCCCCAGAGGTTGCCCAACTGGGGCGTCTTTTTCAGCCAGCTCAACTGGTTCAATGGCTGCCCGGGTTAGGGTTCGCTATGCTGCTGCTACTGCTGTTGCGCCGGTACAAGCACGCTCTGATCATGCCTGGAGCATTGTTGGGTGGAACCATCCTGTTTTACCTGCTTCTGGCAGCAACTCAAACCTCAATCGCTGAAGCCCGGACCTTTGGACTCTTTTTAGACCCTTTTTCCGCAGGAGAACTGCGGCCCTCTTTTTCAATTGCTGAACTGGCTCAGGCTGATTGGGCAGTGGTTGTAGGGCAATCAGGAAAGATGATTACTATTCCGTTAATTACGGTTTTAGTTCTCCTCCTCAAGGCGACAGGTATTGAGCTAGCGATCAAACAAGATCTGGATTTAAATCAAGAATTGCGATCGGCTGGCATAGCCAATGTGGTATCTGCCCTCGCGGGGGGAGCCATGATTGGGTTTCAATCGCTGAGTTTGACGACTTTAAGCTACAGAGCCAGCGTCAAAAGTCGAACGGTAGGACTCTTTAAGGCTTTATTTTGTCTTGTCCTGCTTCTAATCGGCGGATCGATAATTTCCTACTTTCCTAAACCCATACTGGGCGGCATGCTGCTATATCTGGGGCTGGACTATTTAGTCGAGTGGGTCGTCGATGCCTGGTTCAAGCTACCCAAGATTGATTATGCAGTTGTACTACTGGTGCTTGGGGTTGTCAGTACAATCGGTTTCCTGGAGGGGGTCGGGTTCGGGCTGATGGTAATGATTGCCCTATTTGTGTTCAATTACAGCCAGATCAGCGCCATAAAACACATCCGGTCTGGAACCAATTATCAGAGCAATATTGTTCGCACTTCTCAACAGAGTCGCTTGCTGCAACAGCAGGGAAACCAGATTTATCTGCTGTACCTACATGGTTTTCTCTTTTTTGGAACCGCTAACAAACTGCTGACCCCAATCACCAAACGTATTGCTAACCAAAACATATCACCTTTAAAGTTCATCGTCCTTAACTTTCGATCGGTAAGCGGGCTAGATTCTTCCGCCACGCTCAGTTTTATAAAACTCAGGCAATTGGCCGAAAGAGAGGAGTTATATCTAGTATTTACGGATGTATCTTCAACCGTTCAAAAGCAGCTGCGACAGGGAGGCTGCGACATTGACGAAGCACCCACCTGCTATAGCTTTTCTGATCTGGATCGAGGCATCGAGTGGTGCGAAAATCAGATTTTAGGAGCGGTTCCGTGGCGGCGGCGGCGATTTGTTCCCCTGGCGATGCAGCTTGGAGAACAATTCTCGAATGAAGATCACGTTGCCGAGTTGATGCCTTACTTAGAAAAGATTTCCGTATCCGCAGGGCAGGTTTTATTTCGACCAGGAGATACCCCTGATTACCTTTACTTGATTGAATCAGGGCAGGTCACCTTACTGCTAGAACTGGAGGGAGCGCCGAGCCGGCGAATTCAAACGCTAGGACCAGGGCGACTGTTTGGAGAACTCGATTTCTATCTTAAGTCTCTTTACCGTAGCTCTGCTAAGGCTGATCAACCCAGCCAAATCTATCGATTGTCTCGGATAGCCGCTGAGCAGATGCGTCAAAATAGTCCGGAAGTAGCGGCTACCTTTCAGGAACTCATTATTCGACTGCTGAGCGATCGCTTAGCCTGTAGTTACCAAGAAGTTACCGACCTGATGCAGATAACGTAGCTCAGGTTCCTCAGTACTTACCCCTCTGGGAGACTTGGGGTTGCTCCCAAGGGGAACTCTACCTAGCTCAGCCAGTGGGCCAGGTGATGGATCTGCCGACTAAGGGGATGCTCTGGAAATTTGAGGCAAAACAGGTCGCGGCTGCCCAGGCGAATCATTTCGGTTTCAAGGGTTAAAATGCCCACCACCGAGGCATCAAAGGTCTTCTCCATTGTGGCTTTGACTTCGTTCTGGTCAAACTCGGGCAGCAGTTTGTTGACCACCAGACCCATCTGGGGGATCTTTAGCTGCTTGGCCACCCGCACAGTCAGGGCTGTTCCCTGAAAGTCTTGCTGGTCGGGGCGCAAAATCACAATTAGGGCATCGGACAGACCGATCGACAGCAGGGTTTCTTCGTTGATGCCGGGGTGCGTATCGATCAGCAAAAAATCTAGATTTAGGTGATTTACCAGCTGCTGAAAGGCCTGGGTCAGCAGGCCAATATCGTAGCCCTCACTCAGAATAGTGGTAATTTCATCCACCTTCATACTCGATGGAATGAGATAGATAGCCCCGTTGCGGGCGGTCACCTGCTGCCCCCGCTCGGTCTGGAGCGACTGAGTGACATCAAAGACGGGTGCATCGACGGGGCAGCGCCCCAGCAGGTAGTCGTTCAGAGTATAAGCGACTTGCTTCAGGTCGAGGTTAAACAGCACGTGAATGCCGGGCGACTGAATGTCAGTATCGACGACGGCAACGCGCTTGCCCTCGGAGGCAAGGGATGCGGCCAGGTTTGCCACCAGGTTAGATTTACCCGTGCCCCCGCGAAACGAGTGGACAGAAACAATTTTTCCCATAGCCAACGAAATTTGATCTCCGCTACTGTATCACGGTAATTTGGGTCGCCCTTTGAAATGCAGCTAACCTCAGATTGCCTCTACTGTAGGTTAGGGCAGGAGCGACTTTAGAGTGGCGTCGGCCTGGCTCATTTGCTCCGCCATCTGCCTCAGCATCATGGCTTGAAAGGTTGTGGCCACGGTCGGGTGGTGGTCAAGCATGACCTGATACTGCTTGTAGGTTAAACGATATACCGTACTGGGCTGGTCTGTGTAGGCGCGAACCAAGTAGGACGTTTGGGTATAGAATGCGATCGCGCCAATCACCGTGCCGGGTTTGTAGGTGTGCTCCCACCGCTGGCCAGCGCCGGTCGCTGTGGCCGTGCTGACTTGCCCTGATTCTAAAAAGTAGAGCTGGTTGGCAGCGTCCCCAGAGGCGAAGAGGGTTGCCCCGCCTGGCAGCTGCAGTTTTTCGAGGTAATCCATAAAGGGGACTATCTGGTCGGGGTCAGCAAACAGCTTTTGCAGCTGCAGAGGCAGGGGCACGTAGCGCCGTCGCTTCCACGAGAGGGTATCGAGCAGCTGCATTTCGCACCACTCCAGCCCGCGATCGAGGTTTGGCTCCAGGTGATAGACGGCATCCTCGGGTTCCAGGCAACCCTGGCGAGTCAGCAGGCTGTGAAACTCGGGCCGCAGATGGGTCAGCACCAGCCGCAGCGAGGCCGGGGCCTGCTGCTTGAGCTTGGTAAAGCTGTAGGCTACTGACGAATCCATACCAGTGACATGGGCAAAGTTGAGAATGACAAACTGCGGCAGTGCTGGGTCTAGGGCAGCTACCTGCCGCTTAATCTGGCCGATGAGCTGGTTGGCCGTGCCAAAAAAGAGATACCCCTGGAGCTCAAGAATCTGAATCTGGCCCCCCATGTCTTGTAGGGCCTGCTGCTGGTGCGGCGCTCGATCGACCGGGCTGCGGCGAGATTGCCCCGAAAAGCGGTGGCGCACCACGTCAATGCGGCTGTAGTTGACGAGAAAGGTGGCGATCGCAATGGCCAGCCCTAGCCCCACG
The DNA here is from genome assembly GCA_003017855.1 of filamentous cyanobacterium CCT1. Taxonomy (GTDB): domain Bacteria; phylum Cyanobacteriota; class Cyanobacteriia; order Phormidesmidales; family Phormidesmidaceae; genus Nodosilinea. The sequence goes on from PYER01000131.1 coordinate 14,471, forward strand.
CCCGGCAGCACCCCCAGGGTCGCCATGGTCAGCGTGATGGCGACCACAATCGCATAGTCAACCCCAGGTAATTGCTGGTGCGCACTCCAGAGCCACTCTGCTAAAAAGCTAAACCCCAGCGACAGCCCCAACCCCCCCAGCACAAAGCGCGGAAAGACACCTACCACCTCAGTCCCGAACCCCAAGGCAACGGCTGCGCACAGGGCCACAATGAGCCCCACCCAGCGGCTGCGCGCCCCGATCGCGTCGTAGCCCAGCACCGAGCTACCCAGCCCGTGAAACCCTACCAGCCCACCGCCCAGCCCCGACAGCAGGTTGGCGAGGCCCGTCGTCCGCAGTTCCTGGTTGAGGTTCATCTCCTGCTTGAGCACCACCTCCAGGCTGCTGACGTTGAGCAAAACAGCCATCAAGGTGACCGCCAGCAGCACGCCAATGCTCTGCCACTGCCCCAAAATCAAGTCCCAGCGGGCCTCGGTGAGGGTGGTCAGCTGAAGTGGTTGCCAGCGCCCATCGCCGGTAAAGGGGCCCAGCAGCAGCCCCAGTTCACCCGCCTGAGCCAGCGAGGTGCCCGACGCCCCCAGGGCCAGAAAAAACAGCGGCAGCGAGACTAAAATTAGCCCCGGCAGCAGCAGGGGATGGTTGTAGCGGGGCAGCAGGAGCAGGTGGGCGCTCGCAAAGGCCAGCCCCGGCAGCCACTGCACCAGGGCCAGCGGCTGCAGCAGCACCCCCGGCCCCGGCAGGGCGGGCAGCCCCGTCATCAGCAGCAGTGACCCCAGCACAATAAACCAGCCGGTGCCGCCCAAAAAACCACCAATGATTGGGAAGGGCACATACCGAATCACGTTGCCCAGCCGGAAAACCCCCAGCAGCAGCGACACCAGCCCTAGGCTGAGGGTGGTGACGGCGATCGCGGCGATCGCCGTCGGCAGGGTCTCGGCGGCTGTGGTCTCAGCCAGTACCGTGGCCAGCACCAGCGAGAGCAAAATGGCGGGCACATCCTGCACGCTGCCAATTACCCCCGGCAGGCTGGTGGTCAGGGCAGTGATGGTCGCGATCGCTACGGTGGAAAACAGCCCCAGCCCCAGCCCAATGGGCAGGTAGTCGTTTAGCGGCCCCGAAAACACAATGGCCCCCAGGGCCAGACTGTAAAAGGCCTCGATCACCCCATTGATGCCCCCAGCCAGCACAATCGGGGCCAGGCGGGCTATTGCAGCAGCCTTCAAAGATGGCATGGGAGAACAGCGGTAGGGAAATTAGTTACGCTAGCAGCGATTTTAAGCTGTCGCTGGCCCTGATGAGCTGGTCAGACAGCTGTTCTATCACCATTCCTTGAAATGTGGCGGCGGTTCGGGGATTTTGAGCCGCCATCGCCTGCCAGCGCTCGCGGCTGAGCCCGTAGACTACGCTGGGCTGGTCGGCCACCGCGCTGACCGGGTGGGGCGACTGCGTAAAGAAGGCCGTTGCGCCGAGCATGGTGCCGGGCTGGTAGGTGCGATCGGGCACCGGGTCACCTCCGGCGGGGGTGATAAAGGTGCGCAGCTGGCCCGTCTCTAAAAAGTACAGGTAATCCGCAGGCTGGCCCTGGTCAAACAGGGTTGTGTCTGCCGAGAGCTGCACCTTGTCCAGATAGTCCATAAAGGCTGGAATGTGCTCGGGGTCGGCAAACAGCTTTTGCAGCTGCAGCGGCAGGGGCACGTAGCGCCGCCGTCGCCACGACAGGGTGTCGAGCAGCTGCGCCTCACACCAGGCCAGACTACTGTCCAGGCTGGGCTCCAGGTGGTAAATCGGGTCGTTGGGCACCAGGCAACCCTGGCGGTAAAGTAGCTCCTCAAACTCGGGCCGCAGCTGGGTCAGCACCAGTCGTAGCGGGGGCTGCGCCGCCTGTTTGAGCTTGATAAAACTGTAGGCCACCGACGAGTCCATGCCGGTGACCTGCTCAAAGTCGAGCACCATAAACTGGGGCAGGTCCGATGAGCTCAGGCTCTCCAGCCCCTGCTTGACCTGACTCAGCAGCTGGTTGGCGGTGCCAAAAAACAAAAACCCCTGAAGCCTGAGAATCTGGATTTGGGTGCCCATGGCCTGCAGTGCCCCCTGCTGGTGGGGTTCCACGGGCTAGGGATCTCGGCCCTGTGCTACGGCAAAATAGG
>PYER01000462.1 GCA_003017855.1 filamentous cyanobacterium CCT1
AGGTTGGTGGTTGAATGGGCGGGGGCTGCGATCGCGCTCGTCTCTAACGCGCTCATCCCTGCGGAAGAGGCAGCCAGGCTGGGCTGTTGGGGTAGAGCCTGTGCCCGCTGCCCGAGTCCCAAAACCGCCAGGCATCCTCCCACTTGCAACCATCGGGTTGTCAATGACACCACTTCAGCGGCCCCCAGTTCAAACAACGACAAATTCCTATGCATCTTACAGCGTTAGCCCGGCGGCGCAGCCCCCCAGTAGTCAGCAAAAAAAGCGGCTTTACCAAACAGTAAAGCCGCTGGGGGAAACGAGGATAGCGTTCCGGTAAATGGCTCAGATAACGGCCTCAGGCCCTCTAGCGCACCTGGCCCCGCGCAGCGACGGTGTCGATGGGTTTGAGGAAGTAGAGCTGCACCAGCTGCCAGCCGATGGTGGCAATATGGGGCAGTTTTTGCAGCGTCTTCAGCGGCTTGGGCTGACTTGACTCCGCTACCTTGCTCAGCTTGGCGTTGGCTGCCGCCGCCACATCCAACCGCTTAAAGAAGCTGGGGTGATCGACATTGAGCGTGATGGGGAAGACGCGACCAGCGGTTTCGTTGGTCTTCTCAATGACCTCGATGTCGTAATCGCGAGCGTTGAGCCCCAGCGAGGCGTAGAAGCCGCTGCGCTGGAGGTCGTTGAGGTACATGGTGGCAAACACCGACAGCAAGAAGAAGCGGCACCACAGCTTGGCCTTCCAGTCGTTGAGAATTTCGGGCTGGGCCCTCATCAGGGCCGAGAAGAAGTCGCCGTGGCGGTTTTCGTCCTGACACCAGTTCTCAAAGAACCGGAAGATCGGGTAGATTTCGTTCTCGGGGTGAGACTCCAGGTGGCGGAAGATGGTGATATAGCGCCAGTAGCCGATCTTCTCCGACAGGTAGGTGGCGTAGAAGATGAACTTGGGCTTAAAGAAGGTGTAGTCTTTGCTCTTGGTCAAAAAGCCCAGGTCAAGCTGCAGGTTGAAGTCTGACATGGCTTTGTTGAGAAAGCCTGCGTGACGGGCTTCGTCGCGCGACATCAGCTCAAAGCACTCTGCCAGCACCGGGTTTTTACCCTTGAGGCGACGGCCCAGTTCTTTGTAGAGCAAAAAGCCGGAAAACTCAGCGGTGCAGGAGCGCTCTAGAAATTCCACGAACAGCTGCCGAGTTTCGCCGCTGATCGAGTCCCAGGATTTGGCAAAAACATCGCTGCGGACGAAGTGGTGGCGGTTATAGTCGGCCCGAAACTCGTCCAGGATGGCGAGCAGCTCCTCTTCGTTGACCGAGATGTCCATGGCGGCCATCTCGTCGAAGTCGGTGGTGTAAAACCGAGGGGTGAGAATGGTGTCTTTGGCCGGAGCCTTTACCCCTGGTCGAATTTCTTGAAATTCAGGCTTTTTAAGGGAATCTACCATGAGTCCTTGGATGGCGCGGTGAACGTGGGCCGGGCTATCTCCCGGTGGAGCAATGGGGCGGCAGGGGCACTCCCCAAACCTCAGGGCTAATTCACATCCTGAGAATAGAGAAAATGCGACTGCCTAACCAAATCGCTAAATGTCAGTGTATCAGGGCTTTTAGGACAGTCGGCGGCGCTTTAAGTTTTGCAACAAAACCTTTCGGTAGATGACGCCAGGGCCGGGGGGTTTCGTTCACAGTTTCGTTCAAATTCGTTAAGCCGGGGCCGCGATCGCAGCCCGCCTGGGCATGCTGAGAGCCAGAATTGGTCAAGACGGGCGGGAGAACTACCGATGGCGATCGCAGGAATTATTTTCATTGTCGCTGGGGCCGTGCTCTGGTGGGTTCAAAACCGCCAGCAGCGCCGCTGCAACCAGCTCAAGCTGGCTCGTGCGTCTAAGAGTGCCGATCTGGAAGCTATGGCTACCGCCGTCTCCAAAGAGATTGGCGGCGGCGACTGGCGCGACTACGTATGGCTGCGGGGCACTCCCCAAACCTCAACACCGCTGACCTCAGAGTTCAAGCAGGTGCCCTGCGTTAGCTACACCAGCACCGTGGTGCGCGAGTACGAAGAAACCGTGCGCGAAAAAGACAGCAATGGCAACGTTACCACCCGCACCCAGCGCGGCTCAGAAACCGTCAGCCAGCACCAGCAGCGCATTCCCTTCGACCTAATGGACGATGCTGGGCAGGTGCGAGTGGACCCTGAAGGAGCCAATATTGAGTCGGTAGAGGTGCTGAACGACTTTCAGCCCGGCACGCCCGCCGGGGGAATGCTCTCCTACGGCCCCTTTTCGCTGGTGCTGGGCGGCGATGGCGGCGGTGGTTCGCGCCGCACCCTGGGCTACCGCTACAAGGAGACCGTGCTGCCGCTCGATCGCCCCGTGCTCGTTGTCGGCACCGCCAGCGACAGCACCGGCAATGTAGCTATTGAAAAGCCCACCCAGCCCGACCAGCCCTACATCATCACGCTCAAATCCCACGAAGCCCTGACCAAAAGCGTTGGCCAGAGCGCCCAAATCGCCTTTTGGTCAATGGTCGGGTGCTTTGGGCTAGGGGTAGTGCTGCTGCTAGCCGCGCTCATCGGCTAACCCCTTCTCCCATCTCTAACTTCCACCCTCTCCTAAAGAACGCTTCGCGCACAGCAAGCCGCTCCACGCCTACACATCCCCACCCCCTCATCTCCTCCCCTACCTCACCCTCCTCATCTCCCCATCTTGCGAGAAGCCGCTCCACTATATACACCCACCCCCTTTCTCCCTACGAGAGACGCTAACGAGAACGACTCCGCTCAAGGACGGTCCCTTTC
>PYER01000132.1 GCA_003017855.1 filamentous cyanobacterium CCT1
ATTTTGCGCGGGGTGGGCGGGGCCTGGCGCGACCCCCGCTATCGCCGCGACGGTCAGAACGGCAGCTGGCGAGACTAGACCCTGGCCAAAAATTGCGGTTTGAGCCCATGTTTTGCCAATACAAATTAAATGTGCTGAGCCAGCAATCGCCCCAGGGTTTCATCCAAAATTCGCTTTTTTTGGGACAATCAGCAGGTAAGAAAGGCTCACTAGGGCGTCAGGGTCACCCAGGGTACTGGCCAGGTTGTCCCAGGGCTAATCCTGGCCTGGCTGTCATAATGTTCTACGGTCTTGTCGGCACAGGTGTAGCCGTCGCCATGAAGATTAAGACGTTTTCACTGGGAATCCATAGGCGATGGCCACAACCGTTCGCTGCCCCAGTCTTGGCTACAGACGGTCAGTACCGTCCCAAACGAACTGGCCAGCGCTATGTACCGTCGGTCTGCTGGTCTTGTCACCTACTCATAAGGAGTTAATCCCCGCCTATGAAGTCGAGCCTGGCGCTGTTTGCTGAGACTGTTCTGGCGATCGCCAGGCGGCTGCTCTGGTTGAGCACCTGGTTATTGTGGATACCGATGGCGGTATACATTATTGCCCTTAACCACAACCACAGCCTGGGGATATTGCAGGGGGCTCTGCTGGTAGTTTCCCTGATTGGTCTGGTGGTCATCAACGCCGAAACCGCCGTTGTCATCTACAGCAGCCGCCGGTCTAACCCCTGGTTTAGCCGGGGGCTGCTGCAGCGCTGGGGCAGAATTCGCCGCCGCCCTGCACCCCTGGCCCGACCGGCTCCGGGGCCGCTGCCACCCCAGGTATCGCTGCCCTTTGTCTCGATTCCCTTTGTGACGATCATTGTGGCGGCCTACCTGCCCAACGAGCAGGACATCATCGAAGACACTCTGCTCCACTGGCTGACCCGGGTGACCCCCCCGGCCCAGGGGTGGGAAATCATCCTGGCCTACAACACGCCAGTGCGCCTGCCGGTAGAAGACCGCCTTCAGGCTCTGGCCCGCCGCTACCCGGCCCTGGTGCTGCTGCCGGTGGCCCACAGCCACTCCAAAGCCGAAAACCTGAATGCCGCCCTGCAAATGGCGACCGGCGAGATGACCGGCATTTTTGATGCCGACCACTACCCGGCCGCAGACTGCCTCAGCCGGGCCTGGGCCTGGCTCTACCAGGGGCGCTACGATATGGTGCAGGGGCGCAACATCATTCGCAACGCCAAAGACAGCTGGCTGACTCAGCTGATCGCGGTGGAGTTTGAGTGCATCTACGGCGTCAGCCACTACGGGCGATCGCTGCTGGCCGATACGGCCCTATTTGGCGGCTCCAACGGCTACTGGCGCACTGCTACCCTGCGCCACCTGGGCTTTCACCCCACCCGCCTGACCGAGGATATCGACGTCACAGTGCGCAGCCTGCTGGGGGGCTATCGCCCAGTACACGACCCGGCCATTGTCACAACGGAGCTGGCCCCCGATAATCTGCGCGGGCTGTGGCTGCAGCGCCAGCGCTGGAGCCAGGGCTGGCTGGAGGTGGCCGGGCTGCACCTGGGCCGAGTGCTGCGATCGCCCCACCTCGACGCGGCCCAAAAGCCCTACTGGGTGCTGATGCTGCTCTTTAGCCAGGGCTTCTACGCCCTGGTGTGGCAGGTGGTGCCCATGCTGCTCAGCATCTACCTCAGCCGCAGCACGCGCGACCTCAACTTCGAAAACCTCAACCTGGTGCTGATGGGGCTACTCACCCTGAGCGTGGTGCTGCAGGTAGCGGTGGCGATGGGGCTGCGTCCGGCCGCCTCGACCTACACTCGCCGTCACGGGGTGCTCTACTGTCTGCTGTCGCCCGTTTACTTCTGGCTCAAGGCGCTGATTGGCATGGTGGCGGTGGTCAACCATTTCTCTGGCAGTCGGGTCTGGCATGTGACCGCCCGCACCAAGAGCAAACCCAATCGGTGGATGGTCGCTCTGCGAGGGGTAAAGTAACGGCTCAATTCAGGGGCTTTTTCAGGTATTTGGGCGACTCGGTGTAGCCCTGCCGATAGTAAAACTGGTGGGCCAGCTTGCGGCGGCTATGGCAGTGCACCTCCATGCGATCGCACCCCTGCGCCCTGGCCAAATCACAGGCGGCGGCTTCCAGGGCGGCCCCCACGCCCCGGCCTCGGGCCTCTGGTGCCACGCAAAAATAGCTGATCCGGCAGTAGTCGCCCGCCAGCGCCAGCTGAGGGATAAAGTTCAGTGCAATTAGGCCGATTACGGCGTCATCTTCGACAGCGACGAGCAGAGTGGCGTCAGGGTGGTCTAGCTGGCGCGGCAGGTTTGCGGCGACCAGGGCGGCGGTGGTGGGGTACCCAAGGTCGGTGAGCAGGGCCGCGATCGCCCCGCTGTCGGCCAGCTCACCCGGTCTAATCTGCATTGGCGGTACCTACTTGAGCGGCCACCACGGCACCTTGTCGCGGGTGGCCCCGTACACCTCTTTGAGCCCCTCGGGGTCGACCACCTGCACCTGGTCATTAGCGGATTCTGATGCTTTGTTGGTCTGAATATAGCCCGCCTTGGTCAACCCCTTGAGCACCTGCTCCACGGTGCGGTGGTTGAGCTGACAGGCGCGGGCAATCAGGTCGATGGGCAGATCAAAGCAGTAGGTTTGGCCATTGTTCTGGGCGTTATCCTGAACGGCGGGGCTGACCAGGCTGCGCTCCTGGTAAATCAGCGCCCGCAGCAGCGCCGCCACCGCCTGGGGTGGGTAGGTGCTGCAGTTGAGCAGGTGATACTGAAACTTCTCGCGCAGCTCAAATAGCAGCATGTAGCGATCGCGAAAGGTTTCGCTAGCGTCGTAGAGAGCCTGCACCGTTTGCACCGGCACTTTAATCACATCGGTAGTTTTGTAGGCCTCAACCAGGCTGGGGAAGGCGCGCACTCCAGGGCCAAACCCCACCGGCAGCGTACGCATGCCAAAGCAGCCGCCGGGGTAGGTCATGGCAATCACCCGATCGAGAGGGGTGCTGCGCATAATCACAGGACCGCCGTCAGTCACCACATACAGGTACTCCAGCCAAATCTGCGGACGAAAGGCCGTATACACGGGCCGGTTCGAGTAGAGCTTTTCAACCACCAGGGCCGCGGGGTCAAGGTCCCGCAGCGGGGCTTCATCCCCCAGACCCTGGAACAAAAAGCTTTTAGTGGTCAAAGTCTCAACCGCTTCTAACGGTAAACTCTGGCCTTTTTGCCTAGCCATACTGCGCTACAGGTTTGCTACCTCGCCATTGTCGCGCGAAAGCTACCCTGGCTCAATTATTCTTGGCTGCGATCAGTAGCCGTCATCGGCCTCGCTGCCAAACCAGAGGTCGGCCTCTAGCTCAACCAAATCGAGCAGGGCCTGGTGAATGGCGGTAGCCCGACCCTCGATCGCCAGATCAAACCAGCCGTCTTCCTGGCCGTTGGCCCCCAGCAGGGCGCCCAGAATAGTCACCTTGAGGCCATAGAGGTTGATCAGGTTAGACACTACCGGGTCGGCGTGTCGGGCTTTAGGGATGCGAACTTTGATCTGGGTTTGCAGTAAGCGATCGGGGGCGTTTAGCCGCAGGGCCTCAAGTCCATAATTGGGACTAACAGATGCCATAGAAATTTCCTCAAATCCAAAAAAATTCCAAAATTGGTATCAGTGGCCCCGGTGCTGAATGCCAGCGCTGCGCTCTAGAACATATTTGAGCACCAGGGTGACTACGGCTAAGCAGGCCAGCAGCAGCGCGGCGGTATAGGCCGACTGGGTGTCGTACTGAATGTGGGCTTCTTCGATAAACAGCGGCAGGGTTTGAGTTTTGCCCGCAATGTTGCCCGACACCACCGCCACCGCCCCAAACTCACCCATTGCCCGAGCATTACAGAGAATCAGCCCGTAGAGCAGGCTCCAGCGAATGGAGGGCAGGGTGACGCGCCAAAAGGTTTGCCAGGGAGTGGCTCCCAGGGTGGCGGCGGCTTCTTCCTGTTCGGTGCCCATCTCCTCCAGGGCGGGCAGCACCTCGCGAGCAATAAAGGGCATGGTGACAAAAATGGTGGCCATCACGATGCCGGGCAGGGCAAAAATAACCTTGATACCCGTTTCGTCGAGCAGTGGCCCAAACCAGCCCCGACTGCCAAACAGCAGCACCAGCATGAGACCGGCGACCACAGGCGAAATCGAGAAGGGCAGGTCGATAATGCTGATCAGCAGCGATCGCCCGGGGAAGGTTTTGTTGGCGATCGCGATCGCCGCACAGAGCCCAAACACCGTATTTAGCGGCACCGTAATCGCTGTGGCAATTACCGTCAGCTTCACCGCATTGATAAAGGTGCGGCTGCTAAAGGTATCCACCATGGCGGGCAGACCACCCTTTAGAGCTTGGGCAAACACGTTGAGGGCAGGCACCAGCAAAATCAGCGCCAGATAGGCAAACACAAAGCCCACCAGCAGCCACTTGCCCCACTGAAAACCTGGGGTAGCAGCCGGTTTTGTAGGCTGGGCTGCTGCGATCGGCCGGTTCAACGAAGAATTAGCCATAAATGCGCCTCCCGCGAGTTTGAATCAGGTTAATGACCAGCAGCACCGCCAGGGAAATCAGCAGCATCACCGTACCAATGACCGTCGCCCCGGCGTAGTCAAACTGCTCCAGCCGCTGAATGACTAGCACTGGCGCAATCAAGTCTTGAAACGGAATATTGCCCGCAATAATCACCACCGAGCCGTATTCCCCCACCGCCCGCGAAAAGCCCATCGCTACCCCGGTCAGAATGGCGGGCATCAGCGGCGGCAAAATCACCCGCCAGAAGGTCTGCCACCGGCTTGCGCCCATTGACCAGGCCGCCTCTTCGATTTCTACCTCCAGGTCTTGCAGTACCGGCTGTACCGTGCGCACCACAAAGGGTAGCGAAATGAAGATCATCGCCACCAGCACCCCCAGCCGCGTAAACGAAACCCGAATGCCAAAGGGTTCTAGCCAGCCGCCAATCCAGCCGTTGGTGCTGTAGATGGTCGAGAGGGTCAGCCCCGCCACCGCCGTCGGCAGGGCAAAGGGTAGGTCAATGGCGGCATCGAGCAGGCGCTTGGCCGGAAACTCGTAGCGCACCAGCACCCAGGCGATCGCGAGCCCCGCAAAGCCGTTGACAATCCCCGCCACCAGGGCCGTTACAAAGGTGATGTTGTAGGTCGAAAGCGCCACCGGGTCAGTTGCAATCTGCCAGATTTGCTGGGGGTCGAGGGTAACGGCTTTGAGCATGAGGGCCGCGATCGGCAAAAACAAAAACAGGGTGAGATAGATCCAGGTCACCCGCCACGGCCACGAGGCCTGGGCGAGCTGGTGCCAGAGATGAGATTTGTGAGATTGGGTTGAAGTCATCGGTCTAGGCCAGCGCATCAATGAGTATTTGTATGGATTATTGTGTTTCAGGGATCGCATCGGAGTAGGGTGGGCATTGCCCACCACCACCCACAGCAAACGCTAGGTCCTACTTGCCAACCTTCGACTGAATCTGGTCAAACACGGCCCCATCGGCAAAGAATTTCTCCTGCACGGCGTCCCAACCGCCCAGGTCGGCTACGGTAAAGAGGGTGTCAATCTTGGGATACTGCTCGGCAAATTCCTCCGCCACCCCAGGATCGACGGGCCGAAAGCCCACCTTGGCAAACTCGCGCTGAGCCTCGGGCGTAAACAAAAACTCCACGAAGGCTTCGGCGACTTCGCGGGTGCCGTTCTTATCGACATTGGCATCGACCACCGCCACCGGGTTGTCAATCGAAATATTGACATCGGGGATGATGAAGGGCTGCTCTTCCCCGTTTTGAGCGGCCAGCAGCACCTCGTTTTCGTAGTTAATCAGCACGTCACCCTGGCCCCGCTGATAAAACACGTCGGTGGCTTCGCGCGCGTCCTTGGGCAGCACGGGCACGTTGCTAAACACCTTCGTAGAAAAATCGAGGGCCTCGGCATCGTCCTTGCCGCTCTGGGTGTTTAGCCCCCACAGGGCCAAAAAGTTCCAGCGGGCGCCGCCAGAGGTTTTGGGATTGGCGGTCACAACCTGCACGTCGTCGCGGGCCAGGTCTTCCCAGCCCTGAACGTTTTTGGGGTTGCCCTCGCGCAAAACCAGCGCCGCCACCGATTTGTGCACGATCGCCCCATTGGGGGCTTCTTCTTCCCAGCCCGGTTCGATCAGGCCGCCCTCTTCCAGCTTTTGGGTATCCAGGGCCAGGGCCAGCGCCACCACATCGGCCTCCAGACCGTCGAGCACGGCCCGAGTTTGAGACCCCGAGCCGCCGTAGCTCTGGTCAATGGTGACATCCTGGCCGGTCTGCGCTTTCCACTGCTCGACAAACTGCGGAATGATTTGCTCGTAGGCCGCCTGGGTAACGGCGTAGGAGACCAGAGTGAGTTCGACCGGGTCAGCGGCGGCGGTTGTCGCATCCCCAGCCCCAGCCTCTGAGGTGGGCGGGGTGCTACCGCAGGCGGCGATGGTGCCTGCCAGGCCCAGCCCGGCTACAAAGAGCAGGGCCTGCCGCCGCGAAACCGATTGCCACCACGGCGACGGGCGGCGGAAGTCAGGCAAAACCTTGATTTGAGACGGACGAGGTGAGTTTTGAGGTGCAGTCATGGGTGAATCTCCAAAATTTCCGGTATCTCGATAGGGGCTCAAGAATCACGTTGAACGGACTGTAGCACGAAAATGAATTACAAATGAATTGAAATTCGATTTTGATATTTTTGTGATTAAAGCTGAGTCAATTTAGATGTAGTTTGTGTTTTAATAGCTCAAGAGGCAGGCCGGTGCCTTTGCGCTAAGGGGCGATCGCCCCCGCAAAACTGCCCGCCCTGCTGCTCGCCCTGGTGGCTGTGTCGCCTAACCAGGCTTGGTATCGCCGATGAAGCGCACTGTAGATTTTGGAAAATACCCGTGGGAATTAAAGTCGAAAACGTTTCGAAGCGGTTTGGAGAATTTCAGGCTCTCAAGCCCATTGACCTTGAGGTTAAGACCGGCTCTCTGGTCGCCCTGCTGGGGCCATCGGGGTCGGGCAAGTCGACCCTGCTGCGGGTAATTGCTGGTCTAGAGCAGCCCGACACCGGCAGAATCTACATCTCGGCTCAGGATGCCACCGCCAAGACAGTGCAAGATCGTCAGGTGGGCTTTGTGTTTCAGCACTATGCGCTGTTTAAACACCTCACCGTGCGCAAAAACATTGCCTTTGCCCTAGAGCTGCAAAAGTGGCCCAAAGACCGCATCAAAAACCGGGTGGATATGCTGCTTGAGCTGGTGCAGCTGGGCGGATTGGGCGATCGCTATCCCGCTCAGCTTTCGGGCGGGCAGCGGCAGCGGGTGGCGCTGGCCCGAGCGCTGGCGATCGAGCCCCAGGTGCTGCTGCTCGACGAACCCTTCGGTGCCCTCGACGCCAAGGTACGCAAAGACCTGCGCGACTGGCTGCGCCGCCTCCACAACGATGTCCATGTCACCACGGTCTTCGTCACCCACGACCAGGAAGAGGCGATGGAAATTGCCGACGAAATTGTGGTGATGAGCCACGGGCAGGTCGAGCAGGTCGGCTCGCCAGCGGAGGTCTACGAGCACCCGGCCACCCCCTTTGTCATGAGCTTCATCGGGGCCGTCAACGTGCTCTCCCCCGACAGCACCTGGAAGGGGCTACACCACGATGCCCCCGCCCACGGCGAGGTCTTTTTGCGGCCCCACGATATTGAACTGTTTACCAGCCACCAGCAAAACAGCGCTGCGGCCACGGTCAACCACGTTATTCACCTGGGCTGGACGATTCGCATCGAGCTGACCCTCGACGACGGCCATCCCATTACCGCCCACATCAACCGTGAGCAGTTAAGTGACCTGGGCATTGAGCCAGGGCAAAGGGTTTATCTACGGGCCAGGGCTATCCGCAGTTTTGCTGCGACCCCAAGCTACGCCTCGTCCGTAGCGTAGAACCGTAACCCAGTAGTTTGTCAAACCTAAAAACTGGGATTGTGCCTGCCGCTGCATGATCCTTGTGCTGTGGCAATCCCTATTTCTAAGTCGGGCAAACACCGTAAAGCCTCTGGCTTGGCTGCGCCTATGCCCCTACGCAAGCCGCCTGTTTGGAATCAATGTTATGCATTTGGATTGGGTATAAGCTGCCAAGCCAGCGCTGTACATGTGAATTAGCTTAAAAAAGTGCCCTGAGAACTGTGTCGAACGACGACCAATTCCCAGGGCGCTGATTTCTTGGTGATTTTGAGCTGGGCTAACGGCTAACTCTCAGCCTCCGACCCCAGACAGCCGCCTCCGGGGCCACGGCCTATGTTGCTGCGCAGCGCCTCCCGCAGGTCGGCCTCGCTAACCCCTAATTCGGCGGCGGCGGTGGCTAAATCAGGACGCGGCAGCGGTTCGGCGGGCAGGCCCAGGGCTGTTCGCAAGTCAGCTTCGCTGATGCCCAGTTCAGTAGCGGCATTGGTCAAGCGCTGGCCGCGATCGCCACGCGGCCCATCCCCCCGCAGCGCTTCTCGCAGGTCAGTTTCGCTAATGCCCAGTTGGGTGGCGGCGGTGGCCAGATCGGGGCGCGGTGGGGGCTCGGCAGGTAGCCCCAGGGCGGCTTTTAGGTCAGCTTCACTGACGCCTAGCTGGGCGGCGGCGTTGGCTAGTCCCTGACCGTGGCCTCGACCTCGGCCTTCAAACCGCTCGCCGGGCTGAGCGGGGTCGTTCTGGGTAGTTTGGCTAAAGGCGGCGAAGCCCAGTCCGCCGCCCAACAGCGCCAAGGCCAGGCCAGCGGTAATTAGAGAACGGTGCATTACCATGGGTGATTTGCTCCGATAGCGTTAGGTTGACGATTTCTATTAAGCCTGGGCACGATGGCAAAACCATGGCCGCCAAATTACAGCTTTGTCATGGTTGCGGTTAGCTAGCTGTGCTAGTACTGGACTAGCCTGTGAGCGTCGATGAACGTTTTATTAGTAGAAGACGAGGCCAGAATTGCCAGCTTTGTGGCCCAGGGGCTGCAGGAGCAGGGCTTTGTCGTCGATACCTGCGCCAACGGCAGCGAGGGCTATGCTCTGGCCAGCGATCGCACCTACGACGTGGTGCTGCTCGACATCATGGTGCCGGGCCTGGACGGGCTGGCAGTGCTCAAGGCGCTGCGGGGGGCGGGGCATACCGTGCCGGTAATTTTAATCACCGCCCGCAACGAACTTGACGATCGCCTGGCCGGGCTGAATCTAGGGGCCGACGACTACATTGCCAAGCCGTTCTACGTAGAAGAACTGGTGGCGCGCATCCATGCGGTGGTGCGGCGCACCAGCGGCGATCGCCAAAACATTCTCACCGCAGGCCCCCTGCGCCTCGATCGCATTACCCGCGAGGTAACCTGTGGCGAGCGGCAGGTGGAGCTGACAGCGCGAGAGTTTAACCTACTGGAGTATTTGATGCGATCGCCGGGCCGAGTCTTCACCCGCACCCAAATTTTGGAGCATGTCTGGGGCTACGACTTCAACCCCAGCACCAACGTGGTCGATGTCGCCATTCAGCGGCTGCGCAAGAAGCTTGATCCCCTGGCGGCCGCCCACTGGATCGAGAGCGTGCGCGGAGTGGGCTACCGCTTTCGGGCGGCGGAGGCTAGCGGATGAACCAGTCGCCAAACGATCCGCCTTCGAGGAAACAACTCTCGCTGCGGCTGCGGCTAGCGCTGTGGTCGGCGGCCCTGGCCGGAGGGGCGCTGCTGGGCTTTGCCCTGCTGTCGGGCTGGCTGATCTACCAGGCCAAGCTCGACAGCCTTGATGCTCGCTTGCAAAGCGCCGGGCCGCTGGCTCGCTCCGGTGGCCCCGGCGATCGCCGCACCTTTTTCCCCGGTGGCGATCGCGGTGACGTCCCTGCCGACCCCGAATCCGCTCTGGCCCGAGAGCTGGGCCTGCCCGACGATGCCGAGGTGGGGCTGCTGCTGATCAATCGAGCTGGGGAGGTGGTTTACCAATCGCCCCAGTGGCCCGCTACTCTGAACCCCGTCACCCCTCGGCCAGGACGGTTTGACGGCGATCGCTTGCGCCAGAGATCGCGCCATTTGATCACCGTACGGTCAGCCGATGGACCCTGGCGAGTGGCGGTACGAACAACGCCCCTGGGTCAGATGGCGATCGCGGCCAACCTTAGCGCCCTGCGGCAGGAGATGGCCACCCTGCGACGCATCTACGCCCTGACCATTCCCGGGCTACTGCTGGCGATCGGCGGTGGAGCCTGGGTGCTGGCGGGCCAGGCGCTGCGGCCGGTGCGCCAGCTCAGCCAGAGCATGAGTCAGGTGACGGCCCAGGGCCTGCACCAGCGGCTGCCCGCCGATCCCGATCTAGAATTTGCTCCGCTGATCACCGCTTTTAATGCCATGCTGGAGCGGCTGGAGCGCAGCTTCCACCAGGCCTCGCGCTTCAGCGGCGATGCTGCCCACGAGCTCAAAACCCCCCTCACCATTCTTCAGGGTGAGCTAGAGCGGGCCATACAGCAGGTCGAAACCGGATCCGCCGCCCAGCAAACCCTGGGCCAGCTGCTCGATCAGGTGCACCAGCTCAGCAGCATTGTGCGCAAGCTGCTGCTGCTGTCGCTGGCTGACGCCGGGCAAATGAGCATTCAGCGTCAGCCCGTCGATTTCAGCGCCCTGGTGCAGGATCAGCTCGAAGACCTGTCGCTGCTGGCCCCTGAGCTAGCGGTGAGTGCAGAGATTGAGCCGGAGGTAGTGGTGGCGGGCGATCGCGATCTGCTGAGGCAGGTGGTGCAAAACCTGATTACCAACGCCGCTAAATACAATCAGCCTCAGGGCTGGGTGCAGGTCCAGCTGCAGTCCAACCCGTCGCAGGCGCACCTGACCATAGCCAATGCCACTACCTCCCTGACCACTACCGAGGCCAGCCGCCTGTTCGATCGCTTTTACCGGGGTAAAACTGCCCGCGATCGCCCCACCGAGGGTTTGGGCCTGGGCCTCAGTCTGGCTCGCGAAATCGCCCGCGCCCACGGCGGTGACCTGGTGCTGACCCCCAGCCCGCCCGACGAAGCCAGCTTTAGCTTGTACCTGCCCACCAGCTATTCGTAAACAATACTCGTTTCCAGGTTCTACCTGGAGATGCCCTTAAAGTGGCTCTGCCTCTTGCTTTCAGAAGGCTGAGCCTCCGGCTATCCATGCCAAGGCGGAGCTTTGGAACGAGTTTGGCCAGTGGTTAGGGTTGCGACATCAGCGGAAACGTTTGCTCAGGCGGATGCGCCTGGGCGTGGGGCGGGCAATCTTGCCGAGAGGGCAGAGAAATATTAGAGTTGTGTAAACAACTGTTAACAAAGGTATAGACTAAATTAAGGAATACGTTCCACTATTAGCTTGATGTCAGACCTAGCCCAGGATCTGAAGCTTGCCCAATGGCAAAGCTCTATGTCCGGACTTGGATCTGGCCTACCTTGGGCTGGCGGTGGGTTGCCTTTGTCGTTGTGGTCAGTTTCATGTTTTTACGACAAGTTAGTATGAGACACGCGCTGAACGTTTTGGTCATTTGTGTCGTCAGCCTCTGCGCCTGGCTGCCAATGGCACCGGCCCTGGCCTACGACAACCCCGAACTCCTGCCCGACAGCCAGACCGCCATTATTGACCTGGCCAGGTCGCTCACCTCCCGCCAGGAGGAAGACCTCGACTCCCAGCTCAACAACTTTGAAACTGAAACCGGCTGGAAGCTACGGGTGCTGACCCAGTACGACCAGACCCCAGGCCGCGCCGTCAAAGACTTTTGGGGCCTTGACGATCGCAGCATCATGCTGGTGGCTGACCCACGAGGCGGCAACCTGCTCAACTTCAGCGTTGGCGATGCCGTCTACGACCTGCTGCCCCGCACCTTCTGGATTGAGCTGCAGACCCGCTACGGCAACCAGTTCTTTGTGCGCGAAAACGGCGAAGACAGATCTATTCTTAGCGCCCTGGAGTCGATTCAGGAGTGCCTGCGTCAGGGCGGCTGCAACGTCGTCCCCGGCCTGCCCCAGGAGCAGTGGGTGCTGACCCTGATCACCTCCGTTGTAGGCGGAGTGATCTGCGGGTTTGCTGCTCACCCTCGCAAGCCGGGTCAGGTTCTGGCCTGGCAGTGGGTGCTGATTTTTTCGCCACTGTGGGGAATTTTGTTCTTTGCCTTTGGCATTGGCCCCGTTGTTACCCGCACCAGCGAGTGGCTACCCCTCACCCGCAACGTGGCAGGCTTTTTGATTGGAGCGCTGGTGGCTTACCTCACGCCAGCCTTCGGTAACCCAGCTTCTAACTCAGAAACCTAGCCGTCGGGTTAAACAAACGCTTGTAACGAGTACTGTGCCAGTGAGCACTGCCCGTTTTCAGCTAACTCTATACCTAGGGTCACCTGGGTTGAGACATGTGCAAGATGAACTTTTGAACGTTTTCAGGCAAAGGCCTCAACCAGCCTAGAGCGCCGGTTCAGTATTTGCTGTCCCTTCAATGCTCTGCAGTGGAATGCTCATCGGAGGCTCTGCCTCCTCAAAAGAGCGGCTGAGCCACAAAACCAGGTTGCCCAAGTGGATCTAGGGCACCAGAGTGGGACTGTTATCTAGATACTGTACTGCTGCTCTAGATCAGCTATAGTCCAACGCTTACAGACATAGTTCCAACCGGCTCGGCGCTCAAAACTAATGGTTCATCTTTAACGATGGCGGTGCCGTCATGATCGCATTGACCTTAGACAGCAGCCGGCGGGGGTCGATCGGTTTGCCAATGCAGTCGTCGGCTCCGGCTGTGAGGGCTCGTTCGGCCTGGTCAGGGTCGTCTACCTCGGTGAGCGCCAGTATTTTGGTCTCCATCGGGTCTGACCCCTGGCGCAGGGCGACAATAATATCGCCGCCGTCGGCACTGGCCAGACTCAGGCTGGTAATCACCGCTGCGGGCTGCAGCAACTGCACCTGGTCGAGCACCCGAGACCCGTCCACAATCCAGATCACCTGATAGGCCGCAGCGGTGAGCATATCGCAGATCAAGGTGGCGGTTTCTTCGTTATCTTCGACCAGCACAATGCGGCCAACTACGGGTTCGGCCGTAGGGGCTTCGGTCTCCAGGAGCGCCACCGATCGCTGCAGCGGAATGCGCACGGTAAAGGTAGAGCCCACCCCCACCTCAGAACTCACCTTGATCGAGCCGCTGTGCAGCTCGACCAGCTGTTTGGTCAGGGCCAGACCCAGCCCGGTGCCCTGGTGTTCTCGCTGGCGGACGTTTTCGAGCTGCTGAAATTTTTCAAACAGCAGGGGCTGGGCGGTGGGTGAAATGCCGATGCCGGTATCTTCGATTTGAAACACGGCGTCGTTTTGCTCGCGCCGCACCCGCAGCACGACTTTGCCGTTGGCGGGGGTAAATTTAACGGCATTGCTGAGCAGGTTGGCGAGAATTTGCCGCACCCGGCGGGGGTCGGCAACAAAGGTATCCTGACCGTTGCTGAGCTTGAGGTCGAGGCCGATGTCGATGGTGTTTCGCGCCGCTTCGTTGCGAAAGGCGTCGACGCTCTGGCGGCAAAGGGAGGTCAGGGAGAACTGCCGCACATCTAGAACGGTGCGGCCATTCTCAATTTTAGAGACATCCAAAATGTCGTTGATAACGCGCAGCAGGTGCTCGCCGCTGGCCTGAATGGTCGAGAGATAGTCGCGCTGGCGGGGAGACAGTTCGCCCAGCGACCAGCGCTGGAGGGTGGCCGACATGCCGATGATATAGGTCAGAGGCGTGCGCAGCTCGTGGCTCATGGTGGCCAAAAACTCACTTTTGGCGCGGTTGGCGGCCTCGGCAGCGATTAGGGCGTCGCGCAGATCCTGGGTGCGCTCGACCACGCAAACTTCGAGGTTTTGGGTCTGCTGCTGCAGCTGCTGGTAGAGCTGGGCCTGGTTGATGGCGATCGCCAGGTGCTCGGCAATGTGCTGCAAAAACTCGGTTTCCCAGGGCTGCCAGGCGCGCGGGTTGTCGCACTGGTGCACAATCAGCAGGCCCCAGAGGGTTTGCCCCACCACGATGGGCACCACCGCCTTTGACTTCACCTGCACCTGCTGCAGGAAGGTCAGCATGCAGGGCAGGTCGCGGTAGGCGTCGGCAATATCATCGATGATGATGGGCCGCCCCTGACGGTAGTGCAGGGCGCGAATGGGATAGTCGGGATGGCTTTGAAAGCAGAGCTGTTCGGTGTAGTGGAGCACCGAGGGCAGGCGATCGCTCGATCGCGCTTCGTAGGTGATATAGCCGACCGGTTGGGGACTTTCGTCGGTTTCGGAGTCGGCCTGCAGGGGTTGCGGATGGTCGTTCTCGCCTTCGCTGGCCATCGGCTTGAGCTGAGTCAGGGGAGGCTGGTCGAACTGGTAGATCAGCAGGCGATCGGCCTGCAAAAAGCGGCAGACCTCGGCAACGGTAGTTTCGAGAATTTCGGCCAGCTCTAGACTGCCCTGAATTTTGGCAATTACCTGGTTGAGCAGCAGGCGGCGCTCCTGCTGCCAGGTGATCACGGTTTGGGCGCTGGTCGTACTGGCTTCGGCGCAGGTGCTGACCCAGGCCAGCATAAACTGGCCCAGGGCGGCGGTGCTGGTGGAGACCTGAGGCGCAGATTTTGGTAACCCCTGCTGCTTGAGCCAGGTGTCTGCGGCGCTGGCATCGGTGATCAGGCGAACTGAGATGCGATCGCGATCGGCCGGATGGGGGCGCGCCACGACCACCAGCTTGAGTTCAGGCCCCCACAGATACCAGAAGCTGCCGTCGGCAGCGGTGTCGGCGGGCAGATCTGCCTCGGTGAGCAGGGTAAGCTGGTGCTGCTGGCTGTACTGACCCAAAAACTGCCCCAGCAAAACCAGCGCTGCTTTGGGCATCACCTGTTCAGTGCCACGGTCTGTAAATTTAGGCATCCTTACATTTTGGGACTGAACGCGTCCATTGCGGTGGGTTGAACGAGGGGGGCGGCGGAAGAAAGCCTTAAGGATTTGACCTAAGGAAGCAGTCAGAAACATCATCGTAGCTTTCGTTTTGGTGCTGGGCTGACTTACGCTAGAGTTCCTTCAGATTTGTCGTTGCCCCAGTTGTTGTTCTAGAGAACGCCCATGCATCGCTTAGCAGCCACCCCCGGCGGCTGGACTCCCGATACCGAGGGCGTGATTTTTGTCGAGCAAACCCCGGCTCCGCTGGTGTTTTTGACCGCTGCCGACACCGATATTCAAAGCCTCAGCCGAGCCCGGTTCCCGACGGGTTTTCCGGCCCTGCGGGTGGCCAGCCTGCTGCAGCTACAGCAGCAGCTCGCTATCGACACCTACGCCGACGACGTGCTGCGCCACGCCCAGCTGATCGTGGTGCGCCTGCTGGGAGGCCGCGCCTACTGGCCCTACGGCCTGGAGGTGGTGCGCGAGGTGGCCGCCGACACCAGCGCCGCCCTAATTATGCTGCCCGGCGACGATCGCCCCGCCCCAGACCTGATCAGCCACTCGACGGTACCGCTGACGGTGGCCAACCAGCTATGGCGCTACCTCAACGAAGGCGGCGTTGAGAATATGGCAAATGGGTTGATGTGGGTATGCGATCGCGTCCTCAACACCGCGTTCCAGCCTCCCGACCCTCAACCTATTCCTAAAGTTGGGGTGTATTCTGCCAGTGCAAAATTCAAAATTTCTCCTCTGGAGACGCTACGCGAACAAAATTCAAAGTCCAAAATCGGCCTCCTGTTTTACCGTGCCCATTACCTAGCGGGCAACACCGCCCCCATTGACGCCCTCTGCGCCGCCCTGGTCAAGCGGGGACTGGAGCCGCTGCCGGTGTTTGTGTCGTCGCTGCAAGACCCCGACGTGCAGGCCGAACTGGTTGACCTGCTCCAGCCCAAGGACGGCGACGGCATTGACGTGCTGCTGAACACAACCAGCTTTTCGGTGGCTAAGCTGGACGGGGCCAGCCCCAACCTGGCGCTGTGGGAACGTCTGGATGTGCCAGTGCTGCAGGTCATTCTTAGCGGCGGCACCGAGGCGGCTTGGGCCAGCCAAACCCTGGGCCTCTCGCCCCGCGACATCGCCATGAATGTGGCCCTGCCCGAGGTGGACGGGCGAATCATCACCCGCGCCGTATCGTTTAAGGCGGCCAACCAGCGCAGCGAGGTGCTAGAGACCGATGTGGTCACCTACGAACCCGTGGCCGATCGCGTCGAGTTTGTGGCCGATCTGGCTGTCCAATGGGCCAGCCTGCGCCGCACCCCGATCTGCGATCGCCGCATTGCCCTAATTCTCGCCAACTACCCCAACCGCGACGGCCGTCTCGCCAACGGGGTGGGTTTAGATACGCCTCAAAGCGCGATCGAAGTTTTGCGCGCCCTCAAAGCCGCTGGCTATAGCGTCGGCGACATCCCCACCGATGGCGACGAGCTGATTCAATACCTTACTCAGGGCGTCACCAATGACCCCGAAGGCCGCGACTTTCGCCAGATTCACCAGTCGCTTTCAGTCACCGACTACCTTCAACATTTTGAAACCCTACCGGAGGCGGTGCGGACCGGTATGAGCGATCGCTGGGGCACCCCTCTCGACCCTGCTCACAGAACACATTCCACCCACCCACC
>PYER01000463.1 GCA_003017855.1 filamentous cyanobacterium CCT1
GACATAAAGCATATAGGGAATAGGTACATGCAAATTTGCTCCGGAAAACCGTTTGAATAGGGCAAACAGTGTCACCATGAGTAATGGCCTGACAGTAACCCAGGCTACACCTAGGTACATTGACTGAAACTGCAACTTAATATCTCGCCTAGTCAAGCTCCAGAATAAACTCCGGTACAGATACAGTTCTCGAAAGCTCTGCCAGAAGGAACCAGTAATAGGGCGGATGATCATCTCCGTCGGCTGTTTTTGCCCCGCATCTTTTGGCATTTTTCGGTGGTTGGCTGGCTTCGGTGTCATATTCTAAGAGGCACTTGCTCGTACTGTCTGCTGGGTACATATTTATTAAGCATGCGCCCTCGGCTTGCTAAACAATGAGATAGAGCATCCACCATTCTAAACTCTAGCCAACCAAAAAATTAAGCTGACACTTCACCAGTAGACTCTGCCGACCCACTAGCAAATGGCATCTTAACTCGACTTTAGCCATTTGGGACGGGTTACGACACACAAAAGTGAGGAGAGATAAATCTCAATCCGCCTCGTTCTGATGTATTTGTACTCACTGCCTGGGAGCGTATCCTGCACTTCACGTATACCGCTATCTTTGGTGCTGCCCGACTCAGGCTCATAAAAGACTATCGTTGTTCCACAGAACCTATCTAAGCGCCCCACCCAAGGGACGCTCAAACCTTTGGTAGCCGGCTACTATCGATCTCAATAAGCATGCTTACAACATTCCATCCCTAAATAGGCAGTCGCTCGGTATCATACCAGCAAAACTTATACCGGGTTAGTAGGGCTTCGGAAAAAGCTACCTCCCCAATCTTCCTTGTATACTGACCGTGCCGCCGCCTCCACTCATGCCTAGGTTCGCCAATGCTGACAGCACCGCCAAAGATCATATATGCCTACAACCAATCAATGGTATAGCCGTGATGAAAGTCGTTTTCGAAGCAACGTCTGTTAAAGATAAGCCGAGCGGAGTGGGACACTATGTGCTAAATATGTTAGATGCTTTGTATGCCCTTCAACAGCCAGAGTCTTTTTATTTATCAGGCGTTTCCTATTATCCTGGTCTTCGAGATTGGCTTTTAGGAAACTGGGCAGTTCCTAGTTTATTGCATAAGTATTCTAGAGTTCTTTTTTTACCCTTACCAGTTAGAATTCTGGGCATACTATCCAAAATCCCAAACAATCCAATTCTGGAAAAATTAGAGAGCAAATTTGATTCTCCTGATATTTATCATGGGACTAATTTTGCTGTATATCCTTGTCGCCATAGCAAGCGAGTAATGAACATTTATGATCTATCCTTTATACGCCATCCAAACTACGTGACATCAGTGGTGCGAACTTATAACCATCGAGTTCGGCAGTGTATACAGTGGACCGATCTGGTGATCACAAATGCAGAAAGCTCTAAGCAGGAAATCGTAGAATATTTAGGTGTATCTCCCGATCACATACGGGTAACTCCATTAGCAAGTCGCTACAGCGGTATTTCCTTAGATATTGACAAGCTAAAGAGGCCATCTCAGCTAGGAGAAAGTCCATATATACTGCTGGTAAGTACCTTGGAGCCTCGCAAGAATGTGCTCACTTTAATTCAAGCTTTTGAGCAGCTGAAATCGACGCAAAAAATAGAGCATCAGTTAATCCTAATCGGCCAGAAAGGGTGGCAGTTTGAGCCCATTCTTAAGGCGATTGAAGAGTCACCATGGAAGTCTCACATTCATCATCTTGGCTATTTGTCAGATCACGAGGTTGCTGCCAGTTATGTCTACGCTGATGTCTTTGCTTATCCTTCTTTCTACGAGGGGTTTGGACTACCAGTGCTAGAAGCGATGGCTTTGGGTTGTCCTGTAGTTACCTCTAATCAGTCTTCTTTGCCAGAGGTGGCGGGGGATGCCGCACTTTTGGTAAATCCCTCAGATGCCGAGGAACTTGCTGACGGCCTGTATCGGGTAATTAGCGATCGCTCTCTCCGCCAAACCCTCATTGATCGTGGTAAAGCCAGGGCTGCTACCTATTCATGGCAGCGCACCGCCCAAGAAACTTTAGCCGCATATCGATCCATACTGTGAGTCCCTCATTGAGTTCCCTACTTGTCAACTTATCGGTCGTCATGGAGCGGCCTACAGGTATCAGCACATATGCGCTGAATCTGCTGCCACAGTTGAGAAACCTCAACCCTATCCTACTTAGCACCACTAGTCACGATCACTATCAACACTTGAAGATCCCTGGTGACATGACTCCTGAACAAGGAGGGCGGGGACATCTCAAGCGTCTGCTTTGGTTACAAACCCAACTTCCCACCCTTTATCGACAAACTAAAAGCACGTTACTGTTCTCGCCTTTGCCAGAAATGCCTTTGTTTCAATCTTGTCGAACAGTTGTCACTGTCCATGATTTAATTCCGTTACGTCTTTCTCCAGGTATTTCACCACTTGTACCTTATTTTCGCTTCTACATTCCTGCTGTATTACGGCAGGCCGAACACATATTGTGTGACTCCGAGGCAACAGCCCAAGACGTAATTCGATTTTGCCAAATACCTGCCAGAAAAATGACCGTGGTACCTCTCGCCCACGATGACCAACATTTTTATCCCTTAGACTTGCCCAGGAAAAACTATTTCCTGCACGTCGGGCGCCATGCCCCCTATAAAAACCTTCAACGTCTGATTAGTGCTTTTCGCTCTGTTGCTCAAGTCAGCGATGTCGAACTCTGGATTGCTGGTCCCGATGACCCTCGATATACGCC
>PYER01000133.1 GCA_003017855.1 filamentous cyanobacterium CCT1
GCCTGAGGCTGGGCAGTCAGATCGAAACCATTCGCCAAAAAGACGATGTTGAACTTTTGCTCAGTGACGGCGGCGCGATCGCCGCTCAGACCCTAATTCTCGCCACCGCGCCCCACCCGCTTTTAGAAGGCCTCAACTTAGGCAGCGTCGGTATTCGCCCCCGCACCGTGCACGGTAATACTACGGCACTGCCGGTGGACGATCGCCTCGCGACCGCCCACCCCCGCGTCTTTGCCTGTGGCCCTGCGATTGGCGGGTTCTGGGCTGAAACTACCGATCATCAAGACGTGGCGATCGCCCTGCGCAACCTGCTTTACCTACCGTGGCGCAAGCTGTCTTTTCGCGATCGCCCGGCCCTGCTGCACACCACGCCCGAGTACGCCCGTCTGGGTCTGAGTGCCACCCAGGCCCGGCGCTGGTACGGCAGCGAGGCCACGGTGCTGCAAGTTCCCTTCGGTCAATTGCTCAGGGCTCACCAGGGCAACGACATCATGGGCTTTTGTCGCTGGGTGGTGCGAGCCGATGGGCAGCTGATTGGAGCTCAAATTTGTGGCCCTGGGGCCAGCGAATTGATCCATACCCTGACCCTGGCCATGCAGCAGGGCATTTCGCTCCAGCAGCTAGACCGACTGCCGACGCTGCCCCACAGTTTGACGGCTATTCTGCCCTTGATGGTGAACACCTGGCAGCAGCAGCGCTGGCACCCCGGCACCTGGCGGCGCGACTGGGCCGAGAACTGGTTTAACTGGCGGCGATCGCGGTGAGTGGGAGGAGGAGTAGACGCGAAGCGGTTCTCGCAGGTTGGGAGGTGAAGAGGTGAGGAGGTGGGGGGAATAGCCAATCCGAATTGCACAACCCGCATTCATTCAGACCAAACTGTAGGGGCAAATGGCATTTGCCGTAGTGGGCAGGGATTAACTTAATGACGATTTATTCAAGCTTTTTATCTATCGTTAATCTTCTCTTCGCCCAGGCGATCGCTTTGAACTACCTGCGCAATTCGCGAAATGTAGGTAGCTGATTCTGGCTTCAAAACCTAAGGCAACATCTCTAGCTAGGTAGAGGTTAAAAGAAAAAAATTACGCTAAGTTGGCTTAAATAAGCATAGACCTGAGGTGGCGCAGCCATGCAGGGTATTCGTCTGATCTCAGCCGCGATGGGTCGTCTCGATGACCTTCAAGGGGCAGTCAAAGAAAAGCTTTCTGACCTGCTAGGGCTAGAGGAAGATCCGATCTGCATCATGTTCTATCGCGGCTATGGCACCCCCAATCATCTGCACATCAAGGGACGCGTGTTGCAGGATCAGGGCATTAAGCTACGCGAGGAAAATGCCTCAGTTTGGAAAAACATTCGCAACATGTATCGCCGTTTTGAGTCAGACGAGGTTGAAGGAGCGCGTCTGCGAGCGTATTTTGGCACCGCTCAGCAAGAGGTTGTAACTGACGATGAGGGGTATTTCAACATTGAGTTTAAACTCTCTGATCGACCTGTTGAAGCCGTCCAGAAAGATAGTCAGCTTTGGCAACCCATCACCTTAGAATTGCTCGAGCCGCTGCCGCAACATTCAGAGCCCATTAAAGTAGATAGCGAAATTATGGTGGTATCGGAGCGCGCCCAGTTTGGCGTTATCAGCGATATTGACGATACCATCATGCACACAGCGGCTACCGATCTGCTCAAAATGATTCGCATTGCCTATCTTGGCAATGAACGCACTCGCCGCCCGTTTCCTGGGGTAGCAGAGTTTTATCGAGCCCTTCAGCAGGGTCAGCCTGGCGATGACAATAAAAATCCCATATTCTACGTTTCTAGCAGCGCCTGGAATATGTATGATCTGTTTGAAAAGTTCATGGATTTCAACCATATTCCCTGCGGCTCAATTTTGCTCAGAGATATTGAACTGTCGCCCGCTAACCTGCTGTCTTTTGACCATGAAAGCCACAAGGCAGAGCAAATTACGCCAATTTTAGATTCTCTTGCTCCCCTCCCGTTTATTTTGATTGGTGATAGCGGGCAAAAAGATGCCTGGATTTACCAACAGCTGGTCAAAGACTATCCCGATCGCATTCTCGCTATCTACATTCGCAACGTCACCCCTAACGACGCTAAGCGACAGCACGATTTAGAGGCGATCGCCCAGCAGGTCAGGGCAACGGGCTGTGAATTTGTCGTGTTTCCTGAAACTCAGGTGGCTATGGAGCACGCGATCGCACATCACTGGATTGATGGTGCTTTAAGTCTGCAAACTAAGCAATCATAATCTGCATTTTCTAAATGTATCGATGTAAAGCCAAGACTTTGTGAGCAAAGTTTGGTACAGGTAAAACTTTCAACGTCATACGCAGACTAGCTTGTAGACTGCGCATGACGTTGGAATTACTGATATGCTTCTCAAGCTCAAGTGGTAACTTGGTCGTAGAGCTGACGACCAGCATTTAGCTCAGGCGCAATCTCGTCACGGCTATCGATGAAAGTGTACTGTTCGTTAAAGGTTCCTTCGGGACGTTCACCAATAACAAAGTGGCGCACTGGCATATCGGGCGCATTTAGCACGACTCGATCAGAAACTCGTACAACTGCCTCGGGAGCATCGGCATCCACTTCATCTAGCTGAGAGACAACCCAGAGTTCGTCATTGACAGCATAGACCCCTTGTATCGTCAGGTCATATCCACCCGAAGGCACTTCAACCTCTGGGGTAATGGTGCGCTCAATCCGCTCCGCCCCGGGCAGATCAACGTCGATGTAAGGAACCTGGACGGTTTCTTCTTCTTGAACCACCACTACTCTGGGGACCGTGACCGTTCGTTCTGTAACGCCGACATTGACATCGGGTCCTTCAATGTCATACTCAGGCAAATTGCCAGGTTCCACATCGACATTTACATCGGGCAAGCTACCGGTCTCTTCTTGTTCGACGCGACAGGCCCCCAAAGGCATCACCATCAATAGAATAAAGAGAGGAATAATTTGTTTGGGACGAGGTGTACGAAGTTTCATTGGCCTAATTTAGAACTACAGTAAGACTTTCAAATTATTTAAGTTATTCAAAAGAATTTTTTATTCTCATCACCCAAAGACATCAGCAGCCAAATACTGCAAAAGAGACTTCAAGCACGGATGAGATAAGCACAAATAAGGTTCCAAGACTTGCATAAAGTGCTTGAGTTAAATCTTGGAAAGACGTAAAATGCTTACGTTTCCATTGTCGTCAATTGCCTTTAAATCGACATCTCTCATTCGCCAGGAGTAATAATGGAAACTCTCTCTCAATCGGTAGACATGTGTATACTAAAGGCCGAGAGCATGATTTCCAAAGAGAGAGCCGACCGGCAGGTGCATCATTGCCTTGTGGGCCCTTGACAGCGGTTCTAACGGTATTTTCGCAATCAAAGTTTGCGGCCAGGGTTATTACTGCCAGTGATTTTCGAAAGCTTACTCGAACTGCTTTGTTGCAGCGTTCCAGGTCAGCAATTCGTAGCTTCCAGCCCGGTGCACCAGTAGCGCGATCGCACCGTCGGCTGGATTAGTCAGCGCTACCAGCGATTGAGGCGCATACAAATCGCTGTAAATTACCTGATTGTCTGAGTTCAAAATCACTGTTTTTGGCGACGATCTGTCCACCGACAGCTGCCATTGGGCCAGCCGGGACAGGGCATCATCGTCCCAGGTCAGCACCCGCTCGGGCTGACCATCGCCAGTCAAGTCAAGACTGTGCTGAGTCAGATCGGTCAGCGCCCCAGCAAACCCCGTCGGCAGCGGCTGACTGCCAAAGAGAACGGTGCTGACGGGCGTTGCGATCGCCTCAGCATCAGGTCGCTGTTGCTGGTTGGCATCGAGCCAGGTCAGCGCCCCCTGCGAAAACACCAGGGGCGGCAGTACAGAATCGGTAACTGCCGGGCCAGTGGCCAGCAGGGTAGTATTACCGTCGGCTAAGCTCAACCCCCGCACGGTGAGGGGGCTAGGCACTCCAGTGGTAGGGGTAACCCAGCGCAGCACCTGCGGCGAAGCTTGGGCAGCGGGGCGAACTGCAGGCCAAACTACAGCGGGGTCAGCCGCGGCGGGTGTAGCAAAACCCTGCCGCCAAGCTTGATTTTGGCGAACGGTTCGCAGTTCTACGGCATACCACTGCCCCAAAGCAGGGTCGAGAGTCTGACCCGGCGCAGCGTAGCCGGTTGGGGGGGCAGAAATGGGTCTGGCCTGACCAATGATGGCCTCCAGTGGGGCGATCGCGATCGTCCCGCTAGAAGTCTGAGCTGGCGCGATCGCCCCCTGATCCGAGTCCTGACGGGTAGCCTCGGCACTTTTGCTGGCGACGGTCTGGGACTGAGAGTTAGACAGCGCGGTCAGCAGCCGACTGAGCCGCTGGTGGGTAGCGGCGGGCACCGGCTGACGAGTCAGCCAGTCCTGGGTGGCACCATCCAGACTGGTGGGTTGGTTTTGCTGGGCTTTAAGGGCCAGGCCGCCCCACGCATAGACTGCCGGGTCGGGGTCGGGGCGCGCCGCCGCGGCGCTAATGCGGTTCCACATGCGACCGCGATCGGTACCCAGTCGGTTAATAAGAGTGGGCAGCTGGTCGGGGTTAGTTTCCATCTGGGTCAGGGCGGCCTCCCAACGGCCATCAATCAATAGGGCCAGCACCTGCTGGGTCGGCGTTGACCAGTCTTGGTCGGCCTGCTGTCGCGTAATGGCAGCATGGCGCTTAGCCAGCCTGAGCTGAGCCTCTGCGGCAGGAGTCCAGCTGTCAGCCAGAGCGGCTTTGAGATTGTTCAGGGAGGTTTCGGCTAGACTCCAAAGACCGCTGCGGGCCAGGCGCAGCGCCTGCTGATAGGCCCCAGCCTGAGCACCGGCATCCACAGGCACTCGTACCCACGACACCAGGTGCAGGCGCGGCGTAGCCCCAGCTATCACCTGCCAGCCCCCCAGCACCGTCTCTAGCCCAACCGTTTCGTCAATAATCAAATCGCTGGGGCCATCTCCGTCCAGGTCGGCCCACTGGGGGGGGCGGTTAACAGGGCTGCTCCAAGGTTTAAGCAGCGCCAGCCGCTGATGTTGAGGGTCGTAGTGCAGCAGGTGCCCGTAGCGCAGGGTCAGACCCTGCTGCAGCCAGGTGCCCTCCAGGGTCAGCCACATGCCGTCGGTCGCCACGGGCGGAGCGGGTAGCGGCACTACCTGGGTCAGGGCAAACGTAGATGGAGCAGCGGTAGGGGCCTGGGAATTGTTGAGCCAGGGGGCCAGCACCAGATCTTTTGAGAGGGGAGGGACGGGGAGAGTTGCGATCGCCCTCAGCTCGCCATCGTAGCCCTTGCTCTCCAGCAGCGTGAGCGAGGCAATGGCCCCCGAGGTGGCCTCAATCACCGGCACCAGCAGCATGCCGCTGCCGTTAGGGTCGGGTTCGCCTAGCGGCAGCGGTTCGCCCAGGCGCTGCTGGGCTGCCTCCGCCTGCTGGCGCAGATCCTCCAGGCTGGTAGCCGGCGGTAAGGCCACCTGCTGCGATCGCTGAAACTGCGCCAAGACCCCAGGCAATGCATCCGGGTTGAGCATGAGCCGCAGCCCCAGCCGAAAACTCAGCCCCAGCAGCGCCAGCCCAGCCCCAAAGCTGCCTAAAGCCAGCAGCAGCACCAGCCCGCGCCTCAGCCGCCGGGGCCGCGCCCCCACCCACACCTGTACGGAGCCAGGAGCGCTAGAGTTTTTGGGGCGAAATGGAGAGCGAAGGGCCATGGACGCGGTGCCAATTTCACCTGCAACTGTATCTCAGGATAGGGCGATCGGAGTTCTCTAATCGCTCTCTCGCCTAATTCTTGATGCTTTAGCCCCAAAGAGCTAGTTCAGTTCTCTGGCTCAGAAACGTTGGATTGCAGATTGGCGCGGGAAAGCTGGACATAGCCGCCTGTGCACTTACCCATATCCCCGGAGCCATGATGTTCCTACTCAAGCACTTAACCTCTAGCAAAATTCGCACGCGCATTTTTGTTGGGTATCTCTTCGGAGCGATCGCCCTGGTCAGTGTGGGAACCATGATGTACTTCGCGGTCGGGCAAATTCGCACCAGGCTAATTTCGGTCAGTGCATCGCAGCAGCAGCTGTCCCGCGCCCAGCAGATCATGTGGTTAGACGAAGTGCTAACCCAGTCGATGCGCAACTACGTATTGACCCAGGACAGCCAGTGGCAAGAGCGCTACGATGCCAATTTCGCCCCCCTGGAAAATCTGATCATAGCGGCCCAGGCCAATGCCGCCGATCCTGATATCCAGGCCCTTTTTAACCAGCAAAAGGGGCTGAACGACAAACTAGCTGAGATTGAAACAGACGTTGTAAACCTGCTGGAGGCGGGGCAGCCCGAACAGGCCCTGGCCCTGCTGGATGGCCCCGAGTACGAGAGCACCAAAGCGGCCTACAACAGCACCCTTGAGAGTTTTCTCAACGATTCTCAAAACGGGCTGGCCGCCCTCGAAAATGAGCTGGGCAGTACCCTAGATTTTGCCTCCCGGCTGGCGCTTTACATTTTGGCAGGCAGTCTTTTGATTGGCCTGGGCGTGGTCAGCCTGGCCTACTACCTGGCGGGTCGAATTACGAAGCCGATTGTCACCACAGCAGCGATCGCCCAGAAGGTGGCTGCGGGCAATCTTTCCTCTACCATTCCGGTTGGTCGAGAGGATGAGATCGGTCAAATGCTGAACGCGCTACAGGTCATGACAACGCGCCTGTCCAGCATTATTAAAGACGAGCAGCAGTCGGCCAGACGCATGCTAGAGATGTCTGACTGCTTAAGTGGGGCGGCGCAGGGGCTTTCGTTAGGAAATTCAAAGCAGGCGGCCAGCGTGGTTCAGACCACCGCCGCCATTCAAGAGCTAAATGCCATCATCAACCACAACGCCAAGCAGGCCGAGTACACCTATCAGTCGGCTATTGAATCGGTGACCAGGGTTGATGAAGGTGAAAGGGCGGTTGCCGAAACCGTCCAGGTGATTCAGGACATCATCGCCAAAATCAACGTGATCGAAGATATTGCTGAGCAGACCAATATGCTGGCCCTCAACGCCACTATGGAGGCCGCCCGAGCCGGAGAAGCGGGCAAAGGGTTTGCCGTCGTTGCCAAGGAGGTGCGCAAGCTAGCTGAGCACAGCCGCCTTGCCGCCGAGGAAATTACCGCCCTGGCCGATCGCAGTATGGTGGTCAGCAAACGCACTGGCGACCTGTTTCAGCAAATCGTCCCCAGCATTCAGCAAACCTCAGAGCTGATTGCCGAAATTACCCGATCGAGCCTGGAGCAAAACAACGGCATTGCCCAGATCAACACCGCCATGGTGCAGCTGGATGAGGTGACCCAGCACAACGCTACGGCCGCCGCCCAGGTGGCCGCCTCCAGCCACGACATTGCCGCTCAGGCAGAGCAGCTGCAGCAGGCGATGGCTTACTTCAAGCTGGAGGCCACAGCCCAGTAACGCCAGGCTACTTCCGGCGATGGGGACAGGCTGCCCAACTGTGGATAGCCGAGGCGGCGATGGTTCGTGGGGGCCGGTCTAGCCCCTCTGGGGCGACTGCGCCAACGGCCTTCGCGCGGTGTTGAATCTTTGACTCTGAGAACTGCTGAGAGGACTGTTGAGGCCATCACCGCTCTAAAATATGGGTTTATCCTTTCGCCTCTCCTGCAATGCCTACCGACTACCTCGAACGCATTCTCACCGCCCGAGTTTACGATGTAGCGCAGGAAACGCCCCTGGAGATAGCCCCCAGCCTGTCGGCGCGGCTGCAAAATCGGCTGCTGCTGAAGCGAGAAGATGTGCAGTCGGTGTTTTCGTTTAAGCTGCGGGGCGCCTACAACAAAATGGCCCACCTGTCGCCAGAGCAGCTGGCGGCGGGGGTGATTGCCTCTTCAGCGGGGAACCACGCCCAGGGGGTGGCGCTGGGCGCGAAACAGCTGGGTACCCGCGCCATTATTGTGATGCCCACCACGACGCCTGTGATGAAGGTGAACGCGGTGAAAGCGCGGGGCGGCGAGGTGGTGCTGTTTGGCGAAACCTACGACGACGCCTACGCCCACGCCCGCCAGCTCTCGGAGGAAAAAGGCCTGACCTTTGTGCATCCTTTCGACGATCCCCACGTAATTGCCGGGCAGGGCACCATCGGCATGGAGATCTTGCGGCAGCACCCCCAGCCTATCCACGCCATCTTTGTGGCGATCGGCGGCGGGGGCTTGATCTCGGGCATTGCGGCCTACGTGAAGCGGCTGCGGCCCGAGATCAAAATTATTGGGGTGGAGCCGATTGAGGCAGATGCTATGGCGCGATCGCTCAAAGCGGGTGAGCGAGTGCGGCTGAGCCAGGTGGGGCTATTTGCCGATGGCGTGGCGGTGCGCCAGGTGGGCGAAGAAACCTTTCGCCTCTGTCAGCAGTACGTGGACGACATCATTCTGGTCAGCACCGACGACATCTGCGCGGCGATTAAGGACGTGTTTGAGGACACGCGATCGATTTTGGAACCGGCGGGGGCACTGGCGATCGCAGGCGCAAAAGCCTACGTCGAGCGCAGCGGCATCACCGATCAAACCCTGGTAGCCGTGGCCTGCGGGGCCAACATGAACTTCGATCGCCTCCGCTTCGTCGCTGAACGGGCCGAAATTGGTGAACATCGCGAGGCCATCTTTGCCGTCACCATCCCCGAAACGCCGGGCAGCCTCAAGGCCTTCTGCGAATGCCTGGGCACCCGCAATCTAACCGAGTTCAACTACCGCATCGCCGACAACCACGAGGCCCACATTTTTGTGGGGCTAGAGGTGCAGGGGCGCGCCGATGCTGAGCAGATGGCCCAGCTGTTCGAGTCCAAAGGCTTAAAAACGCTCGATCTGACCGACGACGAGCTGTCGAAAATGCACCTGCGCCACATGGTCGGCGGCAAGTCGCCCCTAGCCCACGATGAGCTGCTCTACCGCTTCGAGTTTCCGGAGCGCCCCGGAGCGCTGATGAAGTTCGTCAGCGCCATGAGCCCCGACTGGAACATTAGCCTGTTTCACTACCGCAACAACGGCTCCGACTACGGCCGCATTGTAGCAGGCATTCAGGTGCCGCCCGACGAAATGCCCCAGTGGCAGGCCTTTCTAGACAATCTCGGCTACCAGTACTGGGATGAAAACCAAAACCCCGCCTACAAGCTGTTTTTGGGCTAGTGCAGCATCAATGCTAAGGATTAGGGTGCCGTAGGGTGCATTCGCGCAGCAATGCACCGTGAGGAGGGCCATTCCAAGAATAGCCTTACCCTGAATTTAAGTCTTGACAGAGCACTAGCCGCCGATTTGCGACATGGTGCGCCCGTAGGCTCCGGTAGTGCCCGACTGGCGCATTTTATAATTGATATCGGGCTTTGCCGCCAGCAATTCCGCCACCTGGCGCTTTAGTTCTGCGGTGGGAACACCCTGGCGCAGGGCGGTCTTGAGATCGATTTGGCCAGTTTCGTTGAGCAGACAGGGACGCAGCCAGCCGTCTGCCGATAGGCGCATGCGGTTGCAGCGATCGCAGAAGCACTCCGACATCTGGCTAATAAACCCCACCGTGCCCTGAGCGCCCGGAATTTGAAACACATCCGCCGGGCCGTTGCCCCGCACCGCGCCCTCGGTCAGGCCCCAACGCTGCCGAATGCGATCGCGCAGCGTTTCTGAATCGACCCAGCCCTTTTCGGCAAACAGGCTATCGTTGCCGATCGGCATAAATTCGATAAAGCGCACGTGCCACTGGCGATCGAGGGTGAGCGCCGCCAGATCCAGCACCTCGTGGTCATTGACGCCAGGAATCACCACTACGTTGAGCTTCAGCGGCGAAAACCCGACCCGGTGCGCCGCCTGAATGCCCTCCCAAACCTGGGGCCAGCGCGACCTGCCCCGCCCGCCGACGATGCGATCGAAAATCACCGGGTCCAGCGAATCGAGGCTGATGTTGATCCGCCGCAGCCCGGCATCCCAGAGATCCTGAGCCAGGCCGCTGAGTAAAAAGGCGTTGGTCGTCAGCGCTAAATCCGTTGTCCCCGGCAGTTCGGCAATGTCGCGCACGATATCCACAATGCCGGGCCGCACCAGTGGTTCGCCTCCGGTCAGCCGAAAGTTTGAGAACCCCAGGGGCATAAACACCTCCTGCAACAGCTGCCGCAGTTCAGCGCGGGTCAGCCACTCCATCTGGGGCAGGTACTGCAGGTCGGCCCCCTCGGGCATACAGTACTGGCACTGAAAATTACAGCGATCGACGAGGCTAATGCGGAGGTAGTCAATAGTTGGCATGGGGCGAGAAGCGGCAGGGGCATTGACCCGATTATGGCACTTCCACCAAAACCCATCAGTGCACTGTCTAGCCGAGCGGCGTTTTACCGTTGCGAAGGGGGGCGATCGCCCCCTGCAATCGCGCGGTCGGTTTTGGCAGGGTTTGTTGTGATCAACCTAACTCCATTGTCATGCCCCCGAGCTGTAGGGCAAACGACCGTTTGCCCCTACGGGATACCTGTTGTTATGTGAGTTTTTTGAGTTTGGATGCAGTGTATGTCGTCAAACTCAGCTTGATTTCAGGTTCGTCCGGCATGATTTGAGCCTGTAGGGAAACCCAACTCAGGTTTGTCTCTGTAACTGACGACAAAAAAGCGCTGGCTGCCCGTAACTCTGGCCCGAACCCTGGGTAGATCCACGTTCTTCTGACCTTGGGCTAAGGTTTAGACAGCCCTCAGCAATTCGATGTTGTTACACAATACAAAGCTATGGTAACCGCCCTATCATCCCCCAGTACGATCGCCGACTGGCTCGGCCCCGAGGCCGATTCGCTGCTCGACTATGAGGCCAAGGTTTCAAAGTCGATGCTTCACCTGCCAGGGCCAGACTGGGTCGATAGAATTTTTGCCCAAAGCGATCGCAATCCTCAGGTGCTGCGCAGCCTGCAGCAGCTTTACGGCAACGGCCGCCTAGCCAACACCGGCTACCTCTCCATCTTGCCGGTAGACCAGGGCATTGAGCACTCCGCCGGGGCCTCCTTTGCCCCCAACCCCATGTACTTTGACCCGCAGAATATTGTGGAGCTAGCGATCGCGGGCGGCTGCAATGCCGTTGCCACCACCCTTGGCGTGCTGGGCAGCGTGTCGCGCCGCTACGCCCACAAAATCCCATTTATCGTCAAGC
Source organism: filamentous cyanobacterium CCT1 (assembly GCA_003017855.1). Lineage (GTDB taxonomy): Bacteria > Cyanobacteriota > Cyanobacteriia > Phormidesmidales > Phormidesmidaceae > Nodosilinea. The sequence continues at coordinate 11,150 of PYER01000133.1, forward strand.
TCAACCACAACGAGCTGCTCACCGCCCCCAACCGCTTTGACCAGATCATGTTTGCCGATGTCGAGCAGGCCTGGAACCTGGGCGCGGTGGCCGTAGGGGCTACCATCTACTTCGGCTCCGAGGAGTCAACCCGGCAAATTCAAGAGGTCAGCGCCGCCTTTCAGCGGGCCCACGAGCTGGGTATGGCCACTATTCTCTGGTGCTACCTGCGCAGCAGTGACTTTAAACAAGACCAGGACTACCACACCGCCGCTGACCTCACCGGTCAGGCCAACCACCTGGGCGTCACCATTGAGGCCGACATCATCAAGCAAAAGCTGCCCACCAACAACAACGGCTATGGGGCCGTAGCTAAGGCGCTGGGCAAGCCCTACGGCAAAACCCACCAGCTGGTCTACAGCGACCTCACCACCGACCACCCCATCGACCTCACCCGCTACCAGGTGCTCAACTGCTACGCCGGTCGCATGGGGTTGATCAACTCCGGCGGTGGCTCCGGCGACAACGACTTCGCTGAGGCCGTGCGCACCGCCGTCATCAACAAGCGCGCTGGCGGCATGGGGCTAATTTCGGGCCGCAAAACCTTCCAGCGCGATTTCAAAGAAGGGGTGAAGCTGTTTCACCTGATTCAGGATGTGTACCTGTCCGATGCGGTGACCATCGCCTGAGGCTGACCGGGCTGGCTGGCCCGCACGGCGCGAAACATGCCAAATCGGCACAGCCCCGCGCCAAAGGCCAGCCGCATCAGCAGCAGGGTCGGCACCTCCCGCACCGACTTGATGAAACCCGGCAGGCCAAATTTAACCAGTCCTGCGGGCCGGGCAATGCCCTGCCAAATCGAGTCGAGCCAGGAGGGCAGGGTTTCCCTGGTCCAGTCGGCGGTGGTAACTTGCCCGGCCACCAGTCCGGTAGCTTCCAGCTGTTCGGCAAAGCCTTCAATACTGGCAAAGGCCGGGTGCGACCACTGATCGAGCAGCTGGCGCATGACCGGCTTTTCCCAGGCGTTGAGGGGAATTTTGCGGTCATCACGCTGGTTCCAGTCGGCGACCACCAGCACACCACCCGGCTTCAGCACCCGCAGCAGCTCGCGGGCAAAAACGGCTTTATCGGGCATGTGAGGGCCTGCCTCCACCGACCACACCACGTCAAAGCTGGCGTCGGGAAACGATAATGCCATAGCGTCATCAACCTGAAACTGCGCCGCCACGCCCTGGGGCGTAAGCTGTTGTGCCCGCCGCACCTGGTTGGGGCTAATGGTAACCCCGGTGACCGCAAACCCATAGTCGCGGGCCAGAATTCGGCTGCTGCCGCCGATGCCGCAGCCCACATCCAGTACCGTAGTGCCTGCAGGCAAACCGTCTAAGCCGCCCCAACGCACCATTTCGTGGACAAAATCGGCCTTAGCCGCTAAGAAATCTTTGCGCCGGGGCGGTGCCCCGTAGTGGCCCAGGTGAATGTGCTCGCCCCAGTAAAATTCCAGAATGCCGTCGTCGGTCCACTGATCGTAGGAATTGGCCACCGAGTCAGACGACTCGTAGCGACGGGGGGTAAGCAGGTAGGCCCCTGCCCCTGCCGCCAGCAGCGCCAGAAGAATGCCAAGAATGCCGATTGAGTTCATTTACGTAGGAAGGGCCGCTGTGTAACGGTTTGTATCGTTGATTGCATTCCCATTGTGGCAAGCTTGCGCCCCACGATCAACTTGGGCGGGTTTGGAAAAGCTTTTTCTCCCAAAATAAAACCCCCGACCGAAGCCGGGGGAAACCCCATCAGGAGACGCCTATCTGACGTTTAAGTTAAAACAAAGCCGCCCTTTAAGCGCTTCTATCAAGACTATCGAACTACAGGGTATTTGGGGGAGCGCGCCACCGAGAATTTACGGAAACAATACGGCCAACTTTAAGAATTGCTTACAAAATCCGGGGAGTGACGGCAGAGCACGCGTTATTCTTTGACGGCGGCTGGCCCCAATTGCAGCCTCTAAAATCTCTGCACACTTGGTGCTGAGGGAATTGACCTGGCGCGATCGCCAGAACAATCGCAGCCCCCATGCGAATGTTAAAACTAAAACAGTTCGCCTAGAGGTATCTCCATGCCGTGGTTACCTAATCTGCCGCCTAACCTGCTCAAGCGGTTCCTCGTCGCCATCCTGGGCCTAGCCCTGGGGTTTAGCCTTTGGACGGGGGTTGCCGCCGCAAACCCAAACTACCCACCACCCCTGTCCTTCAGCAATGCCGAACTCAAGGGCAGAGATTTCTCTGGGCAGCAGCTGCGGGCGGCAGAATTTTCGAACGCCAACCTGGAACTGACCAACTTCAGCGATGCCGACGTGCGGGGAGCTATCTTCAGCGGTTCGGTCGCGACCGACGCCAATTTTCACGGGGCAGACTTCACCACCGGCATGCTCGACTCGGTTAGTTTCACCCGCAGCGACTTGAGCGATGCGGTGCTGGTGGACACCATTCTGCTGCGGGCTACCTTTGACGACACCGCGATCGCCGGAGCCGATTTTTCGGGAGCCATTCTAGACGGTGCCCAGGCTCGTCAGCTCTGCAAGACAGCGGCAGGGGTGAATTCAACTACCGGGGTCGCGACGCGAGATTCACTGGGCTGCCGGTAGAACAAGCAGAGCTAGGGGTCAGGGCGAGAGGTGAGCACAATAACCGCGATCGCCACCAAAAATCCTACATAGCCCCCCACAAACAGCCACTCCTGCCAGCTACCTTCCATCACCGGCTCTCCTCAGCAGCGGACATATCGCCCCAGCGGGTCAGCCACTGCTCCATCTCGATGGGCAGGGGGCAGCGGCGGCGGTCGGCCACCGAAATGCAGATATGGCGAGTCACGGCCTGGGCTGCCAGCGTATCCCCCAGCTTCAGCTGATACTGAATTTCAAAGCTGCAGTCATCTAAACGGGTGGGGGTCAGGTGGATGGTGACGCGATCGCCGCAGTGCAGCGGACGGCGGTAGTCAATGCTGGCATGGGCGATCGGGTAGGCGATCGCCTCCGCCCTGAAGAAAGCCCCCAGATCTATCCCGGCGGCGGCCAGGGATGCTTCATAGGCGCTGTGACACATTACCAATTCATTGGCGAAATACACCACTCCGGCCCCATCGGTCTCGTGGAACCGCACAGGATGCTCGACGACGTAGCCCATCGCGACTATGCCCAGCCCAGGACAGACCGTTTACGCCTAACCACTCTAGCTGGCATTGGGCTGGGCCGGGCGGAAGGGATAGTCAGCCGGTAGGACCTCCTCGGTTGCCGCTGCTTCGGCTCCGTCGCGGCCCAGGGCCAGCAGCGGATTGTCGATGATTTCGAGCAGATTGGCAACGCCGTACTCCAATACCTCGATTGGGTCGACAGCCGCCCAGCCCTCGGCAGTCAGCTGACGCATTTCAAAGTGCAGGTGGGGACCAGTGGATGTGCCCGTGCTGCCGACCAGACCAATCACTTCGCCCTGCTCGACCCACTCCCCGGCCTGTACCGCCAGCTGAGACAGGTGAGCGTAGCGAGACTCCAGGTTGCCGTCGCCGTGGCGCAAAATTACCGTTAGACCATAGCCGCCCAAAAAGTCTGATACCGACACCCGCCCAGCCTGGGTAGCCAGCACTGGAGTGCCCAGAGGGGCAGCCAAGTCAGTACCCGAGTGGAACCGCCAGCTTTGGTGAACAGGGTGCATACGCCAGCCAAACAGCGATGAAATTGACGCCGGTATTGATAATGGAAACACGTACTCTTCGTTGCCGCGCCGCAGAACGTTGAGGGGGCGCAGCTTTTCGTTAAGAGCTTCGCGACTGACGATAGTGGTACTGCCCAACCGCACCCCTTGGGAGCTAACGGCAATGGGACCCACCCGAATTTCGCCCTGCCCACCATTGCTGGAGGTAGAGCGCTGGCCGGCGGCGGCTGTAGATGCACAGGCGGCGTTAGGGCTGGTTTGACCACCGGCTACAGTGATCTGACAGCCGCTAGAGCGTTCTGCAAACACTACATTTGGCGTTCCACCCGGTTGGGCAGTCGGGGTCTGGGTGGCTCCGAGGCTGTAGTTGGTGGGGTCGATAAAGACGCTGTTGTAGCCTGCGGGCACCGACTCATCGGCGGCGATCGCTTCAGGTACCGTAGCTTCAGGTGTTACGGCCTCAGGCATCGCCGGGGCCGCTGGTGCGGGGGCACCGACGGCGGCGGGAGTCTCGGCTGTCGTCTCACTGGCCATAGAGGCTACAGCGGGCTTCAGCAGGCTCTCAGCCATCGTAGGGGCCGACGGCTGGGCCGGAATAGTAACGGTAACAGCCGCTGGCGGGGGAGGGGGAACCGGAGAGAACATCGGCGAACTCGCTGCAGGGGGTGATGTCACAACGGCTGATGCAGACGGACGCTGAGGGGTAAAGTCAGGTCGCGCTGCAGGGGGCAAAGGCAAACTTAGAGTCGTCTGGGCACTGGGCCTGTGGGCACTGCTGGTACCCGGCTTGAGATAGTCAGCTGAGGTTTCGGCCGGCCCCTCTTGCCCAGACGCACTGTTGGACGCACCAGGGACATCGGGAGTTTCAGCAAGGGCTAACCCACTGTAGGTTACCCCCATGCCGCCTACTAACATCGCTATCTGTAGCCAGGCTACCGACGGATAAACTCCGGAAAGTTTATGCGTTTGAATAGGCTCTAAGTTAAATTTTTTCACCATAATCAGCCGCTACGCATTGTAGCCCAAAGTTACTTTACCTGGTTCAATCTCCAGCGTTTTGACCGCTGGAATGTCGCTAGAGTCGGGGGTTAGCTGCACTCGCAGATTTCCCGAAGGGGCCACCCCAATCACCTCCGCTGGCCTACCTTCTACGGTCACACCCTGGCCCAGATTGGCCAGCCGAGCCTGGTAGTCGATTAGAAAGGCGTCGTCTCCCTGGTTTTGCCAGTGGAGATACCCCTGCATCAAACCGTAGAGGGCGATCGCGGCCAGGTCCTCCAAGGTATTCAGCGGGCTAGCAGCCAATTCCGGTTGAATTAGCTGCTGAATGGAGGTACCGGTGGCAGGCACCGGATTAAAGCCATTCAGCCCCAGCCCAATCACCACGGTTTGAACCCTGCCGCCCTCCAGGTGGGTTTCGGCCAGTACGCCCCCCAGCTTTTTGCCCCCCGCGACCAAATCGTTAGGCCATTTGACCTGTACCGGCAGCCCCAGATTTGCCAGGCTGGTGGCTACCCCCCAGGCGCTGGCCAGAGTTAGGTAGGGGCTGCGAGAGGTCGGCAGGTCGGGCTTTAGCCCTAGCGACAGGTACAACC
>PYER01000464.1 GCA_003017855.1 filamentous cyanobacterium CCT1
AGATGTGTATAAGAGACAGCAGCACGACGAAGCCGACTGGGACCTGCCCACGGTCGATCTGTGCCTGCGACTGCTGTGCCGCAATGATTTGGAATGGCGGCGATCGCGCCCCCTGATTGCCCCCAACAGCCGCCTGGCCAGCCTCGGCCTGGTCGAATGGCTGAACGCCGACGACACGACCCTGCTCAGCCGCCACCTGCGCCTCACCGAAGACCTCGCCACCTACCTGCTCTCTGAAGACCCCGACCCCACCAGCGTCGACACCTGGGCGATCGCCCCCGTGGCCGAAGCCAGCGAGTCGTCTGAGGTGCCAGCCGAGAGCTGGAATAGCCTGGTGCTGCCCGACCCCCAGCTGGCCCAGCTCAAAACCGTGGCCGCCGCCGCCCGCGCCACCGACGGCACCATGGTGCTGCTGGCTGGCCCCAGCGGCACCGGCAAAACCCTGGCCGCCAAGGTGCTGGCGGCCGAGCTAGAGCTGCTGCTGGTGATTGTCGATCTGGCCACTATCACCCCCGACGAAGACGGCACCATTCCTGAACTCGACGATCTGGCCAACCTGCCCCCCTGCGTGCTGTTACTGAAAAACGCGCCCCAGTGGTTTGGCCGCACCCCCACCGCCGAAGCCGCCCTGGTGCAGTCGTGGGTGATTCAGCGCCGTCGTCAGCCGGGGCTCACCTTGCTGGCCAGCCCCTATCTACAGAGCATCAAGCCCTCCTGGCGGCAGTCGATGACGGGCGTTGTCGAGTTCCCCACGCCTGATGCCGCCGCCCGCGAGCTGCTCTGGAAGCGGGCCATTCCCCAGGGCACCAAAAAAGACCGCAATCTGCGCTGGCCCCACGTGGCCGAGCACCTGACGCTTAGCGGCGGCGACATTGCCACCCTGGCCCAAACCGCCCTCGCCCTGGCCCAGCAGAACGACCCGCCGACGCTAACCCTAGACAGCCTGCACCAGGCCCTGGCCCTGCACCATCCGGCGATGAAGCTGCCCAAACCTTCGCGAAACAGGCGATCGCAGCCTAAGCAAAGCTGACTTTAGCAGAGTAGCGATTTGGGCGCTGCACCATTGAGTTCGCTCAGGGATCTGATGGCTTCAGATTGATGGCGGCATCGTTTGCGACCCGAATCCAAGATTCTGTTCTATGAAAGCAAAGGTTCGCATTGTTGGTAAAAACATTTGCGAGGTTGGAGGAAAGGTTCACAGGCGCGGAGGAATGATCTGCGGGGTTGGAGGAAAGGTTTGCGTCCGTGAAGGAAAGGTTCACGGGGTTGGGGGAAAGGTTCACAGGGTTGGAGGAATGGTTTGCACCTATAAATGAAAGGTTTGCATCCATGGAGGAAAAGTTCGCAGGCGCGGAGGAATGATCTGCGTGGTTGGAGGAAAGGTTCGCGAGGTCGAAGAGATGATCTGCGTGCGTGGAGGAGGGCGAAGGAAAGGTTTTAGCCTGCTGAGGCGGTCTCTGAGCAGTCATACTGAATCCGCCTTGACTGCCCCCGGTTGGGCTGGGCAAACGGTGTTTGCCCCTACGCAAGTCGCCTGTTGAAGAATCGGGGTTATGCGATTCGGATTTGGTGTCGGACCAATCTTGTGGCGGGTGAAACAAAGGCTTGCGGGGGTTCAGGAAGGGTTCGCCAAGTCTTAGGAGGGGTTTGGCGCTGCGGATAAACCTTACGGCAAAAGTAAGGGTATAGGTCCAGAAACTGGGTTTTTTGGAAGTACGTAGGGATTAACTACAAGTCTTGTAGGTTGGTGAAACGCAGTTTAACCCAACAGCAGTCAGCCTTGTTGGGTTCTGCTGGCGCGCCACCCAACCCACAAATTTAGGATTGACAGACCACTGGTTTCTAAACCCAGGGTTTTGAGCAACGGTAACAATTCTTACTTGTGCTTGGCGCACTATTCAACTAGATTACTGAGCTAAGGCTGTTGCGTATTTGCATAACTTCGGCACCCAGTTGCATCAACTTCGGCACCCCCTCCGAGGTGGAGGAAAGAATGGCATGGATGGGCAGGTCAAATTCATTATGCGGTCTGTGGATAGATTGAGAAAAAAGTTACACGACAATTAGGTCATAGCCGGGGACTCCTAGTGTGGGTCAGTGGGTGATGTGAGGGCACTGGTGAGCTTGCGCATGGATTCGCCCTTGAGGGTCAGGCGCAGAGAATCATGAACAATGCGGTCGAGGATGGCATCGGCGAGGGTGGGATCTTGAATTTGAGGATGCCACTGGTCGACGGGGAACTGGGTGGCAAAGGGACAGGAGGCACAGCGGTAGCGGTCATCTAGGAAGTCGAGGATGTCGCGAGCCTGATTCGGGGGAAGGGCATCTCTGAGCCACTCATCGAGAACGAGGAGGTCAAAGGACGCCAGCTGCTTGCGGAGTTTGGGGAACGAGCCGTCAACTTTAGCAAGTTTCAGCTCAGCGAGTAAATCAGCGGTTTGAAATAGCGACAGTATGGCCTTGCGTGCAGAGGTGGGCAGCGAGACTACAGGCGAGGAAGGTCTTACCGACGCCGGTGGGATCGACCAGCACCAGATTGAGATGCTGGGTGAGCCATTGCCCCTGAGCCCCTTGAAGGAACTGGGCTTTTTTCAACCCCCGTGGCACTTCAAAGTCGACGTCATTAAGAGCCTATCCGAAAACCTCAGCGGACCGGAACGTGATGACTGCGCTGGCGAACTGAAGGAGTGCCAAATAGTTATC
>PYER01000134.1 GCA_003017855.1 filamentous cyanobacterium CCT1
GTTATTTAGTATATCGATGCTCTAGATAGTCTGTCTTAATCGATGACTACGGCTATTAAAAAAGACCCGTGGCTGGGCCACAGGTCTGTAGGAGGGAATTTTGTTGGCGATCGCCGCGGCGGCAGAGACGCATCGCCGCGGCGGCGGCACGGACGCATCGCTAGGCGCTGCGGCGGCGGGGGCGCTTGCGCTCCGACTTTTTCTTGTAACCGATCGCTTGGGCGGCGTTGCTGTCGGGGCCAAACTGAGCCCGCACGGCTTCTTTCATGCCCAAAATGGAGTTGTGAAACTCCCATTCGGCCTGGCGGGCGGCATCGGCGGCGGCTTTGACCATGGCTTGCAGCTCGGTTTCTTTTTGCTGCATAGCTAGCATGGTGTTGAAATTGGCCTTGAGGGCTTCGGGCGATGCGTCAACGCGAACGGGGAGATAGCCTTCGACGGTGCCGAGGCTGTTGAGGGAGTCGATATCGTTGCTGAGTGTTTTGCCGGGCAGACGGCGGGTAATGTTGACGATGGGCATGGTAGATCACCTTTAGTGATGGGTTTGTAGCGGACAGGAGCAAGCAGCCTGCCTGAAGCAATTTCAGGAGTGGTAACGGATATTTGGGGGCAGCGACGAAGGGTTACAGGTCAGGCGATGAGGGACGACGCTTGGGGCGAGGCGTTGTCTCGTCTATTGCCAAGATTGCCCGGTGCAAGAAGCCGATCGCGGCCTCGATTTGAAAGATTGTGACCAAACACCAGCGGTTTTGATAAAGCCTGGATGAATGTTGCAGCGGGTCGCAGCGAGTTTTAGTACAACAATGGCGATGCAGGGCGAGAATGATTGATTTGCTGCAATGACAGAAGCATTGTGTATTGAGCAGGTAAGGGTGTAGCGGGCGACTATTCGAAGTTGCTCTATGACAGAAGCATTGTGTATTGACTACTTAAAAGGTTGCGCTGTTGCAGTAGCATTGCTGCGCCACAACTTAAGATGTTGCGGCCTGACAGTAAGAAGTTGCGCGATCGCATTAAAGAATTGCGGCCTGACAATCGAATGTTGCGCCGCTGCATTAGAGCATTGCGGCCTCACACTAAAGGATGCAGCTCTGACAATAGATCGGTGGGGTGCTGCAATAGGCGATCGCGCCAGAGCAGGGGGAGATGTTTGGCGTGCTGAGGCTCGATAACCGCAGAACGACTTGGGATAATAACACTGTGAGCTAACCTGCTTAGACGGGGGGCTTCAACCCCTTGTCTAAGCGGTAAGAGAGTGCTCAGCGGTGATGAAGGTTAACTTATACGTTTAAAGGGTCAAGCCCTTACGGTTAAGTCGCTCTGCCAGGGGAAAGATCGGTTACAAGTTAAGAACTTCCCTTAACGAGGGATCTTCCACAGGCCGCTCCCCTTATGTCTCGCCTTCTCGTTACGCAATATCAGACCGAAATTGACAACCTGATGCGCTATGGCGGGTCACGCAACGAGGCCAGCATTCGGCGGGCGTTTGAAAACTTGCTGAACCAGTACTGCAAGCCGCGCAACTTCATGCTGGTGTCAGAGCTAGACTACAAGACTAAGTTCAACACCACGGTGCGCCCCGATGGCACGGTGAAGGATGCCATTCGGCTAGAGCATGGCTGGTGGGAGAGCAAAGACCAGTACGATGTTCTCGACGAAGAAATTGAGAAGAAGTTTGAGAAGGGCTACCCCGACGAAAACATTCTGTTTGAAGACTCCCAAACTGCTGTCCTGATTCAGCACGGACGGGAGCAGGCGCGGGTTTCAATGCGCGATGCTGACGAACTGGACGGGCTGATTGCCACCTTCATCGACTACGAACGGCCCGAGGTGCGTGACTTTCGTGCGGCGATTAAAGCTTTTAGGGACGACATTCCTTACATCCTGGAGGCGCTGCGTAGCATCATTGCTCAGCAGGAAGATACAAATACGGCGTTTCGCCAGCGACGAGATATGTTTCTGGAGCTGTGCCGCCAGTCTATCAATCCCGAAATTGAGGTATTTGACGTTCACGAAATGCTGATTCAGCACATTCTCACAGAGGATATTTTTACTAATATCTTCCATGAGTCGCAGTTTCACCGCGAAAACAACATTGCCCAGGGCATTGCCCAAATCATCAACACGTTTTTTACCGGGGCAACCCGCAAAAACACGCTCAAAAGCATTGAACACTACTATGTAGTGATTCGCCGCAAGTCGGAGGATATTGCCAATCACCACGAAAAGCAGAAGTTTTTGAAGGCGGTATACGAGAACTTTTACAAGGCATACAACCCAAAAGCAGCAGATCGGCTGGGCATTGTCTACACGCCCAATGAAATTGTGCGCTTTATGATTGAGAGTGCCGATTATTTGACCCACAAGCACTTTGGCAAGCTGCTGAGCGATCCGGGGGTGGAGATTTTAGACCCCTGTACGGGTACGGGCACCTATGTAACGGAGCTGATTGAGTATTTGCCCCACGATAAGCTGGAGCACAAGTATAAGCATGAGATTCACTGCAATGAAGTGGCGATTTTGCCCTATTACATTGCGAATTTGAATATTGAGTTTACCTATCAGCAAAAGATGGGAAACTACGAGGAGTTTAAGAATATCTGCCTGGTGGATACGCTAGATCACTGCACTTTTGAAGGACAGCAGTTTGATCTGTTTGCAATGAGTGTACAAAATACGACAAGGATTTCAGATCAGAACAGTAAAAATATTTCCGTCATTATTGGTAATCCACCGTACAACGCTAACCAGGAAAATGAAAATGACAACAACAGAAACAGGAATTATACAGAAATAGATAAACAGATAAAAGCCACGTATTTAAGAGAGAGTAAAGCACAAAAAACGAAGCTGTATGATATGTACACTCGTTTTTTTAGATGGGCTAGCAGTCGACTTGATAGAAATGGCATCCTAGCATTTATCACAAACTCTTCATTCATAGATGCAAAGAATTTTGATGGATTGAGGCAAGTTATTTCGAGAGAATTTTCCGAAATATACGTCATAGATCTTGGTGGTAATGTACGGGCAAATTCAAAGCTGTCTGGCACAACTCATAATGTCTTTGGAATACAAACAGGTGTCGCTATCAGCTTTATGGTCAAACGAGAGCGTCAAGGTGAAGATTTTGCAAAAATATATTATGCACGTAGGCCAGAATTTGAGACCTCAGAGAATAAGTTAGAGTTTCTTTCAGGCAATAGACTCTCAGAGATTAATTTTGAACGCGTTAAGCCCGATAAGCACTCAAACTGGATAAACCTTGCCAATAATGATTTTGATAAGCTCCTAGCTATTGGAAGTAAGGCATCAAAATCACAGAGAGTAGCAGAAGCAATTTTTCAGGACTTCTCCTTAGGAATATCCACTAATAGAGATGAGTGGGTATATGATTTCAGCCTCGAAGCATTAAAAGGCAAGATGAGTTTCTTCTGCAAAGTGTACAATTCCGATCTGAAACGTATAGAGCACAAAAACATACAGGATATGGATACTTTATTAAGCAGTAAAATAAAGTGGAGTGAGCAATTAAAGAGATATATTGAAGCTGGTCGTAAAATCAAATTCCTCGCTTCTGATATTTCTCAAAGCTTGTACAGGCCTTATGTAAAAAGATTGCTTTACTTGTCAGAGTTGGTCATAGATAGACCAGGGCTTTATAAAAACTTTTATCCTAACTCGAGTGAAAATGAGAAGAATTATTCTATCTGGCTAAAGATAGGAGCAGAAACACCTAACTTTGCACTGGCAATTGATTTTATTCCAAATTTGCTAACGCAAGGCGGATCTCATTACTTTTCTATATATCGCTATGACGAAAACGGCGATCGCATCGACAACATCACCGACTGGGGTTTAACCCAATTTCAAACCCACTACAGCGACCCCACCATCACCAAACTCCACATCTTCCACTACACCTACGCCGTTCTCCACCATCCCGCCTACCGCACCAAATACGAACTCAACCTCAAACGCGAATTTCCCCGCCTGCCCTACTACCCCGACTTCCACCAGTGGGCCACCTGGGGCAAAACCCTCATGGAACTTCACCTCACTTACGAAACCGCCGAGCCCTTCGGTCTAAAACGCATTGACCAATCTAGCCCAGGAGCAAAAGACGATGCCCCCCTACAGGCATCGTTAATCCCCAACGACGCCCCCGCTAAACCGAAGAAAACGCCCAAACCCAAGCTTAAAGCCGACAAAACCCAAGGCCACATCATCCTCGATACCGACACCACCCTAACCGGAGTGCCCGCCGTTGCCTGGGACTACAAACTCGGCAACCGCTCCGCCCTAGAGTGGATACTCGACCAGTACAAAGAAAAGAAACCCAAAGACCCCACTATCCGCGAACTCTTCAACACCTACCGCTTTGCCGATTACAAAGAGCACGTCATCGACCTGCTCCAGCGGGTCTGCACCGTTAGCGTCGAAACCATGCACATCATCCACCAAATGCCCGACACCGTAGAACATGAGGGCGATTTGTAACGAAGCGTAGGGTGCATTCACGGCCCAACCTTTATTCTGCAAAAGCTAGATCTCCCCTTGGGCCGCAATGCACCACTTACCATCGAGAGTTTCTTAACATGCTTCGGATGCGACACCTCGATTGTTATAGAGATAATCGTTAAAGGAGGCTAAGCCATGCAGCAGGTCGATATTTCAGTTGCCCAAACCCAGATTACAGAGCTTTTGCAATCGGCTTTACAAGGGGAAGAAATCATCATCACCCGTGACAATCACCCCATTCTGAAGCTGATTCAAATTTCATCTCAGCCCAAACGACGCCAGCGAGGCAGTGCCAAAGGCCAAATTTCGATGGCGGCTGACTTTGATGAACCCCTGGAAGACTTTAAGGAGTACATGGAATGAGAATACTCCTGGATACCCATACCTTTCTTTGGTTTGTCAACGACAGCCCCGAACTTAGCGCTGCTGCGGCTGAGCTGCTGGAGTCAGACGTTGATCTACTGCTCAGTACTGCCAGTCTGTGGGAGATTGCCATAAAGGTCAACCTAAAAAAGCTGACTTTGCCCGATGATTTTGAGCGGTTTATTCCTCAGCAAATTGCGCTCAACGATATTGAAGTGTTGCCCATAGCCATTGATCACTTAAATGTTGTAGCCAAACTGCCTCTGCATCATCGCGATCCGTTTGATCGAATGCTGATTGCTCAAGCTACGCAAGAGGAAATTCAGGTCGTTAGCGCCGATACAAAGTTTGATGCTTATAGCGTGGAGCGCAAATGGTAACCGCATCGAATATTATCTTACATTCAGATCGAATCAGGATCTGCATAAGAACCGCTGCAACCATTTTCTTAGTCATCAGGCAAAGTCAGAATCTCATCTTGAATCAGCTCCGGCAAATTTTCAGTGTGAACATGGAGATGGGAAATAGAACCTGTGAGTTCAGCCAGAATATCTCCTTTTTGATCGTCGGTTAAGTTAGCCAGCTTCAATTGGCTCAGCAAAACGACAACTTTTTCGCACTCTTCTCCCAACTCTGACAACAGAGTTGATAGGGTTGAGTTGACTTGTAAAGGCTGCTGGATATTTGAAATGATTTTCCTCCTTTTTTTTTGCTTCGTCCCGAGCGGCTGCCCAGGCGAGTACTTCTCTTTCAGATGCCAAGCCTACCGTGGCATAACATCATCCAGCCGTAGTGTTAGCTGGGGCAACAGTGGCGAATCGATCGCTTCACCCAGCCGATACTGCTGCTGTTGATAGTCTTCGCCAACCAACCGACACACCGTAAACGTCGGCTGCTTAGGGCTGCCAATAAACACCCGCCCACCCAAACCTCGATAGTCAACAATCCAATATTCTGGTATGCCAAACAGGGCATACTCTTCCACCTTGCGGGCATAGTCCGTTTCCCAATTGGTGCTCACCACCTCCACCATCAGCTTCACCGAACTGCCCAGGGTAATCACAGGTTCTCGTTCCCACAGCGGCTCATTCGCCAGAGCCGGTTCATTAAGCACCACCACATCCGGGCGGCGAGCCGTGGCAACATCGGCAAACGGTCGCAGCAAACAGGTACGAGGAATCACCCACGGATGGCCCTGGAGATCGATTTCAATGCTGAGCTGGCTGGCGATTTTTCCGGCAGTGGTTTCGTGGAAGCCGGTGGGTTCCATATCGATCAGTTCTCCGTCGGCCAGTTCGTAGCGCGGGTTATCGCCATAGCGGGTCAAAAATTCGTCAACGTCAAGTACCAGCGACGATGAGGTCTGAGTCATAGAAAAGACTCCCAGAGCTAAGCGGTCATAGGACAATAGTAGAGAATTCGAGAAAACTCGACAGACATCTCAGCAGGTAGCAATTTTGACTTGATTTGAGCGTCTGAATGCGGTACGTTACTGAGCTATGGCTGCCTGCGTGCAGTCTGAGCTTCCCAAAAATTTGGTCAAACGCCGCTGGAAGGTGCTGTCAACACCAACCAGCAGCTAACCCCGTTAACAGGTAACAGCTGTCTCGGAGGCTAAGGTTGATCATACCTGGCCGCCCTGAACTGCACATGTCTGGGGCGGCCAAGTTTTTGGGTTTCTTCCCCGTCGTTTCACCGGAAAGGAACCCGATTATGTTGTGTATGCCATATTTAGTGTCGCTTGCCCGTCGGGGCGAGGCGACCAGTCCGTTGCTGCTGGCGAATCCGCAAGCCCAGCCGGGGCGAGAGCGGTTGCGCCATCTGGTGATTGGCTCGCCGGAGGGGGTGCGAGGGGCGATTAACCATCTGCATCTGCTCCAGTACGCCGAGCAGCGAGAGTGGAGCCAGTTGATTACGATTCCGCCCTCTGGGATTTTGATTACCCCGGAGCAGGGCGAGGTGTTTAGTCTGCTGAGGCGCGATCGGCAGCTGGATTAGAGCCTTAAGACTATCAGGTGGGCGTGGGATTAGTGGTTTGGGGTGAATACCCTGGCTATTGAGAGCCTGTGCCCACCCGATAACTTACTGCACACTGGTGATAAATATTAAGAGTTCGACAACCTGATGTGGGAATGCTTATATTGGCTCAAGAAGCAAAAACAAAGAACAGCAGTACAGCAACGAAAATCATGGGAGACAACGCTTTTCAATATCCTGAATTGAAACAGGATGTCAACAATCTAGTCAATTTAATTTCCAAAGAACCTAGTCTTCGAAATAAATGTAACTCTACAGTTATTCAAGAGTCTTTAAGGAAGGTTGTTTCTCCCACCTTTGAAATTGTTTTTTCAGGTGCTTTTAGCGCTGGAAAATCAATGTTGATTAACGCTCTTTTAGGTAGAAAGCTACTCTACAGTTCAGAAGGACACGCCACCGGAACTGAGTGTAGAATTGCCTATGCTGAGCCAGGTCAAGAAAAAGTGGTTCTGACCTTTCTAAGTGAAGCAGAAATTATAGATCAGGTAAAGGTTAACAGTAGTCGTTTAGGGATCAAGCTTGCAAATCCAACCTTTGACAATGCAACTCGTCAGTTCGTGAGACAGAATTGCCAAAAAATTATTGATGAAGAGAGGGGAGAGCACCGTTCAGAGAAGGCAAAGCAAGCAAATGCATTGTCGCTGCTGATTCAGGGTTATGAGAAAAATCGTGAATTTATTAATACTCAAGACAACGCAACGTATTCTATGGAGAAATTTAATTTCTCCACGCTACAGGAAGCAGCCAATTATGCTCGTCGAGGTTCAAATAGCGCTGTTTTGAAGCGGATAGAATATTTTTGTTATGATCCATTGCTTAAAGATGGAAATATTTTAATCGACACCCCTGGTATTGATGCTCCTGTGCGTAAGGATGCAGAACTTACTTACAAAAAAATTCAACATCCAGATACATCTGCTATTGTCTGTGTCTTAAAGACTGCTGAAACCGGAGAGCTTACCGCTGAAGAAACTGAACTTTTGGAGACGATACAAAATAATCCTGGTATTCGAGACAGAGTATTTTATATATTTAATCGAGTTGACAAAACATGGTACAATCCCCAGCTCCGCAAGCGCTTAGAAAGCTGTATAAAGACGCAGTTTAGGGATAGTTCAAGGGTCTTTCAAACAAGTGGTCTTTTAGGATTTTACGGTCGATTAATTCAAGAAACTAACGCAGGGGATAGATTTGGTTTAGATAGTTTGTTTCTTGAAGAGAGTCAAGGGCTAGACGACAGTGAAGAGACCCCGCTTTTCGTGACTGAGTTTAACAACTACTGCGGGAACTCTGGAAAACTGTTCGATAGTTCTTTCAAATTGGAAATCAGAGGTTATGAGTCACCCAATCAAAACTATGTTCGAGTTCTTAGTGAACACGGTCAACCACTCATCCAAAAAATGATTAGGGACAGTGGGCTAGATATTTTTCGTGATTCAATCATAAATTATCTAGTTCATGAAAAGAGACCTCAACTGATAAGTACACTTATCAACGATTTATATCCTATCTGTACAACACTTCGAGATTTCTATCTTCATCAACACCAGATTTTGGTTCAACAACCTCAAACTGCAGAAGAAATAAAATCTCAGAAAACTAAACAGCTTGCCGCAGATCTCAAAAATATTGGCGATCAATTTGAATCTGCGATTGAAGATGAAATTAATGAAATAGCTGCAAGCAACTATAACGAGGAGTTTGAGCGCGATTTTCTTAAGCTGAAAGCTCAAATGGTATCCCGACTAGATGAGCTAATTCATACTTTCAGTGTTGAAGCCGTTTATCAGAAAGCTCAAGCCAGTCATCGAAGAAACTCGGTAGTTCCTTTGTTAGGAATATTGGCTGAAGCGTTCTACTACTTGGCTAATGGATTGGAGGAAGTCCTCGTTAGTAGTTCTCAAGACTTTGTGCAAAGATACTTTCAGAGATTTGTCAATCAGGTCAAAGATGCCGATTATTACCGAGACATCTATCATTTGCTTGGAAATGATGCAGGCATAGAAGAAAGGCTAAACCAAGCTCAGAAGTTAATTTGCGAGGCCATTATTAACGAGGCGCATACGGAATGCGATCGCTATGTCCGAGAACGTCCTGAATTTTACAAAGAAGATTCTCCTTCAATTTGGCAGCTTTGCCAGACTCTTCAACAAGCTTGTCAAGGATATGACTATCACACGATGATCGATGCAGAACCAGCTATTCGGCAACTTCTGAAGTTGGATTTTGAGCAAAAGGTGAGGGAAACTGTACTTAGAACCTATCGTCAAACCATTAACCAAACATTGAATATCCATTTACTAAAGGTGGCGGATGAGCAGAGAACTGCTATTTTGCAACAATACGATCACGCACGCGAATATCTTGCACAAACTCTAGAAAAAGAAGCCGTCAAGAAAGCAGAAGCCAACCAAATGAGAAGGCGTGAGCTTGAGTCAGATATTGATGCTTATAATTCCGTTGTCAATAGAGTTAATGCGTTTCTTGAGAGCATACAATTAGATCGAGACAAGCTGCCTAATGTTGGTCATCGCGATTTAGAAGTTGCTTCTTTAGATTCATAGCAAGATTCTTCGCTGAAGGAACTGGCTGTAAAGCCAAGAGATTCTGTGCAAACAAACAAAAAGAATGTTTTCTAATCAAATACTGAGAGCCACAATGAGGTAGGCATGAATTTTGAACACTCCGGCATTGAGAAAGATGATGTGTTTGAGATTTTTCTAAAAACACAGATTGGCAAATCTGACAAATATGCACTTCACTCTACTGGTAAGATCTATAGACTTGACCAAGTTCTGAAAGCCCTAGAGTCTTTAAGTTCCAAACTTTCAAATGATGTTTGTAGTTCTCTCCAACAAAGTCATGGGATAGATTTGCAAACAAGGAACGTTCTCAATGATGGAATAGTTTGCAAAGTGCTAGGCTCAGAGTCTTCTGGGTGGGAACCTGGAAAATTAGAGATTCGAATCCAGATGAATTTTATTCCAGACATTCCTGAAGAGCCTGAAGGTAACAATTGTCAGGAGAAGGGTGGCGAATCTGATCTGGACGAACTCAGAAAGCTTGTATAGAGATAGTAAACGAGGCTCACTTGTGGAAAACAGAAAAGTTGTATTGGCTAACGAAGAAGTAGTCTTACTAGATACTGCTGAAAGTGCTTTAAGAAGTATCTATGGCTTGCCAAGAACCTTTAGGATTGATGACCTTAAAGCAAAATTTGATCGAAACTCAAAAACCTCGATTTTTGATTGGGTAGAGGTAGAGGTTATGCGTATAGGTAAAGGTGAGTGGCAAAAAGGAAAGATGAGAATTGAATGTGTTTTCGTACCTGATGGAGAAGAACGAAATTCACAAAACCTTGAAGACAATTCCTTGGACGAACTGCGAACGAAAATCAGTGAATTTGACGAGCAAAACAAATGACTCGGGCAAAGCGAATTTCTATACCAAGATCAGTTAGAGAATATGTCCTAAATAGAGACAATTATCAATGCAAGTCTTGTGGCAAAAAAGGATCAGAAGTCAAGTTGCAGATCGATCACATTCTCCCTCTTGCAAAAGGAGGCGTCAACGACATCAGTAATTTTCAAACCCTTTGTAAAAGCTGTAATCAAAGGAAGAGTGCCAAGATCGATAATCGTTTTCGGCAAGATTACACTTTGTAGCTATCAGTAGAGTGCATTCATTGTTAAGGTTGATGAAATTTATTGTGTCAACACTAGGGCGTTAGCACCGTCTCCCCTGACGCACCAGCGTCTCCTCAATATGGGTCGCAGGAGCGCCATCATGGGCATTCCTCGCGAAGCGTAGGAACGATAAAAGACAAACTGTTGATCGCCCTGCATTAGGCGATCGCGATAGACTGAGCAAAGCTAACCTTCGCCCACAACACCACGCAGGGGAGCCAGAGCAACCATGGCACTCGCAAGCGATCGCCCCTTACAACCGATTTCCCTGAATTTTGAGGAGTTTCTCGCTCAGTATGGCGATGATAGTCGCTACGAACTCATTGATGGAGAACTCTTTGACTTGGAACCAACAGGGCCTCATGAGCAAGTAGCGGCGACCATTGCCCGCTGGCTCAACTACGACATCGTGCAGCAAGGGGCCGATTACTTCATCCCCCATCGTTGTCTGATCAAACCCCTGGCCAACCAAACCTGGTTTCGCCCCGATGTAATCGTCCTAGACCGAGCCGCTCTCACCCAAGAGCCGCTGTGGGCTAGTCAACCCGTGGTCACCCTCGGCAGCACCGTTAAATTTGTGGCAGAGGTTGTCAGCAGCAACTGGCAAAACGACTACGCCCGCAAACTCGAGGACTACGCCCTCCTGGGCATTCCCGAATATTGGATCGCTGACTATCAAGGGCTCGGCGGCGAATTCTTCATTGGTCGGCCTAAACAACCCACGTTAACTCTCTGTATTTTGAATTCAGAAGGGCGTTACGACCGGCAACTGCTGCGCGGCGATCAGCGCATTAATTCTTTAGTCTTTCCCAACTTAAATCTGACCGCCAAAGCCATCCTCGGGGTTGAATGACCAAAAAACTGACCCGCAAGGGGGCGGGTGCCTCTCAAACCATAGAACAGACAACTTCATCCGTCTCTTTCGAGCAGGCTACGAATATCTTGAGCCCCATAGAGAACTCGGACAATTTCAATTGCCTGATCGTTAACGCGATAGAAAACTAGGAGACGTTTGAAACCTTTCACATGCCACTTGCGCAGATCCCTGAGTCGTTCCTTCTCGCTAAGGTAGGGGCTACCAACTCCCGGCATTCGGGCCAAAGCAGCAAAAGTTTGCCGCGTTGCATCAAAAAAACTGAAGCGCCTTATCAAAATCGCTTTCCGCTAGGTAAGCAAACTGCTCTCGCAAATCTAGACGGGCCGGCGCTGAAACAATAATCCGCCGCATCAGGGTTACTGTTCCTGATAGGTCTTGCTCAGGTCTTGCCGCTCCTGCTCCCACCAATCGTCCGTAGCTTCAATGCCTTCCTGGCGATCTAAGCTATCCAGTCCTTCTATCAACAAATCATCTAGAGTCTCTTTTGCCTGCTCTCGCTGTCGGTCTCGCTGCACCAGTGCCAGAAAATACTCACTCGCAGACCGATAGCCTACTCGGGCAACCTGCTCGTTTACATAGGCCTGCACATCATCGGGTAAGGAAATGCTGATATTGCTCATCTAAAACCACTCGTGCTTGTCTCTATTGTACGTTCCAAGATCATTCAGCGTTGCGTGGAAACGTATAACGAGGGTGCGATCGCGCAGGCTTTAGATCAATTGAAATGCTGGAATTCGTAGCTTGCGTGCCGAAGGCTACCCTGTACGTTCCAGAGATAAATGACACTTTACAGAATTAGTGTCGCTGGAGTATTATTAGTTCAATTGTACCAAATTCAACGGCAAATCAACGGTTTGAGGCAATGGATAGGTTCCCTTAGATTCTTGTAGCACCAAAACTGCCGATCCAGCCCATTCCGGAATTAAGTGTCGTTTTTCAGCAAATTCCAGATTTAGATGTCAGTTTATGGATACTTTGTCTGAAGAACTCCAAAACCCTGATGAACAGGTAGTTCTCCCTGTTCATCTAAGCCCTACTACGCAGAAACGGTTAGACGCTATCATGCGGCTCCTTGAGCCATGTGCTTCCAGAAAAGAGTACGGTGATAGGCTTCGGGCAGAGGCGGCAAAGCTAGGCGTCAGCGGAAGGACTTTGCATCGTTATAAAAGACAGTGGCATGAGAAAGGGCTGATTGGCTTAGCAGACGATACTCGTGCCGACAAGGGCAAGTCTCGGATCCATCCAGAGCTGCAAGATCTGGCCAAGAAGCTGTTCAAAAACCGTAATCACAATGGGAAAAGGCTTAATCGGAAGGACGTATATGAACATGTTCGCCAAAAAGCTATCGATTTAGGGCTAAAGCCCCCTGCCCAAAGCACAATTTATGATTTCCTGAAACCGTTGTATAAAGCTGAGGAAAATAAAAAGTCAATCAGAACACCTGGTTGGCAAGGAGAAACCTTAATACTCAGTACAAAGGATGGAGGGGAACTGGAGCCAGAAGAAAGCAATCAAGTCTGGCAAATTGACCATACACTCGCCGACATCCTACTCGTTGACAAAGATGGAAATTTACTGGGCTGCCCTTGGTTGACTACTGTAGTAGATTCTTACTCACGCTGCATTGTAGGCTTTCACTTAGGTTTTGATGCCCCCAGTTCTAAGGTCGTCACCTTAGCTTTGCGCCACGCCATCTTACCAAAGCGATACCCTGCAAGTTACGAACTAAAAGCCGAGTGGGGGACTTTTGGTTTACCCAAACAGGTCTACACAGACAACGGTAAAGATTTTAGATCTGATCATGCCCAACAGGTGGCGGGGCAGCTCGGGTTTACCTAGCACTACCGTTCGCGACCATCAGAAGGTGGAATTGTGGAGAGTCCTTTTAGAACACTTAATGTTCAGGTCTGGTCAAAACTAGAAGGCTATAAAGGCTCAAATGTACAAGATCGGCCAGAAGGTGCTGAGAAATACGCAGTTTTCACTTTAGAAGAAGTTCAAAAAGGTTTGGTGAGATATATCGTTCATCAATACAACCAAGGCGTTGATAATCGGACTGGGCAAACTCGTTATCAGCGCTGGGAAGCTCGTTTGCTACACAGCACTGTGTTGCCGAGCGAACGGGAATTAGATATTTGCTTAATGAAGCAGGCCACTCGCAAGGTTCAAAGAGGTGGGCACATTAGTTTTGAGGACGTTGTGTATAAAGGCGATCATTTGGCTGGTTATGCTGGGCAGCAGATAGCCCTCAGGTATGATCCTGACAACCTCGGTGTTATCTATATCTACCGAATCCAGAATAATAAGGAGGAGTTCCTATCTAGAGGTTTCCCTGTTTTGGATGGATTTGAAGGTCGATCCTTGAAAGAATGGCAGGCCATCAAGAAGGCCATGAAGCAATCTAATGTAGTGAGTACTTCCGTAAATATATCTGAATTTTTCGAGAAGCAGGACAATAAGCCGAATAAGACGCTTCGCCAAAGACGTAAGGTAGCTCAGAAAGCAAACAAGAAGCTTCTTACTGATTCCTTTGAAGATTTGGAAGATAGCCTTGTCGAGAATCAATACCAAGAATTGAAGCCTAGGGCTAATCCGCTGCTTGGCTTGCAGGTTTCTTACCAAGATGATTTGTTTGAGTAATTGAAATCATGAGTCAAGAAGCTAATCAAGTCGCCTCTTTGCTGGGGGCATTGCCTGAATTAACACCTGAAACGCAAAGGGAGTTAGAGCGACTTGCAAAAACACCCTATTTCGATCTCCCTAGAGTTCAAAACTGCCACCTGTTTCTGGAAGAGTGCCGGCTAGGTAATGCTTGCTCTCGTGTAGTAGGAGATAGTGGAGTAGGGAAGACGGCTGCAGCGAAGGCTTATGTCAAGCGGATCAAAAACATCTCGGTTGATGAGTACGCCGTGTATGTTCTTCTGCCGCCAAACTGTACGCCAAAGGGAGTCTATGAGGAGGTTCTGAAGGCTTTAGGCTTTACATATACCAAAGGTAATATTAGTGTTCTCCGCAATCGTACCCGTCAAACTCTCACTAGCCGAAAAGTATCTGTCTTACTATTTGATGAGGCTAATCACCTCAAAAGGGATGCGTTAGGGGAGATGCAATACCTCGAAGAAGCCGAGGTTGTCAGATCTATTGTGCTGATTGGGACTGATCGTTTAGATGCACTAATCTGCCAAGACGAGCAGGTGCAGAGGCGCTATCCTCGCTATCAATATGGTCGAGTTTCATCTGATGAGTTAAAAGATTTGGTGGAGCTTTGGGAAGCTACTGTACTTTGCTTGCCAGTAGCATCAAACTTGACTACCCAAAAGCCTTTCAACTTGATTAAGAGTTCTACAGGACTTTGTATCGGCAAAATGGATGAGCTTTTGCGCAGGGCTGCTAGAAAGGCTTTGATTTCAGGAGAACCGAAGATTAGTTACAAAGTTCTTAAGGAAGTTGCAGGGCAGTTTTAGAAGATGGAGAGTAAGCAGGATAGCCATTGGCACTTCACGCCAGAACCCTACGAAGGCGAAAGCTTTAGCCACTTTCTGGGTCGCTATTGCGCCGAAAACTGCATCGCCCCTCATACTCTTGCCCAAGATATCCAGGCAGGTTCTGTTGCCCTTGGCCGCTGGCGGAAACTGCGCTACAACCCGGCACCCACTAAGCAACACCTGAAGCGCTTAGCTGAGGTAACAGGGGCCAGCCAGGATCGTCTCCTGGCCATGCTGCCCCAGCAGCCCATGCAGATCGGCACTGTTCGCCTCTGTGCCGCTTGCTATGCCGAGCAGCCCTATCACCGGACGCACTGGCAGTACAAGGCCACAGAGTACTGTGATCGCCATAGACTGGCTCTGCTGGCTCGTTGTCCCTGCTGTAAGGCTCCTTTCCCGATCCCAGCTGAGTGGCAGGCTGGGATGTGTCTTAGATGTGGCAGGGCTCTTGCCGACCTGGCTGAGTTTCAGAAACAAGTTGTCATTCCCTAGTATAGGGGCTCTGTAGCCTCCACCAAGTCAACCTAGGAATTGCTACTACCTGTCTCAGCAATCTCGTTGTGGGACACTTCAACGAAGTTGCCAGGCTTTGAGGCTCGTCTCAAAATGGGATTGGCCAAACTTTAGTCCAGGACTATAGATGGCCTAGCTACTATAGCTAATAGGAAAGGGCTCTAGACTGTGGAATAGTTGCCTGAAAGCGCAACTATTCATGGCCTGATTAGTTAGGTCACAGATGTGACCTTGAGTGTGTTTTGAACGGGATACCAGCGGCTCAACCAGCTTTAGGGGCTGGTTGGGCATTCAAGTTGCTCATGACTATGGTGACCCGGACTCTTGATGCCAATAATTTGTGGCTCCTCACCCATGGGACATGCTTGCGGGATATAAATAAAAGTACATAACTAGGTGACTCTGAGGTACGGCTTGTTATAGGACTGGATTTAGTGAACAGACCTTGAACCGAGCAACCGAGTCGCAATTCTGAGGAAAAAAGTAAGTGAGGAATAAGTATTTGATCTCTTTCCATGAACTGACGGCTTAATATAAAAAATTGCTAAATACCTCCTATTGGGCTATCCAATCGAGCCAATTCTGAGCAGAACTTCTGACCGGCAAGAGCCTTTAAGAGGTTCTGCTTAAGATTCAGAAGTGATGCAAAAATCGGCTCTACAGGATTCAGTATGCTGGTGTAACCCTTAGTATACCGAGCGGTTATGGTACCTCTACTGAACGAATTA
>PYER01000465.1 GCA_003017855.1 filamentous cyanobacterium CCT1
AGATGTGTATAAGAGACAGGTCCACAGCGAGGCGCCGCTGGCGGGAATGATGTACTCTATCCGGTCGTCTTCAAGGGTAAGCGCGATCGCATCGCTGGAGTAGGCCATCGACACACTCAAATCGCCGCCCAACAGCTCGTTCTCAAAGCCAGTTGTCTTAAAGGCGGCAATGTGGGGTCTGAGCTCCAGCAGGCGGTTATAGGCCGCCTGAATTTCGTTAGGGTCGTTGGAATTGTACGAATAGCCCAAGGATTTGAGGGTAGCTCCCAGGGTTTCACGCATGTCGTCAAGCATCGTGATGCGGCGGGAAAGATCCTCCTGGTTTTCCCACAGAAAATTCCAGTCGGCGGGTTCGCCAGGGGTCACTTCGCGGTTGAAGAGCAGGCCCGTGGTGCCCCAGCAGAAGGGGACGCTGTGGGCATTGTTGGGGTCGTAGGCGGGGTTTTGCCACTGGGCCTTGAGATTGTCTAGACCCGTAATGCGGCTCTGGTCTAGCTCGCTCAGCAGGCCCAGGTCAATCATCTCTGACACCATGTAGTCAGAGGGGTAGATGAGGCTGTAGGCATCGCCGCCGCCAGCCTGCAACCGCGTCAACATGATCTCGTTGGAGTCGAAAATGTCGACTACGACCGGGATGCCAGTGAGTTCGGTAAAGGCGGCGGTCAAATTGTCGTCGGTGTAGTTGGCCCAGGTATAGATGTGCAGCGTGCCATCGCCACCGCCGCTACCAGCAGGTGGACCAGCCAGGTTCTGGCGACAGTTAGCGGCGGCGAGGCCGGTCAAGACTGCCGCCGACCCCTGCAAAAACCGCCGCCGACTCAGGGCTGGACGGCGCGAGTAGGGTGAAGTCAGGAGGCGCTTTGCAGACACGGTTTTCTCCAGATGGCTAGGGGGTTGGCTAGGAATAGCTAATTAGAGATTAAGCGGGCAGGCAACGGTTGTCATGGGAGGGTACGTCATCCTGGTATTTAGTTTCCCAGTATATGAGGATGTGCCTCAGGTATATGTATTGAGCAGAAAGGCGATGGGTTTTGGGCGGGTGATAGTGTGTCTATCGGGCGCTGTGTCCATTGGCCTTATTCCTCGTAGGCTCTAGATAAGGTACAAAGGCTCAGATATCAGCCTTCTACGCGGCGTTAAGCACCAGGCAGTCATCGGCAGCCCAATGGACGTAGACGGGGGTATCTACGGCAATAGATGCCTCGGCTCGGTTGGGCTGACGCACCGTTAGGGCTTCGCCTGAGCTGAGGCGCACCACGCAGTGTAGGTGGGTACCCAGGTACATCAGGTGGCTGACCTGGCCCTGGTAGCAGTTGCCGCCGCTGCCGGGGGCACTCAAACTGAGGTTGATTTTTTCAGGCCGTACGCTGACGACTACATCTTCAACCGTGGGGCGAGGAGACTGAGTGGATTGAGCCAGCACCCGCAGCCCGCTTTGGGTCGTGACCTGCACCTGGGCAGGGTAGGTCTGGTCTACTCGTCCGGGCAGCAGGTTGGTATCGCCAATAAAGTCAGCGACGAAGGGCGTGCGGGGGCGATCGTAAATGTCGCTAGGCGTGCCGATTTGCTCAATCTGACCGTTGTTCATCACGGCAATGCGGCTCGACAGCGATAGGGCCTCTTCTTGGTCGTGGGTGACCATGATAAAAGTGATACCGAGCTGGCGGTGCAGGTTGGCCAGTTCTACCTGCATCTGCTTGCGCAGTTTTTGGTCGAGGGCGCCGAGGGGTTCGTCGAGCAGCATGACGGCAGGGCGGTTGACCAGGGCGCGAGCCAGCGCAACGCGCTGCTGCTGTCCACCGGAAAGCTGAGCTGGGTAGCGGTTGGCCATCGTTTCCATTCGTACCAGTCGCAGGGCCTCGGCCACGCGATCGCGCACCTGGGCCGTTCCCATCCGCCGAATTTTGAGGCCAAAGGCGATATTGTCTTTGACGGTCATGTGGTCAAAGAGGGCATAGCTCTGAAACACGGTGTTGACGGGCCGACGGTGGGCGGGCACCGTACCCACGCTGGTACCCTGAATCAGCACCTCTCCGGCGGTGGGGGTTTCAAACCCTGCGATCAGTCGCAGCGTGGTGGTTTTGCCGCAGCCGGAGGGGCCTAAGATGCTAAAAAACTCACCCGGTTGTACTGTCAGATCCAGCTGACGTACCGCCGTGTCTGCTCCGAAGGTCTTGAAGACCTGACGTAGCTCTACATCTGGCTGAGTCTCTATGGTTGCCGTCGTTGCCGCAGACTGCACCGTTTGAGCCATGCCCTATCTCCCTGGGTTCACTCCAACTTTAGCGATCGCACCTGGGATAGACAAGCCGCTACCGAGTCGCTGTGATTACAACATCTGACCCGACTAAACCTCTACCCAGGGCGGTACTGCCTATACTTTACCCATACCAGCGATCGCCGATGCATCCGGCCTTAAAAAAGCTGCGTCGGCAGCTCCGGCGTTTGGCCCTAGGCCCTTGTTTTGGCCTCTCAGCCATAATCATAGGCCAGCCTGCAAAACGCTACTATGGCACCAGAGATTGCTTCAGAGTCTAGAGAGGATAGCTATGGCCGCAAAACTTGCCCATCCGTTGTTTCAGCGTCATCCTGGGCTGGCAGGGTGGGTGCTGGCGGTGGTGGCTGGGGCTGCGATCGCCGGCTGCCGTCCCAGTCCCCCGCCCACAGCGGTTGAGCTACCGCCCACCA
>PYER01000135.1 GCA_003017855.1 filamentous cyanobacterium CCT1
GGTGGCTGAGTCTTCACGCTCAGGCAACCCCATCGCAGCTCTGTTACCCAAATTGCTGACTTTTTCAGCAAGCCCTAGTTATTGGAGGACTGTGGTCGGATTATCCTCTCGATGCTCAAGCTACAGCGTTTACAGACCGTACAACCAGGCGATCAAAAGTGGCGTGATCACCGTCAAAATGAGGTTGAGGGGCAAACCGACTCGGGTAAAGTCAAAGAATTTATAGCCCCCTGGACCGTACACCATAGTGTTGGTCTGGTAACCAATGGGCGTGATGTAGCTATTAGAAGCCGCAAAGGTGACGGCGAAAATAAAGGCTATGGGGTTGAGCTCTAGGCTGGTGGCGACCCCCGCTGCGATCGGAATCATCAGAATGACGGCAGCATTATTAGAGAGCAATTCGGTCAAGAGGTTAGTGACCAGGTAGAAAATGATCAGGAGGACGATGCCTGATGCGCCGCCGCCAATAACGGCTAGCTGCTGGGCTAGCCAGTCAGTAGTGCCTGAATTTTCCATGGCTGTACCGAGGGGAATCAGTCCGGCCAGCAAAAAAATGACGTCCCACCGCACGGCACCGTAGATTTCTCCTGGCTTTAGGCAGCCCGTGATCACCATAGCCAGCACCCCCACCAGGGCGGTGACGAGAATCGGAGCCCAATCTAGGGCGGCAACCACAATCACGCCCAGGATGATGGCGATCGCAATCCAAGCTTTGTCAACCCGCAAGCCCTCAGCCTCCCGCTGTTCTAAAACCAGTAGCTCTCGGGTCGTTTGCAACCCTGTAAAGCTGCTCTGGGAGCCCTGCACCAGCAGCAGGTCACCAAACCGGAGAGACACTTTACCCAGGCGATCGCGCACCAGATCTTCGCCCCGACGGATAGCCAGCACGGTGGCGTTGTAGCGCTGACGAAAGCGCATCTCCTTGAGGGTGGAGCCAACCAGGCGAGAATTGGACAGAATCAGCACCTCAGCAATGTGCTCTTCGCTGGTGTCTGGCTCATCTTCAAAGGGCGGTTGACCAAATTTCACTTCGGGTAGAATATCTAGCCCACGCTGATCTTTGAGACTGAGCAGTTCGTCTCGGCCGCCCCGAATCAGCAGTATGTCGCCTGCTTGCAGCACCTTGTCGGCCAGGGGTTGGGCAAAATGGCTGCCATCGCGAATGATCTCCAGCACGTCTATGTCGAACTTGCGCTGAATCTCGCTCGCTCTTAGGGTCTGACCAATCAGGGTTGAGCGCGGGGCAATCACCACCTCACTCATGTAGTCTTTCAAATCGTAATTGGCCAGGGCGGGGGACAACGATTTGCGATCGGGCAAGAGCTTGGGTGCAAACAGAGCCAGGTAAGCCAGGCCCACGGCAAAGGTGACCACCCCTACAGCGGTGAACTGAAACAGCCCAAACTCGCCGTAGCCCAGGTCTTTAGACACCCCGCTGGCCAAAATGTTAGTCGACGTACCGATCACCGTAATCATGCCGCCCAGCACGGTGACATAGGACAGCGGAATCAGCAGCTTAGAGGGAGAAATATTCTGTTTTTTGCACCATTCTTCCACAATTGGCAAGAAAACAGCCACTACAGCTGTGTTGTTAATAAAAGCGGTAATAGGCCCGACCAGCATCCCCATCACAAAAATCTGCCGGGAAGGAGCCTTGCCGCCCCATTTCATCAGCCAGTCTCGCACCATCTGAATCACCCCGGTTTTAGCGATTCCAGCGCTCAAAATGAACATGAGCATCACGGTGATGGTAGCGGCGTTCCCGAACCCTGCAATGCCCTCCTCGGGCGTCACCAGGCCTAAAACAATCAGTACAGCAGCGATCGCAAGGGCTGTCAAATCTACCGGTAGCCACTCTGCCACAAAGGCGATCAGAGAGCAGATCAGAACCACCAGCATCAAAAAAATAGGGCTTTGAATGAAGTCCATTTCAATTAGAAGTTTAGATTGGACACAATTGTTGCACACCTCGCGTTCAAGTCATTTGAGATTCATGCGAAATTCGTTCGTTTTTACTTTGAGCTGCGGCTTGCCACACGGAAGGCCCTGGTTCGTCGGGCAGCAGGCGTGGAACGATTAGCACCGTTTAAGCAATCGATTGACCCTATCCGCTTTCGTTGTTTGCCGTCTAACGAACAGTGACAATGTTTTCCCTGATTTGCGCCCTGAGTTAGGCGTGGCCTGATATGCCCCTACAATTAGGTTCTAAGGTAGTACTGTCCTCTGACGATTTTTTCTAAAACCTTATGACTAGTCCCGATGTTTCGCCTTCGGCTTCTGGCTCATCGGCCACCCCTAAGCCCAACCTTGGCATTCTGACCATGCTACGCCTGGGGGTTTTTAACATGGGCCTGGGCATTATGTCGCTGCTCACCCTGGGCGTGCTCAACCGGGTGATGATTGAAGAACTGCGGGTACCGGCCCTGGTGGCGGCAGGGGCGATCGCGGTGCACCAATTCATGGCTCCGGCCCGCGTGTGGTTTGGCCAAATGTCGGACTCGCGGCCCATTTTTGGCTACCACCGCAGCGGCTATATTTGGCTGGGCATTGGGACGGTGGCGGTGACGGCCTTTTTCGCCCTGCAGGTGGTGTGGCAGATTGGCGATCGCATTGCCGAAGGGGGCTGGGGGCCAGCGGTGTACCCCTGGGTAGGGCTGCTGGGGCTTTTGTTTGCGCTCTACGGGCTGGCCCTGAGCGCCACCTCAACTCCATTTACGGCGCTGCTGGTGGATGTCTCGGACGAAGACAGCCGCTCTCGGCTGGTGGGCATCGGCTGGGCCATGCTGATGGTCGGCATTATCGCCGGGGTAATTATCACCTCCATTGTGCTGAAGCCCATTGAGCTAGATGCGCCGATCGAGCAGGTGCAGTCGCTGGTGAATCGGCTGTTTGTGATTGCCCCGGCGGTGGTCTGCGTCTTGGCTGTTCTGAGCACGGCGGGGATTGAGAAAAAGTACTCCCGCCTCAAGAGTCGCTCCTCTCTCAGGGATCGCGAAGACAGCCTTACCCTGGGCCGCGCCCTCAAAATTCTCACCGCCAGCCGCCAGACAGGGCTGTTTTTCACCTTTTTGCTGGTGCTCAGCCTCAGCCTGTTCATGCAGGATGCCGTGCTGGAGCCCTACGGTGGCGAAGTATTTGGCATGACCATTGCCGAAACCACCCAGCTCAACGCCGCCTTTGGCATGGGCACGCTGCTGGGCATTATCACCACCGGCTGGCTGGTGGTGCCCCGCATCGGCAAAAAGCGCACCGTGGTGGCAGGCTGCGGCTGGGCGGCACTGTGCCTGCTCGGCATTACCCTATCGGGGCTAACGGGCAACCCAACCGTGCTGCTGACGGCGGTTTTTTGCTTTGGCATTGCCTCAGGCATTCTCACCCTGGGAGCGATCGTGCTGATGCTGGACTTGACTGTGGCGGAAACGGCGGGCACCTTCATTGGGGCCTGGGGGCTTGCTCAGGCGATCGCCCGGGGTAGCGCCACGGTCCTCGGCGGCGGCGTACTCGACCTGGGCCGCGCCATTCTCAGGGCCTTCAGCGGCGCGGCTGAGGTAGGAGAGTCCCAGGCGTTTTTGGCCTACGGGCTGGTGTTTACCCTGCAGGCGGTGGGGATGATGGTGGCAATTCTGCTGCTCAGCCGGGTCGATATTCAAGAATTTCAGGCCAATGCCAAGGCGGCGATCACCGCTGCTTTGGAAAGCGATATGGATTGAGCATGGCAGAAAACTTTTGGGACGAGGTGCTGGCCTTTGCCGAGGCCACGACTAAAACCGTGGGGCAAAAGCTGCTGGTCGACTTTGGTCAGGTGCAGGCTGACCTCAAGGCCGATGGCAGTTTGGTGACGAGGTGCGATCGCTGGTCAGACGACACCCTGCGCCAGGCGATTAAGGCAAAATTTCCCGATCACGGCGTGCTCAGCGAGGAAGTCGAGCACATCTTCCCCGCCACCGACTGGTGCTGGATTATCGACCCCATCGACGGCACCACCAACTTTACCCGTGGCATTCCGGTCTGGGGCATTTCCCTGGGCCTGCTGTACCGGGGCACACCTGTGTTTGGCTATGTGGCGATGCCGCCCTTGAACCAATCCTTCTACGGCTACTGGTCGGGGGAAAGCGGGCTAGAGATGCCCAGCGGGGCCTACTGCAACGGTCGCCCGATTTACGCTAGCGAGGCCGCCCCCAACAAAACCCAGTTCTTCAGCCTCTGCGCCCGCAGCACCTCGGTATTAGAGAAACCCTTTCCCTGCAAAATTCGCATGCTGGGGTCTGCGGCCTACAACCTGCTGCTGGTGGGGGCGGGCTGGGCCGTCGGGGCAGTCGAGGCAACGCCAAAGATTTGGGATATTGCGGCGGTGTGGGCGATCGTGCAGGCCGCCGGAGCCACCTGGGTGCCGCTGGATGACATCAAGCCGTTTCCGCTGGAGGCGGGGAAAGACTACAGCCGCCAACCCTATCCAACCTTGGCCGCTGCCCAACCGTCTTTAGTAGAAACGTTTCGCCCTCTCGTGCAGCAGGTAGCAGAACGGTAGACGCCAGGCCAGGTATTATCAGTCGAAACACTATAGTGGAATTGAAATGCCTGATTTTGCTACTTTTACGCTTTTTCTAACGGCGGCATTTATTCTCAGCATTACACCGGGGCCGGGCATTCTATACACCCTGGCCCGCAGCCTCAACGGAGGCAAATCTGAGGGTATTTTATCGGCCCTGGGGCTGTTTACCGGTGGGCTGGTGCACGTGATCGCAGCGGCGATCGGCCTCTCTAGCGTGCTGATGACTTCGGCTCTAGCTTTCATGGTGGTGAAGTACGCGGGGGCAGCCTACCTAATCTACATCGGGCTCAAAACGCTTTTTAGCCGCGACACAATGCCCGATGCGGCTGATATCGCAGTGAACAACCGGAGCCGAAGAAATGTGTTTTACCAGGGCGTCATGACTGAGGTTTTGAATCCCAAGACGGCCCTGTTCTTTCTGGCCTTTATTCCACAGTTTATTGCTGTTGAAAATGGCAGCGTTTTCATCCAGTTTTTGGTTTTAGGTCTAATTACAGACCTGCTAAACCTAGCTGCTGATGTCGTTGTTGTCGCCTTTGCTGGACCAGTTGGGCAGAGACTGCGTACCAGCTACCGGTTCAGGCAGGGGCAGCGCATTACTTCGGGCTGCACCATGATTGGGCTAGGGGCCTATGTCGCGGTAGCTGAGCAAAACTAACCGACTCGGATGGCCACAGCTAAGGCGCCCGGTCACAGGGTCTCAGAAGCTAGTTGCGGATTTACAAACTGCTTGCCGCAGGCTTTGCACAGGTAGCACTGCTTGCCCCGCCGCCGTCCGTTTTTAGCTAAATCTTGGGCGGCGCAGTGGGGGCATATCATTACATTCATTACATGGTCGTGAATCTGATCGCCCACGTAGGGAGTTAGGTAGGCGGCTATCAGGGATGGAATTTGCTGTATTAGGCGATCGCGCTTTCCCCCATCCCGCTGCCGCAGAGCCGCCAAAATCAGCGCATTGCTGCTGTGTACGCACACCTCCGCCAGCAGCTCCCGCTGATCTTTGGGTAGGTCAGGGTTGCGCTGGTGCAGGATATTCGCGAGGAAATCGATCGCCCCCTGGGTCATGCTGTCGTCGATGGTTTGGAAGCGATCGCGGGCCGTGTAGAACTCAACGAATAGCACCCGCGACACCGGCTGCTCGAACAGCGCCACTACCCCAGCCATCAGCTGGGCCAGCATCTCCCGTAGCGGCAGTCGCCAAAACTCCTGGGCGTTGGCCTGGCCCCACATCGCTTCGACCCGCTCAATATGGCGCAGTTCCATTGCGTTGAAGATCGCCGCCTTATCAGGAAAAAACTGATACAACGAACCGATCGCTGTCCCGGCCCGCTCCGCAATCTGGTGGGTGGTAGCTGCCTCATAGCCCACCTCATCAAAGACCAGGGCAGCAGCCTCTAGAATTTTTTCGACCCGCTGCTGACCCCGTCGCTGCTTGGGCTGGCGACGCAGGGGGCTTGACGAATGCGAAGCTTCTGTCATATTTATAGAAACACGACGATTTTCTCACAATTTTATAGTCTTCGGAGGCTTCTATGCCGTCTATGCTTCCCGGTGCGCCCTGGCTATTGGCGCATAAGTCGATGCTGGCCACTCACCAGCTCCGCAAAGTTTCTGTACACGGTAATGACTATGTAATGTGGAAAGATGCCGTCGGAGATATTCACGCCCTGCCCAACGCCTGCCCGCACATGGGAGCGATGCTGTCGGAGGGTTGGTGCGAAGCAGCAGGGGACAGCAGCAGTCGGGTCGTATGTCCTTTCCACGCCCTGGCCTTTGATGCCCAGGGGCGCACGGTGTTGCCGGGTGCCAACAAACCAACGCGGCCCCAGATGGAGCCGCTCGAACTGATCGTCCAAGGCGATTTTGTCTGGTCCTACGGCGGCTATGCGCCTAAGCTGACGATACCGGGGGTGCTGAATGCGATCGCATCCCAGTACACCTTCATGGGCTTCACCGCCGACTGCTCGGTCGAAACTGACCTGCTCTCCATGCTGCTCAATATGCACGACTACAACCACCAAAACGGCACCCACCGCGACCTGTTTCGCATTGCCGAAGTGCAGTTTCACCAGTTTGTGGACCAGGGATATGAGTCCCACGCCTACTACGACATGCCCACGGCCCCCTACTCGCTGATGGAAAAGCTGCGCCGGCCCGACCTGTTTCTATTGCCCAGCACCCTCAGCGCCCACATGGAAAATCACTTTCCCGCCCTGGTGATCTTTCACGGCGAATCGTCCCTGGGCAGAGTGGCCCAATGCCACCTGTTTGTGCCCGAGGCCGAGCACCGCACCCGCACCTACATCCTGCTGTTTGGCCGGGCCAAGCACCCGGCCTTTAACCTGATGGGTCGCGCCTACCTCAACTTTGGCCGCGTGGTAGTAGGCCAGGATGCCGACATTTTGGGCAAGCTTTACCCCAACGCACCGCAGAAGCTCAGGCTCAACAACGAGGTAGGTATGGACTGGGTACGCAAGAATTTTGAGAAGTTTTCAGCAGCAGAGGCGGCAAGTAAAGCCAGCGTTTCGCCCTGAGTTACTGCTCGGGCACCAGTTCGGTATTGACTTCGTTGATGGGGCGGCGGCGCAGTTCTTCAGACTCGCTGCGGGGCAGGAGGTCAAACACCTCTCGCATCACGTCGTCGATCGCCTCGTAGGAGACTGTACCCGTTTCGTCAAACACCAGCTCTCCCTGGGCATTAAAAATCAGGGTTTGGGGCACGGCGTCGTGGAAGTAGTAGCCCGGCTCGCTGGGCTCGTAGGATGCCTTGACCGGAATGGAGTCGGCCATGATGGGAATAAAATTGGCCACCCGCCCGTAAGGAGCCTGGAGCTGGGAAATCACCGAGGCAAATTTTTTGCAGTCGCTGCTGTCATCGACGTAGATGACGACAATAGCGGGCTTTCCGGACCTGAGTGACTGCTCCAGACTGACGCGGGGAGGCACCAGCGACCCGTTACCGGCGTAGAGGGCAAAAATATTGCCGTCATAGTTGTCGTCGGTGAGACCCGCCAGGGCCGCAGGCTGACCGCCTAACCCCAGCCACAGCACCAGCGCAGCGCAGACAAGGCCCAGGGCTTGCCCCAGCCGATGGCCTTGGGGTTTGAGACGGTAAAAGCATTGGGCGGAGAGCCAGCGCAGCATGGCAAAGATGTCCTTGGTCTAGAGCCTGTTTTCATTAGCTTTGAGGTAGCAAGCGTTTTAACATACCGTTCAAAGCCACAGCCTCTATTAGGCCACAGAATGGCGGCGCTTACTGCTGAGCAGCGCTAAATTCTTGCACTATCGATCGCATGGCATCGGCGTTGGCCATCCGCAAATCGTCAGGCGTCCACACTACCACCTGATAGTATTCTTCGCCCATTTCAACGGTGGTGTGCAGGTAGGCCACCGGGCGCTGGGCCACCTCGCCGCGCACCTCGTACTGCACCGCTGGAAAGCTATCCACCTGATTGACACCGGTGCGAGACTGGTTGGCAGTCCCCCCGCTAAAGCCGCTCTTCAGAATCTGCAGGTAGTTGCTGGCCTGCTCTTCCAGATTGCCCGGCCCGACGGCGGCCCGACTTTCGCCCAGCACCACTAAGAACAGATCCTGGTCGGGGTTGTAGGCCTCCAGGTCAGCGCTGGGGTGCAGATTGCCCTCAGGGGCCGCCTGCCAGCCGTTGGGCAGGCCCACTCGTACGGGTTTCACGCGGCTGACCAGCGAATCGCCGCGAAAGCCGCTGTTGACATACTGGTTACCCATCTCTTCGTCACTCTCGGGCGATCGCGACAGGCCTAGAGTGTTGCACCCGGTCAGCCCCAGCGCCACCAGCCCGGCCACCAGGGCGGGCACACTGCGCCAGTACCACTCTCGGTACCACTCTACGCCCCTGCTCTCAGCCATAGCGTCCCCCTTCCGTTCAATTCGCCAATGCTCTCCGCTTCAAGGGTATAGCAACCCCTCCGCAATGGTCGCATCCTCTCCTATGCTAGATAGGTATTGCCGAGAGTTACCCCATGTTACGAGCTGGCATTGTTGGGCTTCCCAACGTTGGCAAATCTACCCTGTTCAACGCCGTGGTGGCCAACGCCAAGGCCCAGGCTGCCAACTTTCCCTTTTGCACTATCGAACCCAATGTGGGCATCGTGGCGGTGCCCGACACCCGCCTGCAGGTGCTGGCTGAGCTGTCGAGTTCGGCTGAGACTGTGCCCGCTCGGGTCGAGTTTGTCGATATTGCGGGTTTAGTACAGGGGGCTAGCCAGGGGGAGGGGCTGGGCAACCAGTTTTTGGCCAATATTCGCGAAGTCGACGCGATCGTCCACGTAGTGCGCTGCTTTGAGGACGACGACATCATCCACGTCTCGGGATCGGTCGACCCAGTGCGCGACATCGAGGTAATTAACCTGGAGCTAGCCCTGTCAGACCTGGCCCAGCTGGAGCGCCGCATCGATCGCGTCCGCAAGCTGGCCCGCGCCGACAAAGAAGCCCAGGCCGAGCTGGAAGTTTTAGAAAAAATTCTGCCGGTGCTCAACGAGGGCAAAACCGCCCGCCAGGTGGAGCTTGACGCTGAGGCCGAAGCCTTTATCAAACCCCTGGGACTGCTCACCCGCAAGCCCATCATCTACGCCACCAACGTCTCTGAAGACGATTTGGCCAGCGGCAATGCCTGGGTCGAGCAGGTGCGCGCCGTCGCAGCGGCCGAAAATGCTCAGGTGGTGGTGATCTCGGCCCAGGTCGAGTCGGAGCTGGTGGATTTGAGCGATGAGGAGCGCAAAGATTTTTTAGAAGCCCTTGGCGTTGAAGAAGGCGGGCTCAAGACGCTGATTCGCGCTACCTACGAGCTGCTGGGGCTGCGCACCTACTTCACCACCGGCCCTAAAGAAACCCGCGCCTGGACCATTCGCGCCGGGATGGTGGCCCCCCAGGCCGCTGGGGTGATTCACACCGACTTTGAGCGCGGCTTTATTCGGGCTGAGACCGTGGCCTACGACGACCTGGTCGCCGCTGGTTCTATGGCCACCGCCAAAGACAAGGGGCAGGTGCGCAGTGAGGGCAAAGAATACGTGGTGCAGGAGGGGGACGTAATGCTGTTCCGCTTTAACGTGTAGCCAACCGTTAGGGTGGGCAAAAAAACTGGTCGCGATGGTGGTTCGTAGGAGAAAATCTATCTACAATTTGACCCATTAGGGGCACAGCTTTTCTCGCTCCAGGTTCGTAGGACTATTGCCGTGGCTTCACCGCTTCAACCCTATCCTCAGCTGCGCTCAGTGCTGCACCGTCTACAAGGGGTGCCCCCCTGGGCGCTGCTTTCGCTGGTCATGAACGGGCTGCTGTTTATTACTGTTGTGGTCATGCTGCGGCAGCTGGGGCAGGCGGGGGATGCGGTGCTGCCCCAGGCCAATGCCTTTGCCGCCGACCCCCATACCCCGATAGCGCCGTTTGAGCCCGACCTAGGGCCGCGTCACAGCCTTGACTACGAGCAGTGGGTGGCCCTGCTGGCGGCGGAGGCGGAGGCGGCGGTCGCTATCAACGCCCCGCGCCAAAATATTTTGCTGGGCGACTCGCTGACCCTGTGGTTTCCGACCGGCATGCTGCCGGGGCGCAAAACCTGGATTAATCAAGCGATTTCAGGAGAGAGTTCGGGAGGGCTGCGCGATCGCCTCTACCTGCTCGACAAAACGGACCCTGAGGCGGTGTTCATCATGGTGGGCATCAACGATTTGATCTGGGGCGGCTCGGAGACCGACCTGGTCTACAACGTCCGCATGATGATCAACTACCTGCGCAAAACCCACCCCCAGGCGCGGGTGGTGGTGCAGTCGATTTTGCCCCACGGGGGCGAGGCGGCTACCTGGGAAGGGCGCGATCGCCTGCAGGCCATTCCCCCGGATCTCATTCGCACGGTGAACTCCCAGCTCAAGGCCGTGGCCATCGAAACCGGGGTTGAGTTTCTCGATCTGTACCCGCTGTTTGTCAACGGCGACGGCTATCTGCGGGCCGACCTGACCTCCGATGGGCTGCACCTTAACCAGGACGGCTATATGGTGTGGCGCACCGCCCTGGCTCTGCTCAACGAGACCGAGTTTCAACCTTAGGAAATGCGGTCAGGGTGACGCCATCCTCTGGTAAAGGCTGATTCGACAGCGGCTTCTGAGGGTGACCTACCACCATTAGGGGACAGGACCCTGGCCCCAGCCGAATGGCGATATTGGCCTCGGTAAAGGTCAACCGGCGATTGCTCTGGACAATGTCAACCGGAGTTGAGGCCATCCCGTAGCAGCGGTTGGGCAGGCTGTAGGTAGCCGTTAGTTGGTACTGGCCAGGGGGCAGGTCAAAAAAGCAGTAGTGGCCGTCGCCGCCGCTGGTGGTCTGGTCGGGCCGGGTAAGGGCCAGGGCGGGCACCAGGCGATCGAGCAGCCGCTGGGCCGCCGTCAGGGGAATCAGAGTTTGATGCCAGCCAGCGATCAGGTCGCTGTACTGGGCCTGCAGGTCAGGCCGGTGGGCGATCGCAACGACTAGAAACGCCATGAGCCCCTCGGCAAAGGCCGCTGGGGCGGCGGTAATGCGCACCACCGCCTGGGGCATAATGTCGCCGGTTAGAGCGTTGGTAATGGTGCCTGCGATCGCCACTCGACAGGGTTTATAAACACCGGGCAGGGGCTGATTCAAGCGAGGGCTGGGCATGGAAATGCTCCCAATGAAGAGGAAATAGTGTAGACACGGGGGGCCTGGTCAGACCATGAGGGCAGGCTTAGAACCAGGCCGACTAGAAGCAGGCGATCGCAGCCCTACAGCCGCTGCTGCATCTAGCCGCCTGGGGTGTGAATGTGGCTTGGGGTTGAGACGATAAAACTTCGGGCCAATAGAAGCAGCGGCAGGCGACCCGACAAAAACCTTTGCAGCGCCATGACGGGCCATTTCAAACCAGACCTAAAGCACCTGAGCCGCCCTGAGCAAGTCCCTCCAGGCTCAGCTAAAGTTGATCAACCGAGCAGTGACCGATTGCTTACCTTAGCCACATCGCGTCAAATCTACTGCGTCAAATCTACTCGTTTGGAACTCACAAAAGTGATTGACCGTTCGCAGCCCCAAATTATGCTACTGCGATTCAGCTCTCCGTTAAAGAACCGTTAAATTAAGTTTGCATCACCAGCTCCAACTGGTAGCGGTAGAGGGCAACGGGCCGATTCTGCGCCTTTAGAAAATCGGGGTCCTGGGGCGATAGGTAAACCGCCGTCACCTGATCGGCCAGCACGCGGTCAGCCACCTGACGATAGGCGGTCGTGGTCTCGACCTCATTAAAATAGGGAATCGCCCCGCCCCGAAACACCTGTTGAAACCGCTCCACGGTGATGAATTGGTCGTCTGCCGTTTCTACGCCGCGAGCGGTCACGGTTGACTCTAGCTGACGGTTGCCGTCGAGCAGAGTGAGCTGGCGGTTGGGGTTCTTAGCGTCAACCTTCACCGCCTTCACCACCTCATCGCCCAGGTAGGCACGGGCCATGCTCAGCCCGTTAAAGGCGCGATCGGCCACTGTCTGGGGCGCTCCTGTGGCGATCGGCAGCCAACCTTGGGCCCTTGGCAGGGTGGCTACAAACCTCACCGGGCAGGTCACCGGCTGCCCCAGCTGGTCGCGGTTGCCCTCAAAGCCAGGGGTTACCAGCTCAGGAGCCAAAGGAGCCGCCAGATCGACCAGGGTGCTGGTCAGCTGCCAATCGCCCCGCAGCCAGTCAGGATAGACCAAGTCCCCCTGTACCGCCGCCAGGGCAGACTTGCTGCCCCAGTTAGGAAAAGCCGCCAGGCGATCGGCGATCGGCCCCGCCTGGGCCTGGCCACTACACAGTAGCCACACCGTGAGCAGCAGCGTAAGCCAAAACAGGCGGCGGCGCAGGAGCACAAGCAGCGATCGGGGCATAGTTAAAAAAGATGAGTTGGTCGCCAGTTTTTCCAGTCAAGGCCGACAGGGTTTCAGCACATCTAAAGTATAGAAAATCGTTTGAATTAACAAACTAGTGCGGCGTCAAAACTAAAAATTAGGGTTCCTGTAGGTTGGGTGAAACGCAGTGTAACCCAACAGCAGTCAGCCATGTTGGGTTTTGCTAGCGCGCCACCCAACCTACAAATTTAGGATTGATAGACCACTAGAGGCTGAGATTTGCCCTTAAAGGTCGGACCTTGCCTTGGCTGGCGCTCGGCTACAGGCGCCCTGGTCAGGCTAGGAAAATCTTGTCAAACCCCAGCTCCAATCATCTCGATTTTGTCGCTGTTTACCCCCGGCTGGCTACCACGCCATCTGGCCTAAAACCCTAGCCAGCAGACGCTGCCTCAGATAGGCTTAATACTGCCAGCTCTCGCGTTTACGCCCACAAGGCTGCTGGTTATCCTAAGGCATCTGGTAGTATTGCGGTTTTGCCTGGGCAAAATTGGCGCTATCCCCCCCTGAACATCGCCCTAACCCCTCATTATCGTCACTGTTGAGAACCCTCTTGGAAACTCCCCCCCCTAATACCCAGCCTTTGGATGTGCCCGCGGAACTTACCGTTGCCGAACTCTTAGACCGCTACGCCGCCGGAGAGCGTGACTTTCGCGGTATTCAGCTGATTGGGGCCGATCTGAGCCAGCAAACCCTCAGCGGCGCTAATTTTCGGCAGTCTAACCTGCAGAATACCAACTTTTCTGGGGCGATTCTGGTGGGGGCCAATTTCCGTGAGGCCAAGCTGACCGACGTTAGCTTTGAGCGGGCCAAGCTTGTTTTGGCCAACCTGATCGGGGCCGACCTGGCCGACGCCCGCCTGATGGGGGCCGACCTCAGCGAAGCCGGCATGCGCAGCGCCAATCTGGTGCGGGCCGACTTGAGCGAAGCCACCCTGCGCGAAACCAACCTCAACGAAGCGGTGCTCGACCACGCCACGCTCCACAGAGCCGTGCTCAGCGAGGCCAGCCTGAGCCGTGGCCGCATGCTAGCCACCGACCTGCAGGAGGCCAATCTAGAACACGCCAACCTGACCAGCGCCCTGATGAACCGCGCCATTCTCAAAAAAGCCGTTTTAGTCGAGGCGGTGCTGACCGGGGCCACCCTGGAAGGGGCCAATTTTGAGGCCGCCGACCTGAGCCGGGCCAAGCTATCTAGCACTAATTTGGTCAACGTCAACCTGGCTCGGGCTAACCTACGCGGCGCTAACTTGAGCTGGAGTTCGCTGCGCGGGGCCAACCTGCGCGGCGCCACCCTGTACCGCACCCGCCTGAGCTGGTCTAACCTGAGCGGCGCCGACCTCACCGATGCGGTGATGATCAACGCCAAGCTCGACTACACCAACCTGCGGCGCACCGACGTACAGGGCACCATTATGCCCGACGGGTTTACGATGGGGTCTCAAGACTAGCTCCACTACTGCGGCGTGGTGGAACGCTGGCCTGACTGATTGGCCTGCATACGCACTGGTGAGCCCAGGAAGGGCCAGTATACGGCTGTGGACGAAGGCGGCGTGTGGCGCAGGTAGGCTACCATCTGCCGCTGAAGTACCT
The DNA here is from genome assembly GCA_003017855.1 of filamentous cyanobacterium CCT1. Classification (GTDB taxonomy): domain Bacteria; phylum Cyanobacteriota; class Cyanobacteriia; order Phormidesmidales; family Phormidesmidaceae; genus Nodosilinea. The sequence continues at coordinate 14,061 of PYER01000135.1, forward strand.
GCAGCTGGTCTTGAATAGCGGTGGCCTCCAGGTGCAGCAGCGAGGGCAGATAGCTGATCAGGCGATCCTGGCGGGGCAGGCCGCTCTGGCGCAGGCGAGGCCAGGTGGCCAGCCCTTCAGGCACGGTTTGGCTCAGGCGCAGCGACAGCGTAGTGGTCGAGAAGGCGTGAGCCACAGTCGGGCTGAGGGCCGGGGCATAGGCATCGGCCTCTGGGGTCTGCTGCATGACAAAGCTCAGGCTCACCCCCTGCAGAAAAATGCGCAGCGGAGCGGTGGTGACATCGGGCAGGGCCGGCATAAAGGGAATTTGGCCCAGGTCGGCATTGAGGTTGTTGGGGTCGCCAACGCTCAGGTGGGACCCACCGACTACGGTGATCAGGTGTTTACTGGCGGGCAGCTGCATAAAGGGGCGCAGCTGCTGACTGGCCATAGGGGTGACGGTGTCGTGGGTACCGGCGAGCACCAGGGTTGGCACCCGCACCCGACTTAGCCCAGCCTCGCCAAAGAGAAGGCCCGTGAGGGGGTTGGCCACAATCAGCTGAGTAATGCGATCGTCGCGCAGATTGGCATACTTGACGGGCAGATTGAGGGCGGCACACTGTAGCCAGTCGGCTGGGGAAACGTTGACGGGGTTGAGGGTCTGACAGTAGGACTCTAGCGATCGCAGATCGAGATCTGCCCCCGCCAGAGCCAGGCCGGTATACCCCCCCAGCGAGTGGCCAATAAAGGCTACCTGCTCGGTGTTGAGGCGATCGCGCAGGCTGTAGGAATAGAGGTTAATTTTCTCCAGCCGGTCGAGCACAAAGCTGATGTCGCGGGGGCGATCGAGAAACTCGGTAGCGGGCAGAATGCGGCTGTGTACCGCAGCCTCGGGCAGCTCCTCGGCGGGCAGCGACAGCAGGGCAGCAACATTGCTGCCGGGGTGCTCAACGGACACCACCGTCAGCCCGTGGGAGGCCAGGTGCTCGGCCAGGTAGGCAAAAAAGCGGCGATCGGCCCCAAACCCGTGGGAGATCATCACCAGGGGACCATGGCTGTCCTCGCTCCAGTAAATATCGATGGGAATACTGCGATCGCGGTTGTGATCGCGCAGCACCAGCTCCCACCGTTCGACCTCGGAGGGGCCGGTCGAGAACGGGTCGGTACCCAGCAGCGGTACCGGCTCAGCCATTTCGGCGGCGGGGTCTTTGCGCAGCACGCGACTGAGGGCCTTGCTCTCCATCTGCGCCAGGCGAAACTGCGAGGCCAGGGTGAGCAGAGTGCCAACGTTGATTTCCAGGGTGTCCTGGGGCATAGCCCGCAAAATGCTCAGCAGGGTCAACCCCGATTCGGACTTCGACACCTGCTCTAGGGTAATGCGCAGATCGGTCGCTGCCAGATTGGGAGCGATCGCCCGCAGGGTATCGAGCAGCTGCGCCCCGCCGGGGGTGTGCAAAATTTCGTCTAAAATCACCTGGCCCACTTCGGGCTCTAGGGTAATTTCGCCCCCCAGGGCCTGCCGCAGATTGGCGTTGAGCAGCGGGCGGTACAACCGCAGCGACTGGGGCACCTCCCCGGTGGCGGCAAATGCCTCCAGATCGTTCAAACTTACCGTTTGCGACAGCCGCCCCAGGCGCACCGTCACCGACTCCGCCGCCAGCACCGGCTGGGGCGAACTCAAAAAGAAGCCGCCCGTCAACAGGCTGCCCGCAATCAGTAGTCGCCCGCCCCAGCGCCCCAGCGCAGAACGGCAACGACTTAGGCGTAACGGGTTAGATTGCACGGCAAAACATACAAACGCAGGAGCAGCGGACTAAAGCAGGCAGCGGCCAGATCTGATCAGAATGGGTTTACCGTACCCAAATTTTCGCTGTGGGTTAACTTAATCTAAACGACAGCACCCCGCGACGGTGGAGATCAATCGTCAAGTTTTTTTGCGAAAGCGCTAAGTACTGTGACCTCATGGCACGAACTGTTATCGGCATCATGGGGCCAGGGGCTACGGCTACCCCTCTTCAGCTAGAGATAGCCTACGCCCTGTCTCTTATACACATCT
>PYER01000466.1 GCA_003017855.1 filamentous cyanobacterium CCT1
CATAGTCTAGAAATGAAGCCAAGGTTCCTGTCAAGGATTAAATTGGTTCAAGGATAGCATTCGTGCTGGAATTGAGTCAAGTAAGAAGACAGAATCGGATACTGAGGTATCCGGGACATGCTTTTCGGGTCATTTTTCACGAATGACTAATTGGAATTAATCTTACGAGATTAGTTTACTAACATGGAGAGTTTGATCCTGGCTCAGGATGAACGCTGGCGGCGTGCTTAACACATGCAAGTCGAACGGACCCTTCGGGGTTAGTGGCGGACGGGTGAGTAACGCGTGAGGATCTGCCCTTAGGAGGGGAACAACAGTTGGAAACGACTGCTAATGCCCCATATGCCGAGAGGTGAAAAGTTATATCGCCTGAGGATGAACTCGCGTCTGATTAGCTAGTTGGTGAGGTAAGGGCTCACCAAGGCGACGATCAGTAGCTGGTCTAAGAGGATGATCAGCCACACTGGGACTGAGACACGGCCCAGACTCCTACGGGAGGCAGCAGTGGGGAATTTTCCGCAATGGGCGAAAGCCTGACGGAGCAACGCCGCGTGAGGGAGGAAGGCCTTAGGGTTGTAAACCTCTTTTCTCTGGGAAGAAGAACTGACGGTACCAGAGGAATAAGCCTCGGCTAACTCCGTGCCAGCAGCCGCGGTAAGACGGAGGAGGCAAGCGTTATCCGGAATTATTGGGCGTAAAGCGTCCGCAGGCGGTTAATTAAGTCTGTTGTCAAAGCCCACAGCTCAACTGTGGATCGGCAATGGAAACTGGTTAACTTGAGTGTGGTAGGGGTAGAGGGAATTCCCGGTGTAGCGGTGAAATGCGTAGATATCGGGAAGAACACCAGTGGCGAAGGCGCTCTACTGGGCCACAACTGACGCTGAGGGACGAAAGCTAGGGGAGCGAAAGGGATTAGATACCCCTGTAGTCCTAGCTGTAAACGATGGATACTAGGTGTTGGACGTATCGACCCGTGCAGTACCGTAGCTAACGCGTTAAGTATCCCGCCTGGGGAGTACGCACGCAAGTGTGAAACTCAAAGGAATTGACGGGGGCCCGCACAAGCGGTGGAGGATGTGGTTTAATTCGATGCAACGCGAAGAACCTTACCAAGGCTTGACATGTCGCGAATCCTTCAGAGATGAGGGAGTGCCTTCGGGAGCGCGAACACAGGTGGTGCATGGCTGTCGTCAGCTCGTGTCGTGAGATGTTGGGTTAAGTCCCGCAACGAGCGCAACCCACGTTTTTAGTTGCCAGCATTAAGTTGGGCACTCTAGAGAGACTGCCGGGGACAACTCGGAGGAAGGTGTGGACGACGTCAAGTCATCATGCCCCTTACGTCTTGGGCTACACACGTCCTACAATGCTACAGACAGAGGGCAGCGAGCGCGCGAGTGCAAGCAAATCCCATAAACTGTGGCTCAGTTCAGATTGCAGGCTGCAACTCGCCTGCATGAAGGCGGAATCGCTAGTAATCGCAGGTCAGCATACTGCGGTGAATACGTTCCCGGGCCTTGTACACACCGCCCGTCACACCATGGGAGTTGGCCACGCCCGAAGTCGTTACTCTAACCGTTCGCGGAGGAGGGCGCCGAAGGCAGGGCTGATGACTGGGGTGAAGTCGTAACAAGGTAGCCGTACCGGAAGGTGTGGCTGGATCACCTCCTTTTAGGGAGACCTACCCTTAATCACTCCGAGACTTACTTTATAGGGGGATTGAGTGGTCACTCTAGGTCGGTCAGGGCTTTGAGTCAAGTTTCTAGACTATGGTTGAGGTTTATTTCTTGCTTTTTGCTAGTGATAGTGAGAGGTAGAGGAACTAAACACGGGCTATTAGCTCAGGTGGTTAGAGCGCACCCCTGATAAGGGTGAGGTCCCTGGTTCGAGTCCAGGATGGCCCACTGCGTGGGGGTTTAGCTCAGTTGGTAGAGCGCCTGCTTTGCAAGCAGGATGTCAGCGGTTCGAGTCCGCTAACCTCCACCACGAAGCACGGGATAAATTCAGCACAGTATGTGTTGCTTGAGCTATCAGGCGGATACATAGTCTGCTGGGTGAGAGCCTAGCGAAGAACCTTGAAAACTGAATATGAGAGAAGTGTAAGGTAGTACACACAGAACATTCAAAGTTCGTTGAGAGAAGAGTGAACTTGATTAGTTAGTTTTGCTAATTAGTTGAGTGAAGGTCAAGCTACAACGGGCTCACGGTGGATACCTAGGCACGCAGAGGCGAAGAAGGACGTGGTTACCGACGATACGCTTCGGGGAGCTGGAAGCAGGCTTTGATCCGAAGATTTCCGAATGGGGCAACCCTGTATACGGCCACCTGAATCCATAGGGTGGCGCGAGCGAACGCAGCGAACTGAAACATCTTAGTAGCTGTAGGAAGAGAAAGAAAACTCGATTCCCGTAGTAGCGGCGAGCGAACTGGGAAGAGCCTAAACCAGTGGTTTTTACCACTGGGGTTGTGGGACAGCGATATGGACTCGAGCGGTTAGACGAAGCATTGGAATGATGCACCAGAGAAGGTGAAAGTCCTGTAGTCGAAAACTTAACGATACTAGCTGAATCCCGAGTAGCACGGGGCACGAGAAATCCCGTGTGAATCCGCGAGGACCACCTCGTAAGGCTAAATACTCCTGCGTGACCGATAGTGAACCAGTACCGCGAGGGAAAGGTGAAAAGAACCCCGGGAGGGGAGTGAAATAGAACATGAAACCGTGAGC
>PYER01000136.1 GCA_003017855.1 filamentous cyanobacterium CCT1
AGATGTGTATAAGAGACAGCATCTGTAGAGCTAGCCCCAATTGGTTCCTACACTGGTTATTCTACAGAACTCTACTGGGCGGCGGGAGGGCAAGCCGGTGGGGATGGGTCGTAATTACCCACAGGGTGGGGTGGTGCGATTGGCCCCAGCACCTTAGCCGATCGCCCTGACCCACCGCTTATCGAAACGGAGAATCTCGCTAACTTGAAACTATCCCTAGATCTAAAGAACTTTTTGTCTCTACCTAGAAACTTGGAACCTTCAAGCCGCCGCATCCCTCGCTAGAGACAAAGAGGCTATAGGTAAAGAACTGGCTTCAAGTCTAGAGAGATCGACCGTCTGACTGGCATGGTCAATGTCTAGCCCCACCAAACGTCCTGCCGCGTCGAAATCCAGCACGATGCCGTCGGCCACCTCTTGGGAGTCCACACTGGGCTGATCCAACAGGCTGATGTAAAGGGAGTCAGTTTCAGGATAGTAGTGAAACTTCACGGCGGTGGCCCCTTAAAGTTGCGATCGGGAAAGGCGTTTAGAACAGTTTCCCCATCTTCTAGAGTAACAACGCGCAGGTATTTACCAATCGCATCTACATAAATCCAGTGGCGTAGACGCCCGTCTGGCTGAGTTTCTTTGTAGATTGGATCGCGAATTGCTTGCTCACACCATTCTCTTTGAAGGTAGGGGCGTCTTACCAAAACCTGTTCTTCAAAGTATTGCGTTGTTTTCACAGGTCATTTAGAAGGGCAGCATACTCACCAAGGATTCGACCTGACCCGAGATCGCTGCCACCGCCGATCGCGTTACCGGCCAGCTATCGACCACCATACCCGCCGACAGCAGCATCATGTAGAGAATCGAGTACTTGAAGAGGCCTTTGGCCAGGTCGCGATTGCCCGGCTCCTTCAGCAACGCCCAGGCCTTTTGGATGAACAGGCCGCCCAACCCCAGGGCGATCGCCGCATATACTGCCCCTGTGGCTCCCAACGGGTAGGTCATCATCAGCGTCAGCGGCACCAGCACCAGGGTGTAGTACCAAATCTGCTGGGCCGTAGCCTTGTCGCCCACCACAACGGGCATCATCGGCACGTTGACCTTGGCGTAGTCGTCTTGAATGAGCATGGCCAGGCCCCAGAAGTGGGGCGGCGTCCAGATGAAGACAATGGCGAAAAACAGCCAGGCGGCCAGGGGCAGATCGCCCGTAACGGCGGCCCAGCCTACCAGGGGTGGAATCGCCCCCGCTGCCCCGCCAATCACAATATTTTGCGGCGACGATCGCTTCAGCCAGTGGGTGTAGACGCCCACGTAAATAGCGATGCCTACCATGGCTAGTACGGCGCTCAGCAGGTTGGCCACCAGGGCCTGCAGGCCAAAGGCAACTACCGCCAGCACTCCGGCAAATACCAGGGCATCGCGAATTTGAATGCGCCCCGAGGGCAGGGGGCGGTGGCGGGTGCGCTCCATGTCGTAGTCGATGTCGCGATCGTAGACGCAGTTAATAGTTTGGGCCGAAGCTGCCGCCAGGGTGCCGCTCAGCAGCGTCACGATGAGCAGCAACGGGTCTACCTCGCCCTGACCACCCACCCACATCGCCGCCGCCGTTTCAATCAGCAGCAGGGGAATGATGCGGGGTTTGGTGAGCTGCACGTAGCTGCGCACGACGGCCCCAAATGAGTCGTGGTGGCGGGTGGGGGCATTCCAGGTGGTGGTCTGATTCATGCAAAAAAATCCAAAATGGTTCTAAAAACCGCAACTGTCGGTAAATGGTGAAAACGACTGGATAACCTCCGAAACGGCTCCGCTTTTACGCTGTGAAGCGGTTGCACTAGGCCCATACAACTACTCGGCAACTACTCGGCAGCGCTAGCCAGCTCCTGGGCCGATACCGCTGTGTTGATGCGGTAGTCGATGGGGGCAGGTCCAAGGCGATTCTGGGACAGATCGCTGCGCGAATCGCGCCAGGCCAGCACTGTAAAGCACACCAGCGTACCCACCAGGGCCGCTCCCAGGGTATGGTGGGCTACCGTCAGCGGCTCTACCTGCAGCCTGAGTCGGAAGGTCGCAATCCCCATCACCAGCTGAAACACCAGCAGCATGCTGGCCAGGCTGCCCAACCGCCGCAGCGGATAGGTCAGGGCCGGAGTGCGCCACACCGTCCAGGTCAGGGCAAGCACCGCGGCGGTGGCGGGTAAAATGCCCAACAGGTGACTGTTCATCACCTGGCACAGTTCTTTGAGCCCCAGGCACTGGTGGGCCGCCCAGCGCGAACCTACCAGCCCGCCCAGCAGGCACTGAATGTAGACAATTGCCGTAGCTCCCAGCCCTAGCCAGGGCAGACGACCTACGGTGCCGGTGGAGCGGTAGGGCAGCAGACAAGTGGCAATAATGAGCATGGCGCTAAAGAACAGCAGCGCCGTGCCCAGGTGAGCCGTGACAATATCGAAGCGCAGCAGCTGAGTTACAGTCAGGCCGCCCAGCGCTCCCTGGAGGCCAATCAGGGCGAGGGCACCCACCGCTGCCCAGGGCAGCCAGCCCGGCACCTGCTTGCGGTACCAGACGCACAGAGCGACTAGCCACAAATTGCTGAGACCGATAAGGGCGGCATCGAGCCGGTGAAACCACTCCAAAAACACCTGTAGGTTCATCTGCTGCTGGGGTACGAGCTGGCCGTAGCACAGGGGCCAGTCGGGGCAGGCCAGACCCGCATTCATGACTCGGGTAGCGCTGCCCACCGCCATCAGGGCCAGGGTTGCGAAGGCAATCTTCCAGACTAGGCGACGAATGCGATCGACGGGGGTAGACGTTGCGGCGGGCCACAACGATTCACGGGCAGTTGTCGGGGGCGAAAGAAAGGGAAAATTTGCGGCCATGCTTTCTCCAGCATTGAGCAGTGCAGTTTTGAGGGGGCAGGAGCAGAGGTGAGGGTGTCAAGGGGCAGACCCAGCCGCCATAGCTCCAGCGGCTGTAGCCTGTGTTAAGACTGTGGCAGGCCCGCAGGAGTAAACGCTCCACCCGTTGATAACAAGCTAACCAGGACCATCAGCGCCGACAATTGGGGTAACTGATTACTACTGTAGGGAGGGAAAACCTTGAATTGGCAAAGCTTTAGGGTTTTCTTTGGGATTCAAACCCGGGGCAGTGGGCTATATAAAATCTGAGGCTGTGCCGTAGCCAGACACACAACGTAATGTATCGTTACTTTTTGCGATCGCCCAGGTCATAGCTGCAGTAACAACGGTGGGCAAGGGCGCGGCGATCGCCGCTGAGCGTGACTCACAATCTGGCTCACAGCGGTGGCCCACAGCGGCCCCCAATGCCGTAGGCTGGCTAGCAGGTGCCGATTCAGGCGTGACCCCATTCTGGCCTTGGAACGCTTTGGCCCCCGTCAAGCTGCTGCACAGTCTCCACCGATCGCGATGAGCACGTTTACCATGAGCGCCCCCCTTACCCTCAACCTGCCCCAGGGATCCCTGCAATTTACCTTTTCTAGCGAGGCAGCTCAGGGCCTAAAAGCGGCCCTGAGCGAGCTGATGACCGCGCTCAAAGCGGCGGCGGCCCAGGGCGGCGAACCCGCTCGTCGTACCCCTCAGCTGCCCATGGAGTACCGCCACACTGGCGACGTTTTTCTAGAGGTCTTTTGCAACCCCAATATCTGGCCGAGCCCCTTTGCGGCCAAAGCCCTGATCACGCTGCGCGACGATCGCATTCGGGTGACCACCGAAGCTGAGCTATCGCAGATCTATGAAGACGTTAACGCGTACCTGGCTTAGGTAAACCCGTTCTGCCCGGCAGTCTCAAATTTGGCTTATACTTGGCTTTCACAGGGAACAAATGGGCCAGCGCTGCTGCTCTACTGGTCAGCGACGAGCCAGGTTAGCCTCATCCCAAGCAAGTTTTTCCTCTCTACCAGGAGGAGGATAGTAGCCTGAGATGCTGCCTTCCCCTAGGGGAAGACGATAGAATATGAACGCAAAACGCGGCTGACACAGAGCCAAAAGTGCCTGAGGAAGCGATTTGCCCCACCTTTGACGGCAGCTTACCGCTACTTGGCTTTTGGTTGTCTGACGTTTGGGGTTGCTAACGCATTTTTAAGAAGGGATTAACTATGTATTCTGACGATATCTCTCAGACGTTGCAGAAAGGGTTTCGCGTTACCCTCGGGGCTACCGCATCCCTGATCGAAGCTATTCAAGATCCTGAAAGCTCTAGCCAAAAATTTTCTACCCTGGGCGGTGACGTCAACCGACTTACCGAGGAACTGGAAGTCAAAGGTGAAACCACTGAGCGCGAAGCTCGGCTGTTTGTCGACTCGTTGCTCAGCCAGATGCCAAACCCCTTCACCAGCTCTGGTGCGACGACCGAGGGGCCAACCATTACCACCGTGGCGAGCCCCGTGGTTGATGCTGCTGTACAGAGCGACTTAGAATCTCTTACCCAGGAGTTGGCTGCCATTCGCCAAGAGATTGAAGCGCTGAAGGGCCAGCGCTAAGGATTACTGCTGGGGCTCTGGGTCTGTGCCGTAGACCTCAGCCCCAGCCGCCGCTCGGGGGCGAGCAGATAGATAGAGGCAAGCATGACAGATACGGCAGAACTACCAGTTAAGTCGCCAGCGCTTGAGCTGCAAACTCCGGAGCTGCAGTCGGCAGACAGTGAAATTGCTAAGGGTCTCGATCCCTTTGCGGGAATAGCGGAGGACGACGACGAAGCCAGCCGCGAGATTTACTTCATCAGCGGTTTGGGAGCTGACTGGCGCGTTTTTCATCGCCTGCAGCTGAAGGGCTATCGCCCAGTGCACATTCGCTGGGAGCGCCCCTACCGGGGCGAGTCGATTGAGCACTACGCCCAGCGGTTGCTGGGCCAGGTCACAACGGAGCATCCCATTCTGGTTGGGCTTTCCTTTGGTGGGTTGATGGCCGTGGAAATGGCAAAGCTGTGCGACCCGGCCCAGGTGATTGTGATCTCCAGTGCCGTTAGCGGGGCGCAGGTGCCCAACTACTACAAGCTGTTTCGCTGGCTGCCGCTGCAGTTAGTGGTGCCGTTCAAGCGGCTGCTGTGGGCGGTCTATGGGCTGTTGAACTGGCTGTTTGGGCTAGAAGACCCGGAAGATCAATCGCTGTTTAAGCAGGTTTTGGTCGATACTGACCCCTTTTTCCTCAAGTGGGCCATGAACCGGGTGGTGGGCTGGCGCAACCAGACGGTGCCCAAAAACCTGGTGCAGGTTCACGGCGATCGCGATCGCGTCTTTCCCTGGGGCCACCACACCGCTGATATTGTCGTGCCCGATGGCGGTCACCTGATGGTGCTCAACCGGGCCGAGCAGCTGTCTGAGCTGTTGATGGCCGCTCTGGCTACTGACCCGGTTCAGGCCTAGGGGGCGCAGGCGGGCTAGGTAGAAGGAATGGGCAGCGGGCGCGGTGGATGTGTCGTCATCATCTGCTCTAGCGCCTCTGCACAGGCAGCTTCGTCGATGCCCAGGGGCGAGTCCGCTGGGGCAAGCTGCTGCTGCTGAGGGTTGGCTAGCAGGCGCAACCAGGCCTGGGTGAGCCGGTGCGTAACGGGATCGGCCGCGGCTGACTCCAGCACCAGCGTCGGTAGCCAGAGTTTGCCGAGTCCCTGCTGGAGCAGTTCGCCATTGATGGCAGCGGTGCGGCGCTGAAAGAGGGTTTGGCAGGCGGCAGGGGCCTGGCACAGAACGCGGCGGCGATCGCGCAGCGTTTTCACCCAGGGGGCCTGGCCCAGCCAGGGCAGCACCAGGGGCAGGGGCGACCAAGGGGCGACCAGCCAGCGATCGCGTCGCCAGCGACCCCGCAGGTCGCGATCGCGCACTCCCTCGGGGGCCAAAACGGCCAAACTCTGCACCTGATCGGGGTAGGTGAGGGCATACTGGCCCGCCACCCAGGCCCCCAGCGAGTGGGCCACCAGCCGACAGCGACGAATGCGTAGGGCGCTCAACAAGCTGTGCAGTGCCTCCACCTGGAGGGCCACCGAGTAAGGCGTCTTCTGCTCTCGCCACGATTCGCCAAAGCCCAGCAGGTCGGGGGCCAGGCAGTGGTAGCGGGGAGCCAAACGCTGGATCAGCGGTAGCCACTGGGTGCTGTCGTGCCACGAACCGTGGAGAAACACCACCGTTTCGCCCTGGGGTTTGCCGCCCTCATGCCAAAACAGGCTCCCTGGCGGCAGCTTGATGCGGCCAGTGCGAATGGGACTGTCGGTTGGTAGCGGCATGGCGACGGTAAGGTAGATTGCACCAGAGTAACCGGGAAGCCTTGCTCCAGCATCCCAGGTGGTTGAATTTACCCAAAAGCTTAGGCTAAAACCGTTTCTCCCTTAAAGAAATCTCGCAAATGCTGACGGTGGTCGTGGGAAAGGTGATCCCACGGCAGGGTGTCGGCGGTAAAGTGGCGCACGTCTAAAATTTCGCGCGGGTCTGCGGGGTAAGGCTTGCCCGTCACCCGCACCGCCACCGTGACGCACACCGAATGGAATCGGGGGTCACGTCCGGGCTGCGAGTAGACCCCGACCAGCCGTTCCAGCCCGACGGTTTCGAGTCCGGCCTCTTCCCTTAGCTCGCGAACTGCAGCGGCAAGCACGTCTTCGCCCCAGTCGACAATGCCGCCGGGCAGGCTCCACAGGCCGTTGTCGCGCCGCCGCACCAGCACCAGACTGTCATCGGCCATCAGCGGAATGACGCAGGTACCCAGAATGGGGCGACGCAGAATCAGCCCCATCAGGGTCCGCAAAGCATGGGCAAAGTAGGCCATAGGTTAGAGGGTTTCCAGGTCGGCCAGCACGGTGTCGGCATGGGTCTCGGCTTTGACCTTGAGATAAATTTTCTCCAGGTTGCCGTCCGGGCCAATGATGAAGGTGCTGCGGGTGATACCCATATATTCTTTGCCCATGAACTTTTTCAGGCCATAAACGCCGTAGCGGCTGGCCACTTCCCCACCTTCATCCACCAGCAGCGGAAAGGGCAGACTAAACTTGTCGATAAATTTGGTGTGCGACTTGGCGTCGTCGGTGCTCACCCCCAGCACTACAGCATCTTTGCCCTGGTAGTCGGCATAGCGATCGCGAAACCCGCAGGCCTCTTTGGTGCAGCCAGGGGTGTTGTCGCGGGGATAGAAATACAGCACCACGCGCTGGCCTTTGAGATCGGCCAGGCTGTAGGTTTTGCCAGTGGCATCGGGGAGGCTAAAGTCGGGGGCGGGGTCGCCAACGGAGAGGGCCATAGTCGTATTCAATAAACGTTACACGCCATCGCCTATTGTATAGCGCTCGCCAATCTGATTGAGACAGTTCCCTTGGGAGTGTCCAACCGTTTGAAGGTTTGATGAGCTTCCCGAAATCCTAACCAACGTGACCCGGCTACATAGGGTCGCTCTCTCGGGGAGGCTATTCTGCCCGCCGATGCACGTGAAACACCGAGGACTGGTCGGTGGGCAGCAGCAGCACGTCGCTGACATTGACGTGGGCCGGGCGAGTCACCGCAAAGACAATCACATCGGCCACGTCGTCACCCGTTAGCGGGGTCAGACCCTGGTAAACGCCCTTGGCGCGATCGCTGTCACCCCCAAAGCGCACTAGGCTAAACTCGGTTTCGACCAGGCCGGGGTCAATGTTGGTCACCCGCACGGGAGTGCCCAGCAAATCGAGCTTGAGCCCCTCAGACAGCGACCGGACCGCCGCCTTGCTGGCGCAGTAAACGCTGCCGCCGGGGTAGGTCTGCCGCCCCGCGATCGACCCCACGTTCACCACGTGGCCCTGGCCCCGCGCCACCATGCCCGGCACCACCGCCCGGGTGACGTACAGCAGGCCCTTCACGTTGGTGTCAATCATGGTTTCCCAATCGTCTAAGGGCGCTTCGTACTGCTTATCCAGCCCCCGGCTGAGCCCAGCGTTATTGATGAGAATGGCGATCGCCCGCCAGTCCTCCGGCAGGCTCTCAATCGCCTCGATGACCGCCTCCGGCTGGCGCACGTCCAGCTCTACCGTGAGCACGTTGGTGCCGTGCTGCTGCTGAAGCTCAGCGGCCAGTTCCTCTAAAGTGTCTAATCGGCGAGCCGCTAAAATCAACCTCGCCCCGATGGCAGCCAGCTGCCGAGCGCAGGCCGCGCCAATGCCGCTGCTGGCACCCGTGATGAGAACGACTTGGTTTGCGATCGATACAGGCATGTGGAGAGAACTATTGCGACAATCTCTAAGGTAGAGTACTGCGCCCTGGGGCCAGAAACTGGCTGGCCTCAATACCGTCTACTCCAGCGCTACCGCCACAGGAGCCAGACAACCGGTTCCTGATGATGAGTACCCCGTCTCTGTGCCCCACCTGCAGACGTTGCTCCCCATCTCCCCATCTCCTATCTAAGGCGCTTTCTCCGGCTCAGGATTCTTCACGCTGGTTTCTATTTCGTCTAGAGTTTGCAGCACCAGCCGCTTAGCCTGTAGCTCCCAGCCCCACTTCTGCACTTGAAACGCCACGTAAAACCCAATCCCTGTTGCGATCAAATCCAGCGGCTGTCGCCCCGAAATACCCAGCAGCAGCCCCAGCCCGCCAATGCCCCAGAACGGCAGCGCCACCGTCTGGCGGTTTTCTTCCACCAGCCTGGCCAGAAAGTTTTTGGGAATGCTAGCCGCTACTTCCTCTCGCACCGCCTGCTGCTGGGGGTACGGCACCGCAAAGCTAAACTTGCGGCGCAGTTTCTCGATTTTGCGGGCATCGGTGCTGTACTCCGTCAGCTCGTCTTCGGCCATGCGAATGAGCTGCTCAGCTTGGGTCATAGGGTGATTGTCCGAATTGAGGTTAAAAAGGCACGGGCTCGTGACTGAGGTAACAGCCTTTAGCCCTGCCAACGCGCCAATTATCTCACTGTAACGACGCTCGCAGCGGTAATGCTGCTAAAAATGTGGGTTGCCAGCAATGTCTTAGCCAAGTTCATGGCACGACCGGCTTTTAACCGGTCAAAAGCAGCCACAAAAAGAACGATTTAGGGATACGCCGCCTCAACCCAATTTTCCTCAGCGCGGGCGGGGATTGTCTTTAGGTGCGATCGCTCGGCTTAAATTGCACCCTTGACCCCAATGCCATCTCCCAGATTCAGGTTAAAACACCCGAATTTTTGTGAATATTGGTGTGTTGTAGCTGATTCGAGCTGGTCTAAAGCGCTAAAAAGATCTTTTCGACATTTTTTGTTCGGTGTTTTGATCATTGCACAGCATTTAACACCAATCACTTAAGACTTCTTACGCCTGACTATCAATCATAGCCCACTGGGCAGATAGGGGGACCCCATGACAAGAGGCCGAGACACATCCAGGGATGGCTTTGCGAACAAGCTAGAGCAATTTATTTTCACCAACTTTAAATTTTTCTGGGATTTCGTTCAACAATTTGACTCCCTACATCGCTGGCTGAACAAGCTTCTGATTAACTACGTTGTCTACAAGCTGCCACCTCGGCCCCACCCTTTCAGCACGCGGTCTCCCTATACCTCTTGGGACTCGTTAACCGATCGGAGTTGGACCGGCCGACATCTGCCCCCGGCCCCAGGATTTAATCAGGAAGAAAAACTGCCGCCGCTCGAAGACCTGGCGGTGCTGTTTAGAAAACGAGATGGCAAAACCATCTTTTCGGAAAAATCAACGCTTTTATTTCCCTATTGGGTACAGTGGTTTACCGATGGATTTCTTCGGGTAGATCCTGAAAACCGGCTCAAAAACACTTCAAATCACGAGATCGATTTAGCTCCGGTCTATGGGCTGAAACGATCTACTACCGAAAAGCTCCGATCAAAACAGGGCGGCAAACTAAAAAGCCAGATCATTAATGGTGAAGAATATCCTCCGTTTCTATATGCCGATCCTGAAAACAATATCTTTAAGGAAGAATTTGAGGGCATCCATGTACCCCTGAGGAGAGTCACAGAGGAGGTTCCGGCCGAGAAGAAAGCCAACTTTTTTGCCATGGGGGTGGAACGAGCCAATGTACAGATTGGCTACGTCATGCTCAATACCCTCTGCTTGAGGGAGCACAACCGGCTGTGCGATTTGCTAGCTCAAAACTATCCCGACTGGGACGATGAGCGTCTCTTTCAAACGGCTCGGAATATTTTAATCGTCACCATATTAAAAATCGTGGTGGAGGAATACGTCAACCATATTACGCCCTATTACTTCAATGTGATTGCCGATCCGACTCCGTTTAGCCACGAGAGCTGGATGCGAACAAACTGGATGACGGTAGAGTTTAGCCTGGTTTACCGCTGGCACAGTGCTTTGCCGGAGGAGATCATGTACGGCGGTCAAACCATCCCTATGGAGTCTACATTATGGAGTAACGATCTGTTATTTAATCGCGGTTTGGGAACGTTGTTTGACGAGGCCTCTTCCCAACCCGGGTGCCAGATTGGATTATTTAATACGGCTGATTTTCTGCTGCCGGTTGAACTGGCCAGTATTAACTGGGGCCGTCAAACTCAAATGGCGAGCTACAACGACTACCGCGAAAATGTTAACCATCCCCGCCTGACTGAATTTGATCAGCTTACCGGCGACAGGGAAACACAGCGTCTGCTCAAGCGGCTGTATGGTGATATCGAAAACCTAGAATTCTACGTCGGGCTTTATGCCGAAGACCCCCGCAAGAATTCTGTTATTCCCCTGCTGATCGAGCGTCTGATTGCCATCGATGCTTTTTCAGTAGTGTTGACCAATCCTTTGCTGGCCCCCCGGGTGTTTAACGAAAAGACCTTTTCTCCTGTGGGTTGGCAAGAAATCCAAAATACCCATACCCTCTCTGACCTTGTGAATCGCAATACGTCTCAAACGGATCCGTGGTATCGGGTTACCTTTGATCGCAATGCTTAGCCGTCTAATCCTCTAACCCCCAACCACCTTTGATCAGGTATTGCCTAACAAGAGGCGACAGCTTTTGAAGAGGATATTCTGTATGACCCATTTAGAACTAGGGCAGGAATACATTCCCCCCAATGAAGCGGAGGCGATCGCAACGGTTCTGCAAATCAATGAGCGAATTCTCAACAAAACAGAAAAACCCGTAGTTAAGCGGGGTGAGCACTCTAAGGGACACGGCTGTATCCGGGGTCGGCTGGTGGTAGATGCCGGGGTGGCCGACAATCCGAAACTTCAGGTTGGTCTTTTCAAAGATCCGGGAGAGGCTTTTTCGGTTTGCATTCGCTATTCCAACTTCAGCGTCAAAGATGATGCCAGGGGCGATCTGAGAGGCATGGCGATAAAAGTCTTTGACGTCCCTGGAGAAAAGGTGCTGGAAGCCGAAAAGGATGAGCATACGCAAGATTTTTTACTGGTCGATTACCCCGTATTTGTAGTGCGCAATGCTAAGGACTACATTGATTTGTTCCTTGAGATTGAGCGAACGAAAAGCCGTAGCCCGGTGGGCTTTTTTATTACTGGCTTCAATCCCTTTAGGTGGCGTTGGCACGAGCTTTTAATTGGCCTGGCCTACCGTTTAAAGACAGTTCCAAGTCTATTCGAGGCTCAGTACTGGAGCATGACTCCCTATCGCCTCGGCGCTGAGGCGGTCAAACTAACCCTGATTCCTGCCCCAGAGAATCGGCGGGGCAGCTTCTGGAGACGACTGGGCCCGCGCTCAAAGGATTATCTGCGCGAGGGCATGAGAGACCATTTGGGCGATCGCGGTGCAGCGTTTGACCTATGGGTTCAGTTTCAAACGGATGCCGACAAAATGCCTATCGAAGATCCCACTATTCGCTGGACGTCGCCCTTCCATAAGGTTGCTACCCTGACCATTCCACCCCAAACCTTTGAGTCACCTGAGCAGGTCGAGTTTTGTGAAAACCTGTCCTTTACTCCCTGGCACTCTTTGGTAGCGCATCAACCGCTGGGGGGCATTAACCGGACCCGCAAAATAGTCTATGAGCAGATTTCTCGAATTCGAAACCAGCTCAATGGAGCTGAGCACCAGGAGCTCAGCCTGGCTGAGTTTGACTCAATTTATCCACTTAACTCCGATCAGCCCTGACCCGATTAGTCGGGGTCGCTCCACTTATTGGGATGACCAAACCAGCTCCACGGACGCCCCTGAGGCATTTGCTGATCCAGGGTTTCGACTACCTCAATCATCGTGCTGTCGGCGGCTACCCACCCCCCATTGATATCGGGAAAATCGAGTTGGCAGTTTTCACATTTCTTGCCGTTATAAAACCGAATTGGGCACCAAAACGACTCAACATTACGCAGCATTTCTGCGCCAAGGGAGTACACTCCGGTCATCCAGTCGCAGTAGAGGCACCAGATCAAATCGTGGCCGACCAGACCTTCAAACTTTTGCCGGCTGATGTTGATCCACTCGCTGTGGTCATAGTTGCGAAACCCTAACAGCTTCACCAGCAGCGGGTAGAGCAGCACCTCTGCGGCCCGAATGCCGAAGAACAAGGGTAGCGAAATGCTGGTTACCCACAGGGCCATATTGTTGCGCCACCAGCCGAAGCGCTGGTTGAGGTAACCGACGATGCGAGGGCCTTTAAGGGCCTGTCGGTGCATTTGTTCGTGGCCTAAAATCCACAGCTGCAGAGCAACGATCTGCCCAATCAGGACTGCGCCCAGGCCCAGCCAGCCAGCGGCTGCGGCACCGGCAATCCAGGGCAGCCAAATCAATAACCCCAGGGCAACATCGAGCCAGGGTGCCTGTGTAAACTGCTGGGAAAGCAGCTGCCCCGATTTGCCGAGGCCTGGCAAGAGGGTGAAGAAACCTGATAGCGCGAGTTCCACCAGCAGAGTCAGGGCCAGAATTGAAAGAAATACAGGCATGGCGGGTGAATGACGATAGAGATTGTTAAGCGGGAAATCTTGTCCTATCTGGAGATTTGCCTGAGAGTATAACTCCAGATGCTCTGGGTTATGCTCTAAGTCCTCGCCTGTTTTGGCTAAAGCCCTGCTTTGTCGAGCTCTTCCTTGAGGGCACGCAGCGATTTGTTGCGATCGCGCAATTGCTGCACAAACTGGCTAAAGTCTGCCTGCCGCTTAATGTTCTTCGAGAGCCGCTGGATCGCTTTTAGGTGCCGAGCCGCCTGGCGGTAGTTGTCTCGACCGCGCTGAGCAATGGCCGCTTCCACAAGTTCTCGGTAGAGGGCGATCGCCTCCTTGGGGCGATCGCTCTGGATCGCCTGCGCTACTCGCTCCTGATGCGCCCATTTGTTGAAACGCAGCTGCTTCAAGTAGTTCAGGGCCAGGTCCCAGTCCTGCTCCAGCAGGGCAATGTCGAGCAGCGCGGTGACGTGATTTTTCTCGGTTAGGTCAGTGATCAGCTGCTGACGGAGCGTTTTCCACTGCCCCAGGGGCTCTGCCTGGGTTTGCAGCTCCTGGAAATCCTGCAGGCTGAAGCGAACCTTGAGCAACTCCACCTGGGCGGCGACAAACTGCTCGGGTGGACCATGGGTTTTGTAGAACTTGGTCAGCCATTCTTGATAGCTGAAGTGGCTTTTCTGGTTACACTCCTGCATAAATTCCAGGGCCAGGTCGGTTGCCTGAGCCTGCACAAGGGCATCGGCAAACTGGATTACCAGCCCGGGGAGTTCCTTAAAATGCGATCGCGCGATCGCCAGCGCCTCCTCAAAATCCCCTTGGTTGAGGTGGTAAAAGGCCCGCTGCTGCGGGGTACCCAGCTCCAACAGCAGTTCGCCAGAGGCCGTACCGCTGCCCTGACTCTCGGCTCGGTCAGTCAGCAGCTTAACCAGGGCCTCTCGTCCCCAGCTGCCAAAGGTACGCTGCCCTGTTTTGTCGAGGGCCTGGCGCACCTGCCTCTCGACCCAGTTCCAGTCCTCATCGGTGCTATAAGTCACCAGGGCATCCCAGGCCGGGTAGGCGTAGTCCATACCGCCCAGCTCAATCTCTTTGAATACCGCCTCCAGGCAGGTCTCAATCCAGAGCCGATGGCGGCCTGCATCCAGATTTGCAGCCTGGCCCAGGCTGTCGCTCAAGCCCTGGGCAATGTCTTGAATGACGCAGCCCACCTGGCCGTCGTAGTCAACTTCGAGCACGGTGTAGTTGTAGCAGTCGTTGGCGGTCTCCAGCAAGAGCTGGTAGATGTCTCCGGCATTGACCCAGTCCTGGCTTTGGGCAAATCGCTGGCCGTGCTCTGCCAGTGCCCCTAACGCAGCGGCCATGGGCTTCATCTCGCTACCCTGAAACACTCGCTCGGCCGAGCGGCGGTACTTGTCCAGGTTGGGTGCTTGGCCAGCGGTGGGGGCTGCAGGGGCCTCGACCACATCCAGCAGGTCAGGGTAACGCCGCACCATTTGCTCAATCAGGGTTAGCAGGTCTTCTCGGCTGCGCTTGGCCAGCAGGGTTTTGAGCGGCTGAATTTCTCGAAAGCGATCGCGATCGTGAACATAGGTCAGCAATAGCGCTACCTGGTGCTTACACAGACCGCCCCAGTTGTAGGGGCAGGTGCAGCTGCTGTCTTCCACTCCCTGCGGGCCCAGCGTTACCCGAGGCTGATAGGTCATTGAGCCCTCGCAGTTGGCCCATAGACTATTTCCCTGGCGTACCGGGTTGAATATAGCGCCGTTGCGATAATATCGGCGGCCCCGATCAAAGCTTTGCTCTGTTGCCAAAGCCTTAATCTGTGATTCTTTTAGGGGCGGTGGTGAGGCAGCCATGGTACAGTTTCTCACTTCAGCGCTAGGGTTATGCCATAGCGTAGCGGATTCCACCATGGCGAAAAAGCGCGGCAAAAAACCAGGACAGTTTGGTACTCTTCCTTCCCAGCACATCTTTTTTCTCAACCCACACCACGACGCGCGGTTTACTCGCTGTCCTAAGTGCGATGGTCTTTGACCGGCCTTTGGCCATCGCCCCAACAAGCTGCGCAAGAAACCCTTGTTAATTTTGATCTCGCCTGCTCAGCCCCTCAGCCTCAACAAAACCTGTCGCTACTGCCCTAACTGCGACATTCTCATTGCTCACAAGGACGATCTAGATGAGCTACTGGAACGCATTTGCCTGCAGTACTATCCAGACCTGGTCGGCCACGATTACCTGGTAGTCGGCACCATGGAGCGCAAAAACTGGAAAGAAGGACTGAAGATTGAATCCTTAGACGAGCTTTTTCAAAGTGTCCACGATTTCAAAAAGCACGTCGAATATGAACCCGCCCGCTACATCTGGGTGAAGGAGGATTGATAAAATCTTCAGATATCGAATCCGAGTCGCATAATCCCAGTTCCAAACAGAGGCCTGCGTAGGGGCAAACGGTGTTTGCTCAGCCCAATCGGGGGTTAGCCAAGGCGGATTCAGTATGAGGCCAATTCTGGAGCTATGGTTGGTTTGACTCGGCAACTGTTCGCGCCAACAAAGCGCAGCTAGCTTCAGAAACCGGGTTTCTGCCCAATTTAGCGGGTTGCGAGCTAAATTGGGCTAGAAACCCGGTTTCTCACCGCCCCCGATTCAACTGTCTTTACCCAGCGCCCCTGGCGCACCAGCCAGCGTTCGCTGCGGCGAGCAGGTGATGATCATAATCACCAGCGTGAGAATGTAGGGCGCGGCGTTGAACAGGTAGTAGTACGAGTCGATGCCCACCGACTGAAACGCTGGCCCCAGCGCCTGGGCACCGCCGAACAGCAGCGAGGCCCACAGGCACTGCCAGGGCTGCCAGCGAGCAAAAATCACCAGCGCCACCGCCATCAGCCCCTGGCCGCTGGAGATACGCTCGGTCCACACGCCGGGGTAAAACAGCGATAGGCTGGCCCCGCCAATGCCCGCCAAAAAACTGCCCGCCACAATGCTGGCCATCCGCACCCAAAAAATTGAAATGCCCATGGCCAGAGCCGCATCGGGGCTATCGCCTACCGCCCGCACGTACAGCCCCCAGCGAGTTGACTTAAAGAACCAGCTCATCAAGGGTACGATCGCCAACCCCAGCAAAAACAAGGGACTAATCTGAAGGGCCGACTGCACCTGGGGCAGGCTGCTCCAGCTTCCTGCCGGCAGCGTCGGCAGCTGAGGGGCCTGGGGCTGAATGAAGGGCTTGCCAAAGAAGTTGGCCAGGCCGCCGCCAAAGATAATCATGGCGATACCC
>PYER01000467.1 GCA_003017855.1 filamentous cyanobacterium CCT1
GTGGGTAGGTGGGTGGATTGGATGGGACATGGCTCAGGGCAAACGCATACTCACCCTGCCGTGGCTAGGACTTTGGTGAGATACGTGTTATCCCAGTCATCTTTAAGGCGTTTCGCCTTTTTACCAACCTTGACCGAGGCTTCTTGGGAGAGCAGGTTGAGCGCCACGTGCCGAATGACGGCCATGTTTTGGGGGGCATAGCCGGAGCGAATGCGGGAGCCGTCCTCATGAAAGGCCACATTGAGACACCAATGGATACGGTTTTCAATGCCCCAATGGCTGCGAGTGGCTTGGGCAAAGCGCTCTACCCCGCCATCGAGGCTGACGAGATAGTAGCGTTGGGTAATCGTCGGGGCTTGGCCGGGGAGACGGCGCTCTGCTTCAATCAAGCCGACCCGCTTCAGCCCCGTCCATTGGTCGGCATCCACCAGATGCTCCACGGAGTCGAGTAACCAGTGACGCCGGATTTCGAGTCGACCGTGGTTCTTACTCAATTGTCTGATAGGCCTCGTGGGGGATGTTCTTGAAGTTCTGCTGCCGCGCCCAGGCAAAGACTTGCTGCACGTCCTCGTACAGTCCCTCTTGATTGCCTTTGGTCGGGTAAGGAGGTGACGTTGCCGTCACCCCCTCCCCTCAGAACCGTGCGTGCGACTCTCATCGCACACGGCTCAAGCAGCTCACATCAGGGAAGTTGCGCGTGCCGCTGATAGTGGCAGTAGAGGTGGAGTACCTCTAAGTTAGAGTAGACATCCTGTCCTGACGGCTAGGCGTCAACTGTTTGACGGATTTTGCTTGCCGGTGTTGCCAATAGTCCTTGAGCGTTGGGTTATCCATCGATGCGGTTCCCCGTACGAGAACGTGACGCTGAATTGAGAACTGGGAGAACTTGAGCAGATGAACGCCTGAGGTTCTGTCCCCGAAACAGGATGACTGGGGGTGTTTCGGGTCAAAGAGTCCCCAATAGTGGCGATAGCACCATCCTCTGGATTGACTGGGATGTTGGCGTCTGAGATAGCGCCACTGGCGGATGTACATCCACCGGTCCAGGCGGCGGAAAACCGCCGAACTGACATAGGGGCGGTAGTAATTCGCCCACCCTCGAATCAGGGGATTGAGCGCTCGGATCACGACTCTAACAGGATAGCCTCGTAACTGCTGCCACTGGTGTTTGAGTTTGGCCCTGACTGTACGGATGGCCTGCTGACTTGGCGTTATCAGGAGTTTCCATCCCGTGCGGGTTGTGTTGGGGGCCGGGTAGTGACAGATATGACAGCCCAAGAAATCAAAGCCCTGACGCAAATGGACGATGTGGATTTTCTCTGGTGACAGGGTTAAGCCCCGAGGTCGCAACCAGTCTTGCAGAATACCTTTGGCGGTTTGGGCACTGGCTAGGCTGTCACAGAGGACAATAAAATCATTGGCATATCGCACAACGGCATATGGGCTCTTGCCCAACCGACCGGGTCGGTTAGGTTTGACCCCCAAAGCCGCCTCCATGCCATGTAAGGCAATATTGGCCAACAGTGGCGAGATGCCCCCCCTTGTGGGGTACCTGACTCACTCGGATGCCAGTGATGCTGCTCTAAATAGCCGGCCTTGAGCCATTGGGCAATCAGGGGCCGGCCTGGGAATTGACCCAGGGTCGTCAGCAGAAAGTCATGGTTTATATGCTCGAAGCAGCCTTGAATATCGGCGTCAAGCACCCAGGGCTTTTGCGATGGGGACAACAGAGTAAGTAGAGCTTGCTAAGGGCATCGTGGCAGCTTAGACCGGGGCGGAACCTATAGCTGCTGCCCTCAAATTTGGATTCCCATTCTGGTTCTAGGGCCGATTTCACCATGGCCTGATAAGCCCAGTCACGAATGGTAGGGCTCCCGAGTGGCCTTTGCTTGCCATTGGCTTTGGGGATGTAGATCCGTCGCGCCGGTTGGCTGTGCCAGGGTGAAGAGCCACGCAGGCTATCCACGAGCTGACTGCGGGCACTTGGGGGGTTAACCAGCACCTTGTCCACACCGGCTGTATTCTTACCTGCATTATCTTGGGTCACGCGACGCACGCTCAACAAACGGTTGGCGTAGCTACGTAACATCAGCTTTTGCAGGCTGCGGACACGCTTATAGTCGCCTTCTTGTGTGGCTCGGAAGATCCGGTAGCGTAGATTCTTCACCCGTCGAGTCACCTGACGCCAGTTTACCTGGTACCAGTTCGTGGGTGGTTTGGGTCCGTTTACAGCCATCGACTGCACCTAACTTGTCCCAACCTTCAGGACCGTCGATACCGTTTGTCCGAGGAGCCACCTGCCTCACGTCTGCCCCGTTTCCGGTGGGTATAAAACCCTATCCAGCCAGTTATACAGAGCCTGTCTGCTTTCCTGAGGCCTTTCGATCTGCTGGCTTTCGCGTCTTGAGGCATCCTAGTCCCAGTGGGGAGTTGGGCGCCTTTACAGACAACTGACTGGAGTCTCCAGACCCCATTGGGGTTTCCACGTTCCGCACGTTTGAGACTCAATCCAGACGGATATCTGCTCATATTGCGGGAGCAGGGGTGTCCGCCTTATCCGAGTAGCCTGTACCGGATTGCCCATTTGCTCCACTATCAGTGTGTCAGCCACTTTCACTGACCTTGTACCATCTTGCAACCTACACAGATTCACGGTCGTTTATCCGCTGGATTTTCCCCTAACCCGGTTACCACCCTAGTGGCTGGTCGTT
>PYER01000468.1 GCA_003017855.1 filamentous cyanobacterium CCT1
GATGGGTGGGCGGGGAGGTAAGTGGCTGGGTGGATAGCGTTGCGAAAGTCGGGGGCTTCAGGGTTCAGTGTCGCCGACAGGTTGATTTATAGAACATAGGTTTAAACCGATGATCGGTTAGTCCTTTCCGTGGGGTGAAGGGCGGCGGAACGCCATTCGAGAAGGGGGTCTGGGGCCAGCGAAATGGCCCCAGTAGCTAATCTGGGTTCCCTCCAATCACCTCTATCAGCCTCAAATCCCTGCTACCTAAAGCAGCTTGTTTCCCTAAAAGTGTCTCAGTCTTCCACCCAGCGCGGCACGTATTGCCAGCCATTGCGAATTTCATCGCGGTACTGCTGGTGCCCAGGCTGCTTCTCCTCAACCAGGTGCCAAAAAGCGGCGGAATGGTTCATATGCACGGTATGGCACAGCTCGTGGACAAAAACATAGTGAACCAGTTCGGGGGGCAAAAACAGCAGCTTGTAGTTCAGGCTGATGTTTTTGCTGGACGAACAGCTAGCCCAGCGGGTTTTTTGTCCCCGAATAGAAATGCGGTCAAAGGGCAGGTTGAGCACAAAACTTAGCTCGCGCAGCCAGGGGGCAAACTCGGCCCGGGCCTTGCGGCTGAGCCACTGACGCAGCAGATCGGTACAGACGGCGCTATTGTCTATAGGGCCACGCAGCAGCAGGGCTTGGGGACCGCTCTGGGTCATGGCCAGGGTGCGAGTGGAGGCAGGTTGATAGCTGACCTCCCAGGTCTGGTGGCGCGATCGCACCTCAATCTGTCCAGGTTTCTCCTCAAAGTGCTCGTCAGCTAAAGTTGCCGTTTGGTGAGCTAGGCGCAGCTGCGATCGCCACAGCCAGTCGCGCCGCCGATGCAGCAACTCGGGCACCTGAGCGTGGTCAAAGCCATTCGGCACAACCACCTCGATCTGGCCGTTGAGGTGCACCTTGATCGAGACGTGGCGAGCGCGGCGGCTTTCCCGAATCCGGTAATCGGGCAGCGCCACCGGGTCAGCCGGAAAAAGCTGGAGCTGTTCAGACAATTCAGCCATAGGGCAGCAGGAGACAGCACTCTATCTGATCTAGATAGCCTGTTCTATCCTACGTTGCTCTAGAAAAGAGAGCAAAAGTTCCTGGTGGGGCGGCCCAATCGGGCGTTCTGCCTGGGCGCGAGCAGAGTAGCGCCGGCCCCGATGAATGTCTTCGACGCTACACAGGCCCAAATCCAGCCCTTCGGTTAGTACCAGGCTTTCAACCGGTACCACCAGCGGCCCGTGGTAGACGTGACGCACCACAGTTTCAGATTCTGATCGTTTAAACAGCGCTAGCTGGGGTGCGTCGTAGCCAATTTCTTCTTGCAGCTCCCGATACACGGCTACCTCGGGCAATTCTCCCGGTTCTAGATGGCCGCCAAAAAAGGCCCAGTGCCCCGGCCAGGCAATGGTGGGAATGTCGTCGCGCAGCTGTAAGAGGTAGCGATCGCCCTGGTAGAGAATAGCGATCGCCACCTCAGGTTTTGAAGTCATAGTGCGAGGTCATCACGACAGGAGCGGTCTCACGCTGCCAATGCTTCAGCCGAGGACTGCGCTGCGCCTGGTAGCGGAGGGATGAGGGCAACGTCTTGCTGGCAGCGGGTGGAGAAATCATACCCAGGCAGTGCTCCCATCTGCCATAGCGAGCATTACAACCCAGGATGAATTTTGGGAGCTCAAGCCCAAGGCATCACGCAAGCGCATGGAGGTTAAGGGAATGTCACGAAGAGAATGTAACAGTTAGAGCCAGCCTCAAGCCCCTCTCTACCGCCCCGATCCCCGTCCCTCACAGATGGGTGCAGAGTTATTGATCTTTACCGCGATCGCACTGCCGCTAGCGTCAATAGCTCTAGTCATGGTTGATGCCTCCTAATGGTCATACCTTCAGCTACAGCCCCAAGGCTCACCATTTCGCAAACTTCAAACCCTTTACAACCCGCCAAAGATCAAGCATTAAGGGGTGATAATTAACATTAATTAACAAAAAGAGGGCTCGGCTGCCAATTTTGAGATATTGACCCGCCTGTTTATTGAGTTTTGTTAATAGAAGCCCGATTCAGAGATCAATTTTGCGATCAGAGCATTTCCAGAAGCCCTGTAGATCAAGGGGTTCCGCAGATTGAATTATTGTTAACTGCCGTCAAAAAGGGTCAAATTGCGAGACTATAATGCTCAAGAGCAATCACCGCCTAAGTATCGGTTGTGCCTAAATGCGATCGCGCCCTTGGGTACAGTTTTAGCCAAGGCGATTGATTCTCAATTTGCTTTTGTCTAGAGAGAGGAGAGTCTCCATGACAACTACCCCGCGCGAGCGGGAGGCGAAAGCCAAAGTCGTCGTAGATAAGGATCCAGTACCTACTTCTTTTGAGAGGTGGGGCAAGCCGGGTCACTTCGACCGCACTTTGGCTAAAGGGCCCAAAACCACCACCTGGATTTGGAACCTTCACGCCGACGCTCACGATTTTGATAGTCATACCAGTGATTTAGAAGACATTTCGCGCAAAATCTTTAGCGCTCACTTCGGTCACTTAGCCGTCATCTTTATTTGGCTCAGCGGCATGTATTTCCATGGCGCTAAGTTTTCAAACTACGAAGCCTGGATGGCCGACCCCACGGGCATCAAGCCCAGCGCTCAGGTGGTCTGGCCGATCTTCGGTCAAGAGATCCTGAATGCCGACGTGGGCGGTGGCTT
>PYER01000137.1 GCA_003017855.1 filamentous cyanobacterium CCT1
AGATGTGTATAAGAGACAGGTGTCATCCCCAGTAGAGAATTCAACCTATCAAAGTGCCCTACCTAAATCAACTGCTGCAATCGATCTGATTTTGTTGGTAAGCATTCTGCCTGAGCATGTGAGGTTAAGACAGTTCTGCCGTGCCGTTGCAGTCTTGAGCCTTCTCACTTACATACCAAAAAGGGAAGCCGGACAACCCAGTGCAAAGTGCTACGACACCAAATCCTTTCGCTAAAGCTCGGTTACGCAGCGCTGTTTGCGTACCGCCGTTTGTCCCTACAGGATGCTTATTCTGATTCAGGGATCTCGAAGTGCGGGTTTGGCATTAAGACTGAAGATGCGTTGTTCTAAGGCGCTTCCCTGCTTGGCACTCGCTACCACGCTCCTGGTTTGGCTGCGTCAATGCCTCAACCAAGTGTTGTGCGATCTCTGCACTTCCTCAACCAAAACCTCAGGGCTCTACTTCACCAAGGGTGTCAGGCCACGCTGAATTGCTCTCGCTGTCCAAGGATGAGAGGCGTGGGAGATGGGAGCACCTCAAAAGAGCCATCTATCCGCAAACAAAAATGTCCGCAGACAAAAAAGGTGGGCCATCCGCAGATAGCCCACCCGATCGCGCTCCAGACGAACCAGAGGTCTAGGTATACTGGCTCGGAGCCGGGTATTCCCCGTTGAGCACATAGTTGCCCACATCGCGAAACTTGTAGGCCACCGGATCGTGCAGGGTAAAGGTGCGCAGGTCGCGCCAGTAGCGGTCAAAGCCGTGGCGGCTGGCGGTAGCCCTGGCCCCCATGCCGTCAAAAATTTGGTTGGTGATGGCCAGCCCGGCGGTAATCGCCACGGCTTTGGCGGCGGCGACAGCGATCGCGATTTCACCCCGTTCGGCAAAGGTCAGAGCGGTCTTTTTCTGCCAGCCCATCTGAATTTGCTCGGCGGCCTGGTCGGCCAGGGCGATCGCTGCTTGCAGCTGGACCCACGCTTCGCCGTACCGATGCAGAATGAACGGATCTTGGCTGGCTGACTCAACCCCTGAAAACATCCAGGGGCGGCTTTCGCTGATGGTGTAGTTGCGGGCGGCCTTGAGAGCCCCCTCGGCAATACCCAGGTAAGTAAACACCTTACCCATCTGCGATACCAAGAAAATCAGCGTGGGAAAGGCGCTTTCGGGCACGGGCGGCGGCCCAATCAGCTCGTCAGCATTCACCACTACGTTCTCAAAACGGTAGCTGCCGCTGGCGGTGCGGCGCTGGCCCATATTGTCCCAGTCGTGGTTGTAGGCCCAGCCGAGACGATCTTTGGGCATTGCAAAGACCAGCGGCTGGTCGCCGCCCTCGGGCATAGCGCCAATCAGGCTGATGTCGGCGGCGGCTACGCCAGTGCCAAAGCTCTTCACGCCGTTGACGCGAAAGCCGCCTTCGGGGGCCGGAGTAATTTTGAGCCGCGCATCGAGCCCGTTGATAGCGTTGGCCCAAAATAGGTTGTGCTGCGCCGTCAGACGATAGTAGTGCTCGGCCTGGCCGGGGCGACCAATGGCCTCGGGCACCGCCACCAGAGAGACGTGGTTGGCGTAGAGCTGCCCCACCGAGCCCTGGGCGTTGGCCAATGCCTGCACCGCCTGATACACCTGGGGCCAGGTCGCCCCAGCGCCACCGTACTGACGAGGAATAGGCAGCAGCAGCAGACCCGACTGTTTCAGGGCCTCGACCTCGGCGGTGGGCAACTCGCCACTGCGGTCCTGGTTAACGGCGTCGGCAGCCAGTCGCTCGGCCACCTGGGCCGCAACGCTAAGGTAGTCGGTAAAGGTGAGGGAAGGAATCGTCGCTTGCATTAGGGTAGGTCTCCTTGAGGGATGAGGGGGAAGGAATATTGCATTGGTGGGTGGGATAGAGCTGGGGGTTAAACCCCGCCGTCCCGTTGGCATAGAGATACCGAGGGGACGGGGTGGCTCTACCTGGCTAAGGATGGGGCTTAATTTAATTGGTCTTGTCGCGGTTTTCTTCACGCAGCTTGTCGAAATCCACCTTGTCGCGATTTTCTTCACGCAGTTTGTCGAAATCCACCTTGTCGCGGTTTGCTTCGCGCAGTTTGTCGAAATCCACCTTGTCGCGGTTTTCTTCCCGAAGCTTATCGAAATCTACTTTGTCAGTAGTTGCTTCGCCCGACTCGTAGGTGGAGTAGGCTGCGGCAAAGGCAGGAGAAAAGGTGGTGGCTGCGATCGCAGCAGTCAAGACAAACAGTGCAGTACGTTTCATAGCATTCGGCTCCTTATAGAGTTCAGAAAGGGGTTGTGTAAATCAGCTTGATAGCTCCTCAAGGCAGCGATCGCAAATATTTTCCCGAGAGAAATATTGCTCCAGAAAATACTCTGGAGATCGCACTCTTGAGGTGGCTGTCCTCACTACATCGAACCCTATTGCCCAAATGAGAATAAGCCGAGAGAGAATCGAGAAAACTTTGAGAAGAATTCGAGAAGCTGCGCTCAATCCCGCCAAAGTTCCCGAGTTTTTCTCAGTTTTGATTCCAGTTTTTCTCTATTGCTGCCTAGGTTCAGAGCATTCACACCGCTAGAACCCCCAGGAGCCAACCATGTTTATTTCCCCCAGTCTGCCTCGGCCAAAGACTACGACTAAACCGGGCCAGCAGCGATCGCGACTACCGCTAATCGAGCATCCCTTTGGCTATGTTTATCGCTCGATCTGGCACAACCATTTTTGGGAGATGCTGTCGATCATCTGGGGCGATCGCCAAACCTCTAAGCCCCACTGTCACCAGATTTCCTTTAACCTCACGCGGGTGCAGTCAGGCCGCATTTTAGAGCGCAAATACCGAATCTCGGGTGGTCAGCTAGTAGTGGCCTCCGAGCAAGTTCTCACCGCTGGCCAGTGGACTTGGACGCTGCCGTTTCAGGTGCATGAGCTGATTGGACTGAGCGATCGCAGCCAAACCCTACATTTCTATTTTCCGAGCAGAAAATCTACCGTTCACCATCCCTGAGTTGCGCAAAAAAATTCTCGACTTTCTCCCCAGTTTTCTCCCGGTATCTTCTCGACTGTTCCCTACCTTAAAACTCACGAGCAAACGCAGCTCTCCTCCCCACCTCTTCAGGAGCCACTTATGTATCCCTTCATCTCCACCGAAACTTACTTAACCGCCAGCCATCCGGCCCTCCGGTTGCGACCGCAGCTGATCGCCACCTCTATTTTGCTGACGCTTACCGCCTTTTTGACCCAGGGGCATGAGCCCAAAGTTCGAGAAACCGTCAGTAATGGCAGCAAAACCTGGCAGGTCTACGACCCCGCCACTCACCAAAAAGCCACATTCTACTCTGAAAATGACGTTCGAGTGTGGCTAGAAAACCGCTACCGCCAGTAACCCGCTTTTAAAGCTAACTCGCCTCGCTTGAGAGGATTAAACCCATGACTATCCATTGGCAAATACTTCTACCCAGGCTGCTAGTCTGGCTTGCCCTTGAGCTACTGCTGGGTTTTTTAAAGCTAGACGAGTTAGCCGACTACAGCGAATTTCTAGACGAGCATAACCCAATTGTTCTTACTGCCTGATTCTCTTTGGTTGGTTGTCTGTTCCCTGTTTTTCCTCAGTGTCAAGTTCCCTATCACGTTATAGAGTCTAAAATGACTACTCAATCTGTACCCCAAACCAAAAACAATAAGCTAGAGCGCCTTGCGGCCTTTGCCTATGGTCTGTTTTGCTACGCAGTCTTCTTCGGCACCTTTCTCTACGCCGTGGGCTTTATTGGCGACTTTATCGTACCTAAAACCATCGATTCAGCGCCCCTGGTTTCGCTACCCAATGCCCTACTTGTCAACCTGGGGCTGCTGAGTATTTTTGCTGTGCAGCACAGCGTCATGGCCCGGCCCGCCTTTAAGCGTCAGTGGACAAAGATCGTCCCAAAGCCGGTGGAGCGCAGCACCTACGTTCTATTTTCCAGTCTGTGCTTAATTGCGCTCTTTTACTTCTGGCAGCCTATGGGCATCACTATCTGGAACGTCCAGCATCCCGTCGGTCAGGCCATCCTCTATTCACTCTATGCGTCTGGCTGGTTAGTGATTTTGGGTGCGAGCTTTTTGATTAACCACTTCGATTTGTTTGGTCTGCGCCAGGTGTTTCTCTACCTGATTGGCAAGCCCTACACCCAGCTGCGCTTTGCCACCCCTGGCATGTACAAACACGTGCGCCATCCCCTCTATGTCGGCTGGCTGCTGGCTTTCTGGGCCACGCCGCATATGACGGCCGCCCATCTGGTGTTTGCCCTGGTCACCACCGCCTACATCCTGAGCGCCATTCAGCTCGAAGAGCGCGACCTGATTCAGGTTCATGGTGAGAACTACATCAACTATCGCCGTCGTGTACCAATGCTGATTCCCTCGCTCCGCCGCCGCACCGAGCGGTAAACGCTAGCCAACCTGCTGATGCCCTGGGGTAGTAGAGCTTACTCCGGGGCGTTGCGATCGCTACTCAAGCTGTCGTTCAAGTTGAATAAGGTTTCCTCCATGACGTTTAGCCCTACTGACCCCCACCCGCTTCTGCGCTTAGACCTGTATGTGGCTCAGGTACAGTCTTCAATGATGGTTCATTGCCCCAGCTACCCCAGCACTGCCCTTGAACGGCAGATGTCCCGCCAGGGCCTCCCAAATGGCCGGAGTCACCTGGATTATTCCTACGAATGATTGGGAAACTCGCATCTACCAGGACTATGGGGCAAAAAACATCCACGACACCTCACAAAAAACTACAGTTTTGCTTGAGCGCCACTTTTAGCAGACTTTTGTACTCGCGATCGCCTATCACATAGGCCCCAAACCGCTCCAGATGCGGGTTCATCATTTGGGCGTCAAAGAGGGCGAAGTGGCGCTGGCGCAGGTGATCAACCAGCTTCACCATCGCTACCTTAGAGCCTTCAGAAATGCGAAAAAACATCGACTCGCCAATAAACGCGCCGCCGATCACTAGGCCCAAAATGCCCCCCGCCAGCTCGTTGCCCTGCCAGGTTTCAAAGCTGTAGGCCCAGCCCGCCCGGTAGAGTTCAATATAGACCTGCCTGAGTTCAGTCGAAATCCAGGTCGTATCGCGATCGGCGCAGCCGCTGACCACCTCCTCAAAGGCCTGGTTGATGGCGACCTGAAAGCGGTTTTGGTTAAGCGATCGCCGCAGCGACTTGGGGTAGCGAAAGCGATCGTCCAGTGGAATCAGGGTACGCTGACGGCTCGAATACCAGCCCAGATCATCGCCCTCACCATCAGCCATCAAGAAATACCCCTGGGAGTAACCGCGAATAATGGCGTCTAGGTCGTACTTGAGGAAGGTCACAGCATTCTTAATCAGTAAGGTCTCAATAGACAGGTTCGCAGCGGATGGGTTCTGAGGGAATCGGTGAGTACAGATCGGTGAGTGATGATTCTTTACGCTCTGCCGCCTTCGTCCCAAGGCCAGAAACTAAGACGGTAGTATTGAGTGTACAGAAGGTTTTCTCAGGTTGCTTCACCCCCGCACCGATGACTGACCCCCTCGATCCAATTATGCTGCCGCCCCCGGAGGATGCTCAACAGGAGGGGCAGTGGCTCAAGTCGGCACTGCTGACCTGGCTAAATGCAGAATATTTGCCAGAGCCAGCCAATCGCGCGATCGCCGAGCGGGCCTCCCAAGTGTTTGTGCGCCAGCGCATGGAGGGCGAAAACGACGTTGGCTCATTGGTGATGGCCATTTTGACTGAGCTACAGGCCTATGACTTTTCCGACAGCTTTTACGGCGAGTTCACCGTCGCCAATGCCGTCGGCGACCTGCTGTTCGACAGTCTCGGTATCGATCGCTGCTGCGGTCGTTCTACAACCCTTGAACCCAACCGTGTGGGCAGGCTTCCCGATGGCGAAGATACAGAAGGCGACATCAACTAACCTGTAACGATACGCCGTTATCTCAGGCCTATGACTTCTTTAACCCTGACCCTCGACCCGGTGGTGCAGCTCACTCGTGAGCAGTTCTATGAGCTGTGCAAGGTTAACCACGACATCCGCCTGGAGCGCAGCAGCACGGGAGATTTGATCCTTATGCCACCGACGGGTTGGGAATCGGGTAAGCACAATGCAAACCTAACCACCGATTTGAATATCTGGAATCGTCAGTCTCAGGCGGGTATTGTGTTTGACTCTTCCACTGGGTTTTCTTTGCCCAACGGGGCCGATCGCGCGCCCGACGTGGCTTGGGTAGAAAAATCGCGCATTGAAGCTATCAGCCCAGACCCAGCCAAGTTTTTGCCCCTGGCTCCCGATTTTGTGATTGAGCTGCGGTCGGCAACGGACAAACTCGCCACGCTGCAGCACAAAATGGCCGAGTACCGCGATTGTGGTGTACGGCTAGGGTGGCTAATTGACCCCCAAGAAAAGTGGGTAGAAATCTACCGCCTGGGACGACCTACTGAATACCTGAGCCAGCCAGAACAGATTTCAGGTGAAGACGTGCTGCCGGGTTTTGTGCTCACGCTAGCAACAATCTGGGAGTAGACAGTTCTGAGCACTCAAACCAAAGAGGCTTGAGCAATGCCCAAGCCTTCTAGAGAGAGATGTAGAGCTGAGGGCAAACCTCTCAAATCAGCTCGAATACCTAGAGCTTACCAGCTCGACTTGACCACGCCAGGCAGTAAACCTTGGTGGGCCATCTCGCGCAGCTTGTTGCGGCAGAGGCCAAAGTCACGGTAGTAGCCACGGGGACGACCGGTCATCCAGCAGCGATTGTGCAGGCGAGTTGGCGCGCTGTTGCGGGGCAGCTGCTGAATCTTGCGGTGAATAGCCACCTTCTCCTGCTGGTTAGTGGCACTGCTAAACTCCTCCAGCAGCGCATCGCGCTTCTGGGCATACTTTGCCACCAGTTTTTCCCGCTTGCGCTCCCGCGCAATCATGCTTTTCTTAGCCATTTGGTTTCTCTAGCCGTAAGACCTTTTTATCACAGACACAGTCTACTACTATACGCGACGCAAGCCAGGAGAGTAAACCCCACCCGGCAGTTTTTTGCTCTCCCTTGCCGTTGGCTGAGCGAAGTCGAAGCCAACGGTGAGGAATAAGCCAAAGCTAGCGTGAAAAAGCCTGGCCGCCGCCGGTTCGGTTTTCTGCCCTCGGAATGGTCTCGCCACCCCACTAAATTAGAGTCATAAGATTTTTTGTTGTCAGAAGATTTTTTTGGGTGGGATCCCCATGACCAGCTTAATTCCGTGGATTTTCTTTGTTTGGGCGATCGGCATTATTGTGATGCAGTTTATTAGCTAATGCTCTGTTCTTTAGAGACAGCCCTATGCCCGCTTTAGCTTCGGTGGTGACGGTTCCCAGCGATCGCTTTCAGTATGAGCCCCCCGCTGCCGCCCAAAAGGCCCGCCGCATTTTGGTCAAACCCAATCTCGGCTACCCCGTGGGGCCACCGGCCACCGTCAGCCTGGCGGTGCTGGGTGAGGTGATTCGAGGCCTGCAGGCCCATTGCCCCAAGGCAGAAATCTTCATCGTCGAAGGGGTCTGCTCTAAGGTCGCTTTCGAGACCATCATGGCCAAGCTGGGTGTTTATCAGCTTTTGGGCGATCGCGTTCACCTGCTTAACGCCGACGAGCTAGAGCTAGTCGAGTACCCCAACCGCTCCCCTAACCCAGTGCGGTTCAAAACCATGTGGGCACCCAGGCTGCTGCAAGAGGTAGACTGCTGCCTGTCAGTGAGCGCCTTCAAACGCACTCAGCTCAAAGGGGCGCCGCTGATTTCGGCTTCGCTTAAAAACCTCTACGGTCTGTTTCCCCGCGCCAAGTACAAAGCCCGCAGCGCCAGCTCTCGGGGTCAGCTCCATCGGCCTTCGGTACCCCTGGTGTTGCAGGATGTGTACCACACCCTCGGCCCATACTTCGCAGGCGGCGTGGTCGACTGCACCCATAAGTTTGTCAGCCGCAACTGGCAGCCCGATCGCGGCGACAGCGTTTCCCTTGGCCAGGTAATCTTTGGCGACGACCTGCTAGCCGTCGATCGCGCCGCCTGTCAGGCGGGGCAGGAAGCGGTCCCTGACTACGTCACGGCCCTGGAAGGCCAGTGCTAGCGGGCAAAGATAAAGGTGGGAGCTACATCGGTCGGCACATAGCCAGCAGCACTGCACTGCAGCAGGGAGTCAACCACGGCCAGTTCGGCAGAGGTCGATACGCCCACCACGCAGTCAGAAAAACGCAGGGGCAGCACGCTGCGGCGACAGCCGTTGAGCACGGCGGTAGAATTGGCAACCTCTAAACTCTGGTGAATATCACCGACGCAGGTGGCCAGCTCTTTGGGGCGGCGATCGCTTTGGCAGGCTACTAAAGCCTGCTCAACGTTGATATCGCCAAAGCCGGTGACATCGAGAGTGCAGCTGGAAAGATCGGTAGGGTTGAGGGCTTTGCCGCAGGCTCCCGCTGCCGCCGCGCTGTCCAGACCCGCCTCGATCAGGGCGCTGGCGCAGGTCTCATAGTCGTTGGCGACAGCCGAAGGGGCCGAGAGCAGCACCATGGGCGTGGCCAGCCCTGCGACTAGGGCAAACGGTATTGCAAGGCACTGGCGATGGGTAGCAGAAGCTAGAAAATGAACCATAACAGAACGTTAAAGGTTATATCGGTTGGTTAACGGGCGTAATTAGTGGTTACAGTCTGTTGATCAATTGATTACAGAGGATTAGCTCTCTAAATTTAGCCCAGGCAGCATTGGCTTAAACCAATAGCCGCCCTCCTCAATGTTTCTGGTCGTTGAATCTTCTAC
Source organism: filamentous cyanobacterium CCT1 (assembly GCA_003017855.1). GTDB lineage: Bacteria > Cyanobacteriota > Cyanobacteriia > Phormidesmidales > Phormidesmidaceae > Nodosilinea. The sequence continues at coordinate 8,766 of PYER01000137.1, forward strand.
AGTGAAGAGTAGCAGGAAAAACTCAATTTCGTGACACAGAGGTTAAGGCAGTATGCACCTGAGTGACATAACTCACCCCAATCAACTTCACGGCCTATCAATTCGCCAACTGGAAGATGTCGCCCGTCAAATTCGTGAAAAGCATCTAGAAACCGTGGCGACTAGCGGCGGTCACCTGGGCCCAGGTCTAGGGGTAGTGGAGTTGACCCTGGCCCTGTATCAAACCCTTGACCTCGATCGCGACAAAGTCACCTGGGATGTAGGTCACCAGGCCTACCCCCACAAACTGATCACCGGGCGCTACCACGACTTCCACACCCTGCGCCAAAAAGACGGGGTAGCAGGCTACCTGAAGCGCAGCGAGAGTAAGTTTGACCACTTTGGCGCAGGCCACGCCTCCACCAGTATTTCGGCAGCCCTGGGTATGGCCCTGGCCCGCGATATGGCCGGCGACAACTATAAGGTGGCCGCCATCATCGGCGATGGGGCACTGACGGGCGGCATGGCCTTGGAAGCGATCAACCACGCCGGTCACCTGCCCAATACCAACCTGCTGGTGGTGCTCAACGACAACGAAATGTCGATCTCGCCCAACGTGGGGGCGATTCCGCGCTACCTGAACAAAATGCGCCTCAGCCCCCCGGTGCAGTTTCTCACCGACAACCTCGAAGAGCAGTTTAAGCACCTGCCCTTTGTGGGCGAGTCGCTGTCGCCCGAGCTCGATCGGGTGAAAGAGGGCATGAAGCGGCTGGCGGTGCCCAAGGTTGGAGCGGTGTTTGAGGAGCTGGGCTTTACCTATATGGGGCCGGTCGATGGCCACAACCTACAAGAGCTGATCGCCACCTTTAAAGAGGCCCACAAGCACACGGGGCCGGTGCTGGTACACGTAGCCACCACCAAAGGCAAGGGCTACGCGATCGCCGAAAAAGACCAAGTCGGCTACCACGCCCAGTCGCCCTTTAACCTCACCACTGGCAAGGGCATTCCTTCCACCAAGCCCAAGCCCCCCAGCTACTCCAAGGTGTTTGCCGAGACCCTGATCAAATTAGCTGAAGATAACCCCAAAATTGTCGGCATTACCGCCGCTATGGCGACGGGCACTGGCCTCGACAAGCTGCAGCAGGCGCTGCCCAAGCAGTATATTGATGTCGGCATCGCCGAGCAGCACGCGGTGACGTTGGCGGCGGGTCTGGCTTGCGAGGGCATGCGCCCCGTTGCTGCCATCTACTCCACCTTCCTGCAGCGCGGCTTCGACCAGATTGTTCACGACGTCTGCATTCAGAAGCTGCCGGTGTTCTTCTGCCTAGATCGGGCGGGCATTGTCGGGGCCGACGGGCCCACCCACCAGGGCCTCTACGACATCGCCTACCTGCGCTGCATTCCCAACATCGTGCTAATGGCCCCCAAAGACGAGGCCGAAATGCAGCGGATGATTGTGACTGGGATTGACTACACCAAGGGCGCGATCGCCATGCGCTACCCCCGCGGTAGCGGCTACGGGGCTCCCCTGATGGAAGAGGGCTGGGAACCGCTGCCCATCGGCAAGGCTGAGGTGCTGCGCCAGGGCGACGACGTGCTGCTGCTGGGCTACGGCTCGATGGTGTACCCCGCCATGCAGACCGCCGAAATTCTCAGCGAGCACGGCATTGAGGCCACGGTGGTGAACGCCCGCTTCGCCAAACCCCTCGATGAGGAGCTGATTTTGCCCCTGGCCAGGCAGATCGGCAAGGTGGTGACGATGGAAGAAGGCTGCTTGATGGGCGGCTTTGGCTCCGCCGTAGCCGAATCCATTCTGGATGCCCAGGTACAGGCCTCGGTGCTGCGGATTGGGGTGCCCGATGTGCTGGTCGACCACGCCTCTCCCGACCAGTCGAAGGCGACCCTGGGGCTGACCCCGCCCCAGATGGCCGATCGTATTCTTGCCACCTACCAGGTGGAGAAACCGGCACTGGTGCGGTAGGCAACTTTAAGGAACCTTAAGGATACGGTTGGGGTAGTGGTCAGTCGCTGCCCCAACTTTTTCATGCAATGCAGCAGTCGAGGAGGGGAGATGACTTAGCCCTATCAATGCTGTACCGCTTCAGGTGAGCCGCTTGGCTTGACCTCTTCGGCTGTTCGCTACCTCAGCATTCAGTAGGTTTAGTTGATCCATAAGGTGGGGGAGAATCCCGCTTCTTGTAAGCGGTAGATATTGAGGTTCAGCGATATCGACCCTAACTCCTACGGCTTCAAGCAGGCTTGACGTCGATAGCCAATCCTACCGAACTGAGCACCGCCACAAAAGACTCCAGCGTTGGGGTTTTTGGGTTCCCAAATGTCTGTTGTAGGGGCTGACCAGCAACATCATCGTCAGTAATATTGGCCAGCGTAGTCTGCCTCGCTTCAACCACGTTGTCGAGAGCCAGCAAAAAAGCATCCCAATCGCCATCCTTTAGGGTCTCATCTAGCGACGCCTTGAGGTACATGGCTGCATAGTCCGAGTCGGTCAGCCTAACTAGTAAATCAGCCTGGTAATCTCTCACTGGCATCTCTTAACCCTCCTCTTGTTGCTGCTGAAAGGCCGCCCAAAGCCGCTGCGCCATACTGATGTCTTTATTTTGGCTTTTCTTGTCGCCACCGACTACCAGCAGCACTACTTGCTTACCTGCCAGACCGTAGTAGATTCGATAGCCTGGACCGAAAAAGAAGCGCAGTTCATAAACCCCTTCGCCAACGCTCTTACAGTCTCCGAAATTTCCCAAACTCACCCGGTCAAGCCTGGCGTCAATTCTGGCTTGGGTTTGAGCGTCAAGACTTTCAAACCATTCATCGAACAGACAGTCACCCGCACTAGAAACATATTTCTGAAGCGTCCACTGCTTCTTGCTCATAGGTTTATCTAACCGGATCGCAGCGGATTTCAACCATGAAGCCGTCGGGGTCGTAAAAATACACGCCGCGCCCGGTGGGGCGGGTGACGGGGCCGTGGGCGATCGCAATCTGATTCGCTTTCAGCACTGCCAAAGCGCCATCAAACTCTGATGGTGCAATGTCAAAGGCCAGGTGATAGGCGCGGGTGAAAGATTTGTCGGGGTCAGGATCTGGCGGTTCCAGGTCGGGCGCACCAAACAAGTCGAGAATGAGCCCGTCGGGCAGCACAAAGTTAGCCACTTTGCCCGTGGCAACCAGCTCTTTCAGCGTGTCGTCCACCTCATCCCCCGTTAATTCCCGCAGCCCCAGCAGACCGCCGTAGAACTGGCGCGAGGCCTGCATGTCTTTCACATTTAGCGCCAGGTGGTGAATGCGGCGCAGCTGGCCAGGGGCTAAGGCGGCGCGGGTGGAGGTGGTTGGGCTGGGGCTCATGGGCATCGGCTGAGAACAGGGCGACTTATGATTGATTATAGAAATCCTACCGCGCTCAACTTCTGGCCATCGCAGACCAAACCCTCGAACTCACCGTTACTATCCCTGACCCGGAGCGGCTCGATCGCTGGCTGACTGCCAATGTCAAAGAGCTTTCCCGCAACCGTGTTCAAAAGCTAATCGACTGGGAATATGTGCAGCTCAATGGCCAGCTCTGCACGAATAAAAAGGAAGCGGTGCAGGTGGGCGATCGCATCCACCTGACCATCCCCGAACCGCGCCCCCTCGAACTCACGGCCGAAGATATTCCCCTCGACATTCTCTACGAAGACGAGCACCTAATCATTATCAACAAGCCTGCTGGCCTGGTCGTGCACCCCGCCCCCGGCAACATGAGCGGCACCCTGGTAAATGCGGTGCTGGCCCACTGCGGCGATCAGCTGCTGGGCATTGGTGGCGTGCAGCGCCCCGGCATTGTGCACCGACTCGACAAAGACACCACCGGGGCGATCGTGGTAGCCAAAACCGACCTGGCTCACAGCGACCTGCAGGCCCAGATGAAAGCCAAAACCGCCCGGCGCGAATACCTGGGCGTGGTCTACGGTGCCCCCAAAGCCGACTCTGGCACCATCGACGCGCCCCTGGGTCGCCACCCGGCCGACCGCAAAAAGAATGCCGTCGTGCCGCTCGAAAAGGGCCGTACCGCCGTTACCCACTGGCAAGTCGAAGAGCGCTTGGGCAATTTCTCGCTGCTGCGCTTTCGTTTAGAAACTGGGCGCACCCACCAGATCCGCGTCCACAGCACCCATATGGGCCACCCCATTGTCGGCGACCCCACCTACGGCTCGGGCCGCGATGTGGGGGTCAACCTGCCGGGACAGGCCCTCCACGCCGAGCGGCTAGAGCTACGCCATCCAGCGACGGGGGAACAGGTGGTCGCGATCGCCCCCCTGCCCGACCACTTTCTCAAGCTGCTGGCGGTGCTGCGAAGTCGTACTGTCTAGCCATTGGGTGAGGGTTACGACTCCGTCAGCAGCCAGTCGATCAGCTCTTGCACGCCCGCGCCGCGATCGCCAGCCATCACTCGGTCGGCCAATTTTTTCAGCTCAGGCACTGCGTTAGCGACCGCTACCCCCAGGCCGCAAGCTGTCAGCAGACTGCGATCGTTTTCGGCATCGCCAACGCCCACCACCTGCTCTGGCCCCACGCCCAACTCTGCCAGAGCCACCGCCAGCCCACTGGCCTTGTTTACCCCCTGGGGTAGCACCATCACCGCCTTTTTGTTGCGAATCACCGTCGCCGCCACCTCCAGCTCCTGCACGGTGCGCTCCACCGTTGCGCCGTGGGGTTCCCAGGTAGCCACCACAATATGTCCCTGGCTAATCGGGCCTACGCCCTGGGCAACCAAGGTGTCAATCAATACCGGCGGCAGGGGCTCAGCCAGCAGCCGCGTCACGCCCTGATCAGGCCGATAAAACACCGCCCCATTCTCGGCCACAATGCCCTCAAACAGGTGCCCGTGGGGAAATACCTGAACCAGCTCGTCAAGCTGCCGCCCGGTTACCAGCAGCAGACATCCCCCGGCCTGTCGGTAGCGCTTCAGAGCCGCCAGGGTGACCTCGTCGACAGTGCCCTGGGTGGCCAGGGTACCGTCGTAATCGGTGGCTATCACAGCGTATTTCATCAGTAGGGGTGTCGCATCAGGCACAATAGAGTTTAAGCGTTAGTCAGAGACACAAAAGCTACACCAGGTACAGACCGCAGAGGATAGATTGACCACAGCATGGTCTCCAAGTACGGTTGGGCCATACAACTGACCCAACTACATCCAAACCGCGATCGCAGCCGTACCGAATCAAGAATGTTGTTGTCCCCAGCAGTTTTCATGGTAAAGCCTACTCCCCTTCCCTTCCCCCGGCGTCGGATTTTTGGGCGTTTAGCAACTATCGGTGGCGCAGGGGGGATATTAGCGGCGTTGCTCGTCCCGGTTCAGTCAGCGATGGCCCTGCCAGTGCCCGCCGCCCCTCGTCTTAGCTCAAATGCACCGGGCATAGCAGCCCTTCCTACCTCAACCCCCAGAGGCAAACAAGACCCTTCTTCCCCAGCCGTACCGCCTCTGCCAGACCCCATTCCAGACGCCATTGACCCAGACGAAGCTGGCATTATCAGCCTCAGCCCTGCCCCCAATGACGATATTGGCCTGGGCCTACTGCGCCCTACTGGCCCTAATGCACCGCTACTGGGTGCTGAATGGCTGCGCGGGGTAGCCCTACCCATCTACCCCACCCCCGAAAGCGAGCCCTGGGGCTGGTTGATCAACGGCTGGCTAATTCCCAACGGCGCAGATCCCCTGGCCATTGGCCGCGATGCAGCCTTTTCAATGGTACAAACCGATCAGCAACTCTACACCTTTCCAGTGCTCGAAATTCGCCCCGACGGCTGGTTTCGCTTTCAGTACACGCCGGCTGGAGCGGCCTGGGCCCACACCTCCCATTTAGCGCTAGGCACCGTGCCCCTCACAGTAGAAACCTGGGAAGCTTCGATGGAAAGTGCGGCTCGCATTCAGTTTCGACGGCCTGGGCTATCGCAGCCGATGCGGCTCGCTCCCACGGGTACTGCTCCACTCCAGGCGCTGGTAGGGCCAAACAGCATTATTCAACCCCTAGATCTCGACGGCGACTGGCTGCGGGTGCGAGTTACCCAGCCCGCTCAGGGCTGTACTCCACTGCCAGGTTCTAGCACAGCAGAAGGCTGGGTTCGCTGGCGCAGCGAAACCGATGTGCCCCTGATCTGGTTTTCTGCCACCGATTGCCAAACCGGCAGCCGCCCCTGACTGCGGCCCCCTTTAACCTGGCAGCCGCTCGATTAGCCTTTGCAAGCGAATTTTGGTCATTACATAAAATGGAAACTGGTAGTGCTCAGCCACCAGCCAGCCTACCATCGTGCCGTGGGCAAACAGGGTACCGATGGCCCAGGCTAAAGACCAGTTAATGCCTGCGCTCTCATCTAGAGGGGGAAACACGTATCCCCCCAGCGCTACAATCCCGGCGGGAAAGATCACCAGAGCCAGGCCTACCACCCATAGGGTGAGAGTAATGTCGCTACGGCTTTGGTAGAGCGGTTGCCAGCGCCATCCCTGCCAGCGCCACCCCATGGGCTGCACGCTGTCGACGACATGTACCGTCTGCTGGTCCAGGTTGACGTCGAAAATATGACGGCAAAAGCTACAGGCATAGGCATCCATAAGAGCCATAGGCTGTAGCTGCCCGTGACGACAGACTGGGCAATCGTAGGTATCGGCCCCATCGAGACCCAGCAGCCGCTGCGATTTTTGTTTGCCAGACGCTATCTTGCTACTGCCCATAGGCAATCCTCAGCCCAATTCGCTAGCCATTTTGGGTGCAGCGCTGACCAGATAGCGAGCATAGAACTCAGCTACGTTCAGCTAAGTCCGAGAGGCGATCCGACCGGCAGCCTCCTCAAGTCTAATCGATGCGGCCGGGCCTCAACATGAGCCGCGATCGCTCCCCTAATTTATCTACCTCTAGGGTGACGCTACAGCGAGCTAACCATGGGCGCCCCTACAGTGCGGGTATAGTCTTGGCCGTCGTAGGTGAGTACCACCACAGGCTCTTGCCCAGACATATCGACCGACTTGACCTTAATGCGCCCGCCCGCCAGCATATCGCCCTGGCTGACTCGACGGCTCACGGTGCTGCCCGGCTCGGTCACAATCACGCTGACGCCGCTGCCTACCTGCACCACACCGCTGACAACAACCTGATCAACCAGATTTTGGAAAACTGGGCTGCCGGTGGGGGCAACGGCAATATCGGTGGGAATGGGAGGCACGCTACCCGCCAGGAAGGGGGCAGGCAGGCTGGGCAGCGCCACTGATTGCGCTGGAGTCTGAGGCAGGGGGG
>PYER01000469.1 GCA_003017855.1 filamentous cyanobacterium CCT1
CGGCGGGAGATGGGGGTGCTGCCGCCGGGGGATATTCGCAACTGTCTAGCGGCGCTGGCCGACGAAGAGAAGCTGCTCACCGAGCTGTTTCAGTACCGATTTGAGGCGGGTAGCGGGCTGGTGGGCCACAGCTTTGGCAACCTGTTCTTGACCGCCATGAATGAGATCACGGGCGATCTGGAGCAGGCCATTGCCGCCAGCTCTAAGGTGCTGGCGGTGCGGGGTCAGGTGCTGCCCTCGACCTCGGTGGATGTGCAGCTTTGGGCCGAGCTGGGTGACGGGCGCCGGATTGTGGGCGAGTCAAAAATCACCGAGGCGCGGGGCCGCATTGTGCACATTGGCTGCCTACCGCCCAACCCACCGCCGCTGCCCAAGGCGATTAAGGCAATCGAAGAGGCCGACTATATTGTGATCGGTCCCGGCAGCCTCTACACCAGCATTATTCCTAACCTGCTGGTGCCCGATCTGGTGAAGGCGATCGCGGCTCGGCAGGTGCCTCGCATCTACGTATGCAACATTATGACCGAGCCCGGCGAGACCGATGGTTTCTCGGTGTCTGACCACATTCGGGCGATCGATTCGGCCTGCGGCTGCTACCTGTTTGATGCAGTGCTGGTGCAAAAGGTGATGCCCTCCGACGCCGTCATCAGCCACTACGCCCGGGCGGGGGTGGGGCCAGTGCTGCTCGATCGCGCCGCTATTCTGGATTCGGGTCGGCGCATTATTGCCGCCAACGTGATGGAGGAGCGCGAAGACCTCACTGTTCGCCACCACAGCGAGCGGCTGGCGCGGGTGCTGCTGCGCTGGTATACCCGCACCCAGCACATGTGGTAGCCGGGCAGTTCAGGAGGGGTCGGTGTTGAACTTGCGCCCCACCCAGCCCACCACCCCGCTAGCGATCGCGCCTGCCATCAGCACACTGAGGGCGGGCAAAATCAGCGGGTTCCACAGCGAGTACCAGAGGTCGAGGCCCAGGTCGAGGTTCATGCTGCGCCCCAGCACAGCCACCAAGAACCAGCCCAGACTGAGCAGCACCAGCCCCAGATCGACTACCAGTACCCAGCTAATCAGGCTAGAAATGCGTTGCGTTATAGGGGTTTTCATGGGTGTACTGCTATGTTAACCGTGGACAAAATAGGGCGGAGAGGCAGCGTCAGCCAGGCCGCTGCCTCCAACTTTGATCCTAAAGCAATCTGCTCCTAAAGCAAAAATAGGCCGCTCAAGGGTTAGAGCAGCCTATTAAGAAGGCTAAGTTACACCAGGTCCAGATTTGAGAATGTAAAGTTCTCCCACCGGCAAAACTCCACATCTGGACCAGGATTTAGTTGTTAACGGATTGATACAAAATTTGCCCTGGACTCAGGCAATAGTCGGTTCGACGTTACCCTATGCCTCTAGGTTCTGAATCAGCAGATTGTCGGGGTCCACGTAGTGGCAAACAGCATCATCTACGCAAATGAGGGCCCAGCCTGAGGCTTCAATGCTGACCAGTTCGTAGTCGGCATCTTGCACAAAAAATCCCTTATGGTTCCGAGTTTCGGGCTTGATTCCAACGGGGTTACCAGACATGACTTATGCTCTCCAGAAAATAGCGACCAGCAATCAGTAAAGAAAAGCTTATGGCTTACTTGAGGAAATCCTATCATTGCCTTCATGAGAATTTTATTAAGTAATTTAAGGCTTTATTGCATTAAGCCGGCAAAAACCTGCCTCAAAGCGCGATCGCGCCCTCCTTACTGCTCGCCGATCCCTTGGTTTATGGCCAATTGACGGCCTATGCACAGATTTTTCGCCGTCAGGGGAAGATTAACTTAAGTTTTTTAAACACTTATGAGTTTCATTTTTTTTTGGGAGAGGCGGTAGAAATACTTATTAATTTATCACGGTTTCCTCGCATTTCAGGCCGTTCTGGCTTGATCCCCGCTGAGTATACATTTAGGAGGATGTCAAACCACGACCTTCCTTCATCCGTTTTTGATGCCTGCCTTAGTTGGTGAATACAGCTGATCTAATTAATTGGAGTGGATTTTATTCAGATAAAGTGCATCGCAATGATTCTCCCTACCCCACTCAGCAAGGGGGGCAGAGTGTAACTTTATCAGCCAGAAAACGGGGAATCTGGAACTCAGCCATTGCGTATCTCATGAAACCAGGAACCTCTATAGTGCATTTGAATTATTCATATTTCCCCAGCCAAACCGAGGCGCAGTTGGGGCGCGATGAAAAGCTTCTAACAGTCTTTAAGGTGGCGGAAGTGGCTCACCTCTACAATTTGGCAGATAACGCTTTTTATCCTTTCTCAACCCCCTATGACATCACCGTGGCTTCGCTGGATTCAGCAGCTTCAGGGCATTGCCCAAACTGGGCTGCACTACGAAAATCATCCTTTTGATACAGAGCGCTATAAGCAGGTGCAGAACATTGCCGACGCCATGCTGGCTGCGATCGCAGATGCTGAACCCCAAACTCTGACCGATCTGCTGCGCCAGGACGTGGGCCACGCCACCCCCAAAATTGAGGTGCGCGGCGTTGTGTTTCGCGAAGGCAAGCTGCTCATGGTGCAGGAAAGCTCAGACGGGCGGTGGTCTCTGCCCGGCGGCTGGGCTGACATCGGCGACTCGCCTAGCCGCGCCGTGGAGCGCGAGATCTTTGAGGAGTCGGGTTATACCACTCGCGCCACGCGGCTGCTAGCCGTCTACGAT
>PYER01000138.1 GCA_003017855.1 filamentous cyanobacterium CCT1
CTACCCATCCACCCCTATGCCTACCATCGTCGATATCGCCGTCAATAATGAAGGCTTCTCTACTCTGGTCGCTGCCGTTCAAGCCGCCGGTTTGGTCGAAGCGCTGCAAAGCCCTGGCCCGTTTACCGTTTTTGCGCCCAACGATGATGCCTTTGCTAAGCTGCCCCCCGGCACGGTGCAAACCCTTGTGCAAAATCCGCCCCAGCTGGGCCGCATTCTCAAGTTTCACGTGGTGTCTGGCAAGTACACCAAAGACGAGCTGATCAAGCTGGGCACGGTGGAGTCGCTGGAAGGCGCGCCAATTCCCATCGATGGCACCGAAGGCTTTGAGGTGAAAAATGCCACTGTGCTTGCTGCCGATATCGAAGCCGACAACGGCATCATTCACGTGCTGGATAACGTGATTTTGATGGGTTGATTCTATGGCGGGGCGGCGTTCTACTACAAAATCCTGCCTGGCTACACCTGATTAGCTGAGGGCAAACGACCGTTTGCCCCTACAGGTTGGCCTGTTGGATATCGGGGGTGTGGAATTCGGATTCGGTATGCAATGCTGCTAACCAGGCTGGTGAGGTTTGTCTACGTTGCTGGCTGCATGCTGCCTACGACCGTTGGCAGCAGCTCGGATACAGTGGGATGAATCGGGACCGCCCACTGCAGCGTGGTGTAGGGCTGATCGGCATTCATGAGATCGAGAATGCCGTGGATGGCTTCATCGCCGCCCGTGCCCAGAATCGCCGCCCCGAGAATGCGGTGGGTTTCGGCATCGGCCACAACTTTGATGAAGCCCTGGGTTTCGCCTTTTTCGATCGCCCGGCTCACCTGCGTCATGGGTCTGGTGCCGATGACCAGGGGCCGACCTGAAGTGCGGGCCTGAGCCTCGGTCATGCCGACGCGCCCGAGGGGTGGGTCAGTGTAGAGTGCGTAGCCGAGGATGCGATCGCTCACCCGCCGCTTAGCCCCGTCGAGCAGATTGGCAGCTACAATCTCAAAATCGTTGTAGGAAGTGTGAGTGAATGCGCCGCGACCGTTGCAGTCGCCCAAGGCCCAAATGCCCGGTACAGTGGTGCGGAGCTGATCGTCGACCGTGATGTAGCCGTGCTTGTCTGTGGCTACACCAGCGCGATCGAGGCCCAGATCGTCGGTATTAGGTTGCCGCCCCACCGCCAACAGCACATGACTCCCTATGACCTCTGGCTCCCCCTCGGTGCAATCAACCTGCACGACCACCCCTTCGGCATGGGGAGCAAAGGCAATACACTCGGCTCCAGTGCGTACCTGCACACCCTCGGCTTCAAGCATGGCTCGAATCGCAGTGGATATATCCTCGTCTTCGCGGGAAACCAGGCGCGGGCCTTTCTCAACTACCGTTACCGCGGCCCCAAAGCGACGGTAAATCTGGGCGAACTCCAGACCGATATAACTACCGCCCACCACCACCAGGTGGCGGGGCAGACTATCGAGCGCCAGCATGGAGGTGTTGGTCAGGTAATCAATCTCGCCTACACCGGGCATCTCGGGCACTCGGGCCCGACCACCTACGTTGATAAAGATTTGCGGCGCGCTCAGGAGTTCGTCGCCGACCCGCAGCGTATTCGCGCTTTCAAAACGGGCCTGACCATGAAAAAGCGTCAGACGCTCCATACTGCCGAGCCAGTCCTCAAGGCCGCTGCGAGAATTTGCCACCACGGCCCTAGTCCGCGCCTTGACCTGGGCCATGTCAACCGCGATCGCGCCCGAGATCACCACGCCATAGTCGGCGGCGCGGCGAGCTAAGTGCGCGGCGTAGGCGCTGGCGACCAGGGTTTTGGTCGGCGTGCAGCCGGTGTTAACGCAGGTGCCGCCCACCAAATTCCGCTCAATCAGCGCTACGGTCATGCCCGCTGCGGTCAGCCGTCCGGCCAGCGGTGGCCCGGCCTGACCAGCCCCAATAATTACCGCATCAAAGGATTGAGCCATTACAACAGCCCCACGACTAAAACTGCACCAACGACGGCGATCGCATCTTCGACCAGCGCCGCCGGCAGGTCACGGCCCAAAGCGGTCGCAAGCCGCGATCGCGCTGCCGCACCGCCCAGCGTGCCAATCACCGCGCCCGCAGCGCCCGCGATTAGCCCGCCCACCCAGGTGCCCCCAGGTAGGGCGATCGCCACCCCTGAGATCGCTCCACTGAGAATGCGAGCGCCGAACTGGACCGGCACCTTACGACTGGGCGTAAAGGGAAGTTGATCGGTAACGAATTCGGCCAGCGCCAGCGCTGACAAGATCCAGGGAGTAAAGCGGTAGCCCAGAAAGGCAAGCCAGCTACCGTCAAGGCTGAGATAGCCTAGGTAGGCGGCCCAGCTAACGGCAGCGATCGCAGTCATGGTGCGTAAACCGGCAATGACGCCTATCAGCAGCGCCAGCACATAAACCATAGGGGCAGCCTCAACGGGTTTGAATTAACTGCTCTGGGCTTAATCCGATCGTCCAGCCTCTAAACTAGCTAACTATTTCTCAACTACTTAGCCCGTAAACCCACAAACAAACCGATAACAGCCGTAGCTATTACCTATATTCCGCTGGCATGAATTTTAGCCGATCAAAGCTAAGAGTAGGTTGTCAAGGACACTACAGTAGCAGAACTATTGCATATGCGATCAGCGAAGTCAACGTCCATTTCAATAAAGGTTTGAACATATTTAAATATTGTTACTCTTGATGCCTTAATACCTAAAGCCATCCGTGAGCTACCTAGATCAATGCCAAGCTTTATGTAATTGCACCCAATTTGATAGGGCTTAGTATGCTGTGTCTTTACCAAATTTCTGATTATGAATTGGGGTTTGCAAAATCGGATTTCACGCAATATGGCCAAGGGTTTGTTTCAGAAAGCGACTCCCTCAAAAAGTACTAAGCTATGCAGACTTGTGAGGGATCATACTCAATCTCGACTCTGTCTCCAAACTTAATATTTGGTATTAGTAGCGAAATAATTTCAAGGGTGGATGGCGCTTGAAAGTTGCGCTTTTTAGTCTCCGGGTGCGGATAGTAAATCCAGCTGTCGTAGGCTGAGCCCTGAAACAAAATTCGGCATTGAGAGAACGAGAAATTTTCGGGCGGGTGGCGATCGGTCCACTCTACCTGGCGGAAGGTAAACTCTGGGTTGATGAGCTGAAACGTGTGAGGGCTAATTGAAACGTTGATTGTTCCTGGGAAATACCCTGACAGGTCTAGGCCCAAGGCCTGAAAGAAAGGCATTTGCATTTCAATCGTTCCAGCCGGATACGGGCTGTTTAAGGCAGACCCAGAGGCTACCTGATGGCCGTGTTCTACAATACCGTTAACTTTTTGCCAGGGGCGATCGCTCATCTAAAAGTTTCCAGATTAGGACTATTAGTCTACTAAGCCTAGACCCAGCATCAGCACCAGAAATGAATAAAAGAGGGCGCAATAGACAAAAAAGGCCCAAACTAAGGCTGCTATGGCTCGTCCGATCGGCGACTGTTTCTACTAAACCAGGATTGCCCCCATCGGCCCATCGCCAAACTAAGCACAGCTAGACTCACAGTCGAACGCAGCAGTCACTATTAGGTTAGCGGCTCAGGCTGGGCACAAGGGTGCCATTTTGTTTCCAACGAGGCGCCCAACAAGCCGCGCTCCGCAATGGTCCCAGCGGCTATCACACTCGCACAGCTTGGCAAGGTCGATAATTGGCCTGAGTCATCTTCTGAGCTGATGGTGTTTCTCCTGCTTACGGTACATGCGGGGCAAAGAAATCTCTGTTTAGGATGAGGAGTATTTGCTTTGGAGGAGCTAGTGGTTCTCGATCAGCTTCCGGTATCCCGCGTGAACGCGCGCAAAACTGACGCGTTCGATATTTATAACAGTCGATTTTGTGAGGGCAGCAATCTGTACCTGAATACGGCTGCCTTTGTATTTGACTTTGCCCTCACCGGAAACAGCGAGCCACTGCCGATCGCGGCCTACCTCGACGCGGTGAGCGATCGCTATCCTCACCTTAAAGAGCACAGCTACGATTCCCACGCCCATCTTTTTGCCCAGGTGGCTGCCGAGGTCAACCGGCTCGATATTGGGCTGCATCTGCACCAGTGGAGCGTCACCCATCGAGGCGACCGCTGCCGCCTAGCCGTCGAAGCTCTGCACGGGCGCACGACGCGATCGGTCGTGTTTGCCGTGTGGGACTGGTTCGAGGCGATCACCCAGGGCCAGCACTTTTACATTGAAGACCAGATTGAGGTCTTTCAAAGACTGTTTCGGCAGTCGGTCTACGGCGGCCCCACCGTCTACGCGCTGCTGCGAACCGCCCACGAAAAGAGCATCCCTACTTTTTATCTCTGGGATGAGGGGTTGATGCAGTACGGCTATGGCAAAAAGCTGGTGCGCGGCGTCGCCACCACCTTCGACACCGACAGCCACCTCGATTCAGACTTCACCACCCGCAAAGACGACTGCAAAGCCTTTCTCAGTACTCTGGGGTTTCCGGTGCCCAGGGGCGAAATTGTCGCTACCCGCGGAGAAGCTCTGGCCGCTGCCGATCGCATTGGCTACCCGATCGCGGTCAAGCCGGTGTCCGGGCACAAGGGCGAAGGGGTAACCGCCGACGTGGGCGACGATGAGGAGCTAGAAGCCGCTTTCGATCGCGCCCTGGCCTCAATTCCCGCCGATGAGGCGGTGCGCATCATTGTTGAGCAGAGCATCACCGGCTCCGATTTTCGCATTTTGTGCGTCAACGGGCGGTTTGTGGCGGCTATGGAGCGCCAGCCCGCCTCGGTCACGGGCGACGGGCAATCGACCGTCAGCGAACTAATTCGAGATGCCAACCGCGACGCCGCTCGCAGCGATACCCCGACCTCGCCCCTGGGCAAGATCAAAACCGACGACGCCATGGAGCTTTACCTGGCTGCCCAGGGGTACACCCTGGAAAGCGTGTTGGAAGCAGGCCGCACTGTCTACCTGCGCAAGGTGGCCAACCTGTCCGCCGGGGGGGTTAGCATTGACGCCACGCCCACCATTCACCCCGACAACATCATTTTGGCGCAGGATATTGCCCAGCATTTTCGGTTGACCTGCCTGGGCATTGATGTGATTGCCCGCGACCTGTCTAGGTCGTGGAAAGACAGCAGTTTTGGCATTCTTGAAATCAACTCGGCGCCAGGAATTTCGATGCACCTCAACCCGTCGGTGGGCGATCGCGTCGATGTCACCTCCCCTATTCTAGAAACCTTTTTCCCCGCCGAAACCAGCGCCCGAATTCCAACCATGACGTTCAACCGAGTGTCGATGCGCAATTTGCAGGAGCTGATCGACCATGTGTTGCTGCAGCACCCCAACTGGGTGATTGGCGCGGTGTGCCGAGAGGGCATGTTGATCAACCGTTCTGAAAAGGTTTTAAGCTCAAACTACAACGCCAACGTGCGCAACCTGCTGCGCAACCCCAAACTCGACATGCTAATCGCAGAATATCGCGGCGATAGTTTTGAGCAGGACGGCATGTTCTACTCGGGCAGCGACATGGTGGTTTTAGACAATCCTTCTGAAATCGAAATGCTGCTCGCCCGCGATGTTTTTCCTCACTCAACGGTTGTGGTGCGAGAGGGCGACAACATCTCAATTCGCCGCGAGGGGCTGATCGAACAGTACCGTCTGGGCGGCGGCGAACCCTTTAGCCGGGTCTACCTCAAAGAGATCGGCACCATTGTGGCCTGACGATAAAGCGCAGCCTACGCGACAGATTCTCTGCTTTGGTTCAATAAGTATGAGATTGCTCGGATACAACCTCTCGAACAATGGCCAAGAACGTCGACAAGACCGGGTTGGTTGTCTCTGGATGCCAGGCGATCGCAAGCTCTAGAACGGGAGTTGGCTCCAGTAAATCTCTGATTACGACTCCCGCTGGGGCAACCACCTGGGCAGACGCATGGAGCAGAGAAACGCCAACGGCGGCGGAAACCAGTCCCAGAATCGTCTGCTGCGGGGAGACTTCCTGCACAATTTTGGGGCTAAATCCGGCCCGCTGGCACAGGTTAATGATGCGATCGTAGAGAACAGGTCCAATGTGGCGAGGGTAGAGAATAAACGAGTCATCAGCGAGCTCTCGAATTGAGATCGGCTGAGATGCAGTTTGCGCCAGCCGATGACTGTCGGGTAGCACCGCAACCAGGCCTTCTCGGTGAATGGTTTCTAGAACCAGGGCGTTATTGTCGATGGGTGGATGCAGCAAACCAATCTGAATTTGGCCACTCATCAGAGCCTCAACCTGCTCGGGCGTTTGGAGCCGTTCTAACTCTAGCTTGACCTGGGGATACCGCTCTTTGAACCGCCGAATAATTTTAGGCAAAACACTGTTGAGAGCAGGCCCCGTAAACCCGATGGCAAACTGCCCAATGTCTCCCTGGCTAGTTTGCTGTGCCGTTCGAATCGCCTGTTCTACCTGGTGCAGTATCTTCCTGGCTTCGATTAAAAAGACCTGCCCTACTTCAGTTAACCGCACGGTGCGTTTGGTGCGATGAAACAGCTGCACCTGCAGCTCAGTTTCTAAAGCCCGAATTTGCCGACTCAGAGGTTGTTGGGCCATATGGAGCCGCTGCGCTGCTTGACCGAAGTGCAGTTCTTCTGCTACCGCCACAAAGTAGCGCAGATGCCGCAGTTCCATTTGAACCTCTAGGGTGTTAGTCGCAATTCAATAGGTGTTGGACACCCACAATTCTACTTCCTAACATGATCGATAGATTGTCAATGGAGAATTGAAGAGGAAAAAATAATGGCTTACCAAACTCGATGGAGGAATCTGAGCTATTCCTGCAGTGCTTTGATTCTGGCTGTAAGTTTTTCTCAGGCTAATGTGTCGCGCTCAGAGTTGTTTCAGGCAAATAGTGCAACGGTTACAGCAGGCGCTGGGGAGCAATTTTCCGCAGCAGAAACCGCACCCTCGCCTATCAGCCGACGAGATTTTTATGTGGCCAGTGATCCAGGCGTTCAAATTTTTGTGCGAGAAGTCATAGCTGATAACTACTCCGCAAATGCTGCGCCCATTCTGCTAATTCACGGCGGCGGGCCTGGTAGTGTGGCCTCCTTTGACTTAGACGTACCCGGCTACTCGCTGGCCGCAGACTTTGCCGCCGCCGGGCATCCGGTCTATTTGATAAATGTACGAGGCTGGGAACAGTCAACCCGCCCTGGTGCGCTGGATCAGCCGGCGGAGGCCAATCCGCCCGCCGTTACCTCTGAGGAAGCGGTGCGAGATATTGGCGCCGTTGTCGATGAGATTGTCCAGCGGCGGCAGCAGCCCGTGGCGCTGGTCGGCTGGGCAACGGGCGGACACTGGGCCGGCATGTATACCAGCCAAAATAACGACAGCGTGAGTCATCTGGTAATGCTCAACAGTCTCTACGGGGTAGATGCACCCTGGGAATTAAGGCAGGCGTTTGAAGATGCCGAAAACCCTGGCAGGTTCGATATGAGCGGCGGCGCCTACCGCCTCAACGATGCAGAGGGGCTGCTCGCCTCCTGGAGCAGAACCATTCCGGTTGAAGATAAAACCCAGTGGCGTGAGCCCCAGGTAGCACAGGCCTATCAAGACGCGGCACTGGCGAGCGATCCAACCAGCAAAACCCGCAATCCTCCCAGCTTGCGTATTCCATCGGCCTATCGCCTGGAGAGCTACAACCTCTCACGCGGTCAGAAATATTGGGAGGCTGCCAATATCACCGTGCCAACGCTGGTGATTCGGGGTGAGCGAGATTTTTGGTCTAGACCCGTAGATTTACAAACGCTGGAGGCAGAGTTGGTCAATGCACCGACGGTAGAAACAGTAACGATTCCTGACGGCACCCACTACCTGTTTTTAGACCGGCCCGAACGAGGTCGCGATCGCTTCATCATAGAGGTATTGTCTTTTCTGGCACAGTAGTCAATAGTCAGGGTATTCCTAGCGCATTACCGTAGGGCCATGAGTACAGACAGTCCTTTGCCCCCCGACAGTCGTAGCGAGCTGGTACAGTTTATTCTGCTGGCGCGCGATCGCGGCGCTTCCGACGAGTTCATCAGCAGGCTGCTGCGCGACTACGGCTGGCCCTCTCGCGAGGTGGAGCGAGCTTTTTTTGAGGTGTACGAGGGGCTGGTGGGTCGCCCGATTCCTACACCGCACGGTGCATCGGGCGAGCTGGCGCGGGATGCATTTTTCTACCTGCTGGCCTTTGTCACCCTGGGGGTCTGGATTCAGGCGCTGGGAGAGATGGCGTTTATTTTCATCAATCACCTGATCCCCGACGGCTTGAATAACACCTATGGCGACCCCTCCTGGCAGGTGGCCTTTGCCCTGGCGCGGCTGATTGTGGCCTACCCGGTGTACCTGGGGTTGATGCGGCAGATTAACCGCGACCTGGCGGCCCACCGCGAAAAGTATTTTTCGGGCGTGCGCAAGTGGCTGACCTACCTGACCCTGCTGGTGGCGGCCCTGATTGCCATAGGCGCGGTGATTGCCTTTTTGACCTCGTTTTTGCGGGGTGAGTTGACGCCGCGCTTTTTGCTCAAGGTGCTGGTGGTGTTGGTGCTGGATGGCGGAGTGCTGTGGTACTACTTCGACTGGATTCGGCGGAAGCCTGCGTCGAAGGGGTTGAGGGTGAGGGGTGAGGGGTGAATTGGAAAAGTTCAAAATGCAAAATGAAAAATTCAAAATTGCGGTCTAACTTTGCACTTTGCACTTTGAATTTTGAACTGAGGCCGGAGGAATAGTATGGCTAGCGTCTCAGATAGTCGAGGTTTTGATCGGACCTTTGCTGGGGTGGCGACGGCGGCGGTGGTCTTGGCCGTGGTGGCAGGCTTTTGGGTGCTGGGCACGCCGGGGCGGCAGCGAGAACTGGCCGCCGATCGCCAGCGGCTTCAAGATCTGGCCACAGTTGCCCAGCGCCTTCACGAGCGCTACACCCTGGCTGACAACGACAGCTTTGAGCTGCCTGCCGCGCTGGAGGCAGACACGCTCGGCAATGACCCGCTGACCAACCAACCCTACGAGTACGAGCGGCTGAGCGATCGCACCTATGAGCTGTGTGCCACCTTTGACACCGATAGCAGCACCCAGCGCCTGAATAATCCGGTGGTGAACCCGGCGACAGAGCGCTGGCAGCACCCCGAGGGGCGGCACTGCTTTGAGTTTGACGTAACAGAGTTTCCGATGATGGTGTACTGATCCGCTGGCGGCGATCGCAGGGGCGCAAGGCTTGTGCCCCTGCAAAGGTTGTAGCTGTGCTCAGAGGTTTGGCTCTGTGCAAAGGTTTGGGGGAGGCAAATGCCCTTTGCCCCTACGGGGGGCTAGGCCAGCGCAGGTAGTTCCTGGGCCTCCTGCATCACGGCCTTAGGATCGGGCAGGGTGTCGGGGTCGCCAACATAGATTCCCAGCGACCTGGCCACTTTGACCATGGTGCTGTCGGTTTCGACCGGGCTGGGGCAGACGCCGCGCTGGTGGCAGCTGCGCACGGTGGCGATCACATCGCTGAGGTCTTTGGAGCGCACGCGGCCCGCTTCCCACACCACCAAGCGGTTGTAGCGGCCTTCGGCGATTAGATCTACCGCTTTGCGGCCAAAGGCGGAGGCCAGCAGGCGATCGCTGGCGGTGGGAATGCCGCTGCGCTGAATGTGGCCCAGCACCATGGCACGGGTTTCGACCTGGTCCATGTCGCAGTAGGCGGTGTCGCCGGTTTGGCAGAGGGTGCAGCTGCGCTCAGAGATGGCGGTGGCCAAATGTTCGCCCACCAGGTGCATGGGCTTGCCGTCTTCACCGTGGACGCCTTCGGCGACGACCACCAGAGCAAACTTGCGGCCCCGCTGGCGCAACTCGGCGATGTGCTGGCAGATCTGCGTGACCACCAGGGGGTTGAGCTCGGGCACCAGTTCTGGAATCAGGATGACATCGGCCCCACCCGCAATGCCGCCGTGGAGAGCGAGATGGCCAGCGTCGCGACCCATGACCTCGACCACCATGACGCGATCGTGGCTGGCGGCGGTAAAGGTGAGGTCGTAGAGGGCGCTGTTGACGGTCTGCACGGCGGTGTTAAAGCCGATGGATTTTTCGGTGAAGGGTACGTCGTTGTCGATGGTTTTGGGAATGCCGATCAGGTTCCAGCCGCCGCGCTGGGCCAGGTCGTAGATGATGTCGAGGCTGCCGTCGCCGCCGATCGCAATTAGGGCATCGAGGTTGAGCTTTTCGTAGCCAGCTAAGATTTTCGCCACATTGTCTACGCCCTGGGGGTAGCCCTTGTTGAGCGAGCCGAGAATGGTGCCGCTGAGAAACTGCAGCACGTCTAGCCCCTGCAAAATGCCGGGGATGTCGTAGCCGTGGTCGGTGAGCAGCAGGTGGTCGGGGTCATACTTGCCGTCGGCCACCTCGATAAACCCGGCGGTACTGTAGGGAATGCCAATTACATCCCACCCGCGCCGGTTGGCGCACTTGACCACCGCTCGAATAACGGCGTTAAGGCCGGGGCAGTCGCCGCCGCTGGTAAGAATGCCAATGCGCTGAATGTTGTCCATATTAAAAAGGCTCTCCGGAGCAGAAGAAGCGCGGGCCAGATAGCTCAAGACACAACAATTTGACCCAAAGCAGGTCAAGGGGGCAGGGTGATAACGCCAAACGACGGGCAACCCCAAGCTAGCTAGCGTTTGCTATACCGCTATCCTCAGGCCAATGGCCATGAATAGAACTGCTTTTCAACAGTTCTTCAACAGTCTTATCAAGAGCCGTAACACAGACTACCAATCCGTCAAATAACGACATACCACTCTCGTTTGTACCGCCCAACCGTCCTTTCCAATGCGAGCAAGATGACGATGCCCACGGTGTAGGCCACCAAGTCTTCCCAAACGAAGGTAGTGCCAATGACGGTGCGGGCGATCGCCGATGCCCCTAACCCCAGCACTTCCACAATGTTGAAATATTGCAGTATCTCAACCCCAAAGGCAAAGAGCAGTACTCCTATGGCCGTAGGCAAGATGGCAACTCTAAAGAATGCCCGCACCAATGCATAAACCAAAATCACCACCAGCACATCGCCCACGTAGGGCCGAATCAAGGCATCATCTACAAAAAGTGCGATGCATAATTCGACAAGGAACAATACAACCGACCAGACAAAATAGTAGGGCTTGAATCTCATCGCGATTTCAGTGGCATGGCGGCAAAGTGCTCTTGCACCAGCTTGTGAATGAAGCGATAGCGCCCCCCGACGCGCTGAAGCAAGAGGCGATCGGTGCACTGGTTGAGGAATCGAGCATAGTTCCAAGGAATACTCCCCGAAGAACACAAGACAATCCGCAGAGAAACATGCTGAATTACTGTATATCCACCACCACTTGCAACTCCTATAGTTAGAGCAAAGGCAATTCCTGAAATCAGGGCTTCATGTAGGCCAAGGTAATTGGTTGTAATCAAATGACTATTGAGAGCGACAAGTACTCCGATGGGGTATGTCAAAAACGAGAAAACAATGGCTCTTCGCACAGACGAAAAAATACCTTGGTTAGGCCTGAAACAACTTAGAATTTCCCTTCTTGAGCTCAAGTACAGAGTAACAACAAGTCCTAAAAATAGGCTTAGAGACAACCCAGAAAGGAGTGGCCTGATGGCAGCAGAAAAAGTAGGTTTTACATCTTCAAAAGCCTTTTTTAGATGAATAAAAGAACCAAGGGCACTGGATAAAGGAACAACAAGAAAGATTCCCATTTTCATCCCTAGCGGAAAATTCTCGATCAACCTCTTGGCTGATGGGAGCGAAAATTGAAAATTTAGATTATCTACTATTTCAATTGGCTCGACCGAAAAATCGAATCGCATCGGAAACAAAAAGATAAAAGCTTCGAAAACTATGACTGCCAAGCTTGACGTTAGGCCAAAATATTTTCCGTAGAGCAAGGCGAATACTATACCAAAGCAAAGAAATAAAATTACCAAGATAGTCCCACTTACTATACGAGTATACTGGCTTCGAAGGTTTTGTGATGTTAGCAACTTGTTAGGCTGCATTCTTTCAATTAAAAAATCTTCTTCTGAGTCCTCCGTAAGTTTCTGAGAAAGCCAAATCAACCAATGCTTTTCTCTCGTTGAAAGGCTATCTTTCGGCGAATGTTCTTTTGCACTTAAATTCTTATTTACACATTGATCTATGTAGACATCAACCAAATAAGCCTGCCGCTCATGCATGGTTTTCTTTTGTTGCCATTCCCCCAGATAAATATAATCACTGGCCAAAATTGACAAGCTCAAGAATAGTGGATTTCCTACAAAATCAAGCAAATTATCATCTTGCTGTAATTTATCCCATAAACTTTGCAAACCTATCGAAAATAGGTATTTTTGTATATGTTCGTTTGTCAATAATTGAAGGCAAATTGCTGTGTTCAGATTGAGTTTTTCTGTATGAATTTGATACTCTTCAAGGCGACTGCATACTAACAATCGAGCTGGTCCATCCTCCGACTTCAACCATTTATTGATCGCCTTAAGAGCAGGTTCTTGACGCTCTTGCGGAAGTTCATCTAAACCATCGACAAGAGGGATGATTTTTCTTTCTCTGAGCCATTGCATCCAAATTTTCTTGGAAATAAAGATCTGTCTTTCTTTTAAATAGACCCACATCCAGTCGTTGAGGCTTTGCTTCGCATCCTGCCAAGATGACAGATTCACCATCACGGGTATCGGCTGCTCTGGGTTGTCATTGGCCCGCTGAATTAGCACCGCCGCCAAATCCAGCATAGTGGTGGTTTTGCCCGAGCCAGGGTTGCCCAAAATCAGCAGCTTGCCACCTACGTCGCGGCGGTCAAACACATCGGCAATGTGGGTACCGGGGGGCAGGTTTTTGGGGTTTTGGTCGGCGGTGCGGAGTTGGCTATCCCAGGGGCGGCTGACCTGGTTGCGCTGTTCGGCCATATCGAGGCGCACCAAAATGGCGTTGTGCAGCGACTGTCGCAGGCGGTCTTCTACCTCGGTCCACACCGCATCGATGAGAATTTTTTCGTTGCGATCTTTGCGCGTGGCGGCGGGTTTTGTGTCTGGCAGACCGTAGTGATGATGAATTTGAACGGTGTTGCCATCTCCGACAATGATGCTGGAGCCGCTGACCGATTCTTCGATGTGGATATCTTGCCTGAATGAATCGCCCAATCCCTGGTTGGCAGCGTTTGCCGAGGGCTCGCTCTGGGCTGAGGCTTTAATATCTTGCAGTACAGATTCTAGCGTTGCCAACCCGCAGCCGACCGGGCTTTCGACCCATTCAAACAGAGCTGCTACTCGGCTGGCGGGTTGTGCCGCAGCGGTGGGGATATTCCCTCTGGGTGCATTCAGCGCCACAATCACCTGCTCAAGCTGGGGTGCCGGTAATGAGGCCAGCTCTGCAAACAGGGCAGATCGGTTGGAATAATTAGAGGAATGCACGGTGGGCGCAGCAGGGGGCAGATTGCTTCCTAATATAGCCGCTCTCTGACGGCGCAGACCCACGCCCCCACCCTAGGATGTTCTCTTCCCTAAAGCCTTACTAACTACACAGCTCGGTGCCCCACTCCTGCGAACCGCGACCTTGCTGGCAGCGCACCTGCTGACCGGCCCAGTCGAGCCGCCACTGGTCGCCCTCGGGCACAAACTCTAGCCGGTAGCGCGTGCCGTTAACCGAGTCATCAGCCAGGCCCGTCTGGGTGAGAACAACCAGCGCCTGGTCGTCGGTTTGCTCGATTAGCTCGGCCTCTTCTTCGAAGTTGCCTTCCCCAGGCTCAGTGCTACCAAAGGTAGCGAGGGCGACTTCGGTGGGCTCTGCGCCGACCGCACCTTCGGGAACAGGAATCTCGCTGTAGGCCGCGCGATCGCTCCCAATATTCTCATCCTCCGGTGCTGGGGTGGGCTCCTCCGTGGCCGGGGGAACGGTCTCAGGAGTGGTGGTAGAGGGCTGACAAGCGACCAGCGCCATCATCAGTGTGCCTGTGGTCAGGGCGGAAAGCAGGTAGGTCTTGAGCATGATTTTTTCGCGGTAGGGCTGATTAATGTATACCAGGCAACAAAATGTCTGGTTACGCGCACCATACAGGCGAAATCTAGGCTTTTTCTAGGGCTCTGTTCACCAATCGAAACCTTTGGTCAGCGAAAAATCTTGATCTGAAAATAAGCGAGGGCTGAGCGGAGTCGTAGCCCGTTCTCTAGCCCCTTTGGGGCGGCAAAGCCTACGACTCCGCTCAGGGAACGGCTGGAGGTGATTTTATCGTTTGGAGTAGCGCGCCAACATCATGGGCTGTTGCTCTACAACCAGCAGTCCACTGCACCGCAACGCTCAGGTTGGTCAGGCGTGGGAAGCGCTCACCGTGTGGCGGATTCGTCGGGCTGGTCGGGCTGGTCGGGGTTGGGGCGGTTGGCGGTTGGCAAGTCGCTAGCCTCAGGGCTAGATTCGGCGGGAACGTGGTCCTCGGCGGTGCTGGGTGTTTCGCCTCCGGCGGCGTTGGGGCTTTCGCCTGCGTTAGCGTTGCGGGCCTCCTCCTGACCAATTTCGGGATTGTTTTTAGTGGCGACCTTCCTGGCCCCAGGATTTTGGGCGACAGAGTCAGAGAGGTTGGTATCTTGACGAGTTTTGGGATTAGCCATGGTGCATTCTGCCAGTGATTTCGGATTTTTAGTCTAAAAAAGGGAGGCTCTGGCAACCTCGATAGGAGGACAGACATTGAGGTTTGGCTCAGGCTGGATGGGCGGCCCCCACGGTAGCGGTAGCGACGAGCCGCTGATAAACCTCTTGGTGGCGATCGCAGATAGCATCCCAGGTGAAAGCCTGCACGAAACTGTGCCCCGCCGTGGCTAGTCGCTGCTGCTCCGCCGGATTTTGCAGCAGGGAGGTGATCGCATCCCCCAAGGCCGCTCCATCGCGCGGGGGCACCGAAGCGATTACCTGTTTTTCGCTGAGCACAGCGTCGGTTTCGGCGGTGCGGGTAGCGATCGTGGGCAGGCGGTGGGCCAGCAGGGCCAGCAGCGAGCCGCTCTTGAGCGAAATTCCAGGGTTGAAGGGCAGCACGCCCAGGTCGGAGCCAGAGAGGTAGCGGGAGGCGCGATCGGCGTCGATGTAGCCGGTGCAGTGGACGTAGTTGATGAGATCCAAATCGCGGATTTGGCCCTGGATCTTTTGCCAGTATTGCTCAGCCTCCTGACCACGTAGGGCCAGGGTTTCGACACCACCCATCAGCAGCAGTCGAGCCTGAGGTTGAGCGTCAACCACCTGCCGAAAGCCCTGCACCAGTGGCTCAATGCCTTTGACCGGGTGCAAAAAACCAAAGAAGGTGACCACTTGGGCCTGCTCGGGCCAACCGCAGTCGTGGCGCAGCTGATGGCGAGCGGTGGCGCGATCGATGGGGGCGACGGCTAGGTTGGCGGCAATGGGAACGGTGGTAATGCAATCGCGCCGCTCCGGCAATCGCTCTTTCATAATTCGCGTAATGTTCTCGTTGGTGGTGAAGATGGCGTCACTGCTGGTGAGCAAAAAGCCGTCTTCGCGGTCCCACCAAGTGCGGGTCTGGCCCCATTCTTTCAGGTACTCCAACCAGGGAGCCGGAAACCAATTCGGCTGCCAGTCCCACCAGCCGTACTCGTGGGCGGTGGTGACGATGGGGCGACGGTAGCCCGCCAGCCTCAGCAACAGCGGCAGCAAAAACACCGATCGCTCAAACCGGTAGCTGCCCGCCGCGTGCTGAATATGCAGGATGTCGGTGGGAGTGGCCAAAATCCGCTGCACTAGGGGAATCAGCTGCGGTACTTTCCACTGAGAAATCGCCCCCTGCACGGCGGGGTCAGCCATGGCCCGAGCCGAGTCGTGGGTGGTGAGCACTGTGGAGGTAATTTGGCGCTGGTGAAGGCGCGATCGCAGGTTAGCCAGGTAGTCGGCGACGCCATCCTGGTCGGGGCGATAGCTGCCGGTGAGGTAGGTGATGTGCATTTGGGGAGTGGATGGGTGGATGGGTGGATGGGTAGGCGAG
>PYER01000139.1 GCA_003017855.1 filamentous cyanobacterium CCT1
GCCGGGGGAAGGGCACCTCCAGGATTTCGTCGATGCGGGCGGCGGGGCCGCGGGTCATCATGACGATGCGATCGCTGAGCAGCAGGGCTTCTTCGATGCTGTGGGTAATCATGATTACGGTCTTGCGCTGCTGCTCCCAGATGCGCTCGATCTCGTCCTGCAGGAAGCCGCGAGTGAGGGCGTCGAGGGCACCGAAGGGCTCATCCATCAACAGCATTTGGGGGTTGATGGCAAGGGCGCGGGCGATACCGACCCGCTGGCGCATGCCGCCGGAGAGCTCGTGGGGGTGCTTGCGCTCGGCCCCAGTTAACCCCACCAGCTGAATGTGCTCTTTGAGGATGCGATCGCGCTTCTTGGCCGAAATCTTCGGGTCCACCGTTTCGACGGCAAACCGCAGGTTCTCTTCCACCGTCATCCAGGGCATCAGGGCGTAGTTTTGGAAGACCATGCCCCGGTCTGGCCCCGGCCCGGTAATCGGCGCACCGTTGAGCAAAATCTCGCCGCTGCTGATTGGGCTGAGGCCCGCAATCATGTTGAGCAGAGTCGACTTACCGCAGCCCGAGGGGCCGATGATCGACACAAAAGTGTTGGGCTCAATATCCAGGTTGATGTCCTGAATGGCGACGAAATCGCGGCGGGTTTTGCCGGTTAGCTTGCTAAACAGGTCTTTTTTGCCGGGGAAAACCTTGGCCACATTGCGAATCGACAGCTGGGCGGTCTGCGATCGCATATCCACCGGGTCAACTGTGTTCAAAGGAAGAGTACTCATGAGTTTCGACCAAATGCAACAAATTTCTCCAGGGCGGCAAACAGGCTATCCAGCAGCAGCCCCACCAGGCCAATAATGAAAATGGCCACCAAAATATTCGGAATCGACAGGTTGTTCCACTCATTCCAGATGAAGTAGCCGAGACCAGTGCCGAGCAGCATCTCCGCCGCCACAATCACCAGCCAGGCGATCCCCATACTGATCCGCAGACCGGAGACAATGTTCGGCAGCGCTGCCGGAATGATCACTTTCCAAATCGTGCGCAGGCGCGAGGCACCCAGGGTTTTAGACACATCCAGGTAGTCCTGGTTGACGTTGGTCACCCCAAAGGTGGTGTTGATCAGCGTCGGCCAGATGCTGGAAATAAAAATAATGAAAATCCCGGTCTTCTCAGAATCGCGCAGCAGGTAGAGACCCAATGGCAGCCAGGCCAGCGGCGAAATCGGCTTGAGCAGCTGCACGTAGGGGTTAAACGCCTTGTAGAGCACCGGCGAAATGCCGATCAAAATACCCAGGGGCACCGCCACCAGCGAGGCCGCGATATAGCCAATTGCCACCCGCCGCAGGCTGATCAGCAAATTCCAGCCGATGCCCAGGTCGTTGGGGCCATTGTCGAAAAAGGGGTTGGTCACCCACCACCAAAACTCTTTGATCGTCTCGGTAGCGGTGGGTACGCCCTGCACAAACCAGCCCGCCTTGGCTCCAATTTCCCAAAACAGCAGAAACAGGCCCAAAGACAGCATAAACAGCGCGAACGCTCTGACATTTTCGTTGTGCCAGACCGGGGTGGCCTGCTGCTCCGCCACCAGTAGTCCAGGCGTGCTATGACTCGCCGCCATGATTCAATACCTCCTAAAAACTGCGCCTCGTTACCAACTTGCCGGTCGATTCGACCCCAATCGCGGCCCCTAGGGCTGCCCAATCTGGGGCCGAACCCAACCTCGCTACTTGCCGAACTGATCGATCTGCCCCTTCAGGTAGGTGGTCGGCGATTCTGGATCAAAGGTGTCAAAGGCTAAGGTTTCAGAGCGATTGGTTTCGAAGGGAGGCTCTTCGCCCAGCTCAATGGACAGCTCGCGAGCCAGGTCAGTCAAAAAGACCTCTTCGCCCACCTGCTCAATGTCGCTATCGCTAATGGTATCAGCGGTGGTGCCTTCACCCATCAGATCCCAGCGCACCAGCTGCGAGGAGATCCACTTGGCGAAGCTCTGCCAGGGGTAGGGGTCAAAGCCGATGCGATCGGGCACCTCTAGGGTATTGCCCTGGCCATCGTCAAAGTTGCCGGTGAGCACCGCTTCGACCACCTCCACAGGCTGGTTAAGGAAGGCTCGCTCAGAGATGGCGGCGGCAATTTCAGGCCGATTGGTCGGCTCCTGAGCGTAGGCGGCGGCCTCGATGATCGCCTTGTTCAGCGATCGGAAGGCGTTGGGGTTGGTGGTGATCCACTCGTCACTGGCGGCGAAGGCGCAGCAGGGGTGGCCATCCCACAGATCTTTGGTGAGCAGGTGAATGTAGCCGGCCCCCTCGTAGACCGCCCGCTGGTTGAACGGGTCGGGCATCAGCATGGCGTCGATGTCGCCCGCGATTAGCTGGGCGATGCTGTCCGGCGGGGGAACAGGGCGAATCTGCACGTCTACGTCGGGGTCGAGGCCGCCCGAGGCCAGGTAGTAGCGCAGCAGCAGGTTGTGCATCGAGTAGGGGAAGGGCACCCCGATCACAAAGCCCTTGAAATCCTCGGGACCGTTGACGTTGCCCTTGTGGCGCTCGGCTACGGTGATGGCCTGACCGTTGATGTTTTCGATGCTGGCCAGCTTGACGCCAAAGGCCGCCGAACCCAGCCCCAGGGTCATGGCGATGGGCATGGGGGCCAGCATGTGGTAGGCGTCGAGTTCGCCTGCGATCGCAGAGTCGCGCACCGCGCCCCAGCTCGGCATCTTCACCACCGAGGCATTGAAGCCATACTTCTCGTAGAAGCCCAGCGGCTCCGACATAATGATCGGCGTAGCGCAGGTAATGGGAATAAAGCCCACCTGAATGTCGGTCTTCTCCAGGTTGCTGGTATCAACAGGAGCCGCCTCAGCCTCTTCTGCGGCGGGTTCGTCGCTACCGCCAGCGCAGCTGGCCAGGGGGACCAGGGCCGCCCCCACCGCCATATTCTTGAGAAACTCGCGTCGGGTTGCGCCGCTGTTGCGCACCGAGTCAGCAAAAAACAGGCCTGCCTGGGGGCCAAAGGCCGCCGCAAAGGCATTCTCCAGGCCGCCCGCCTGCTTACAGAGGGCGAGAATCAGCTTTTCGCGCTGGGGGTCGTTGCGGCCCACCCGCTTTAGAAATAGGGCCTTGCGCAGCTCGTAGGCGTTGACGGTGTCGGCGGCGCGCAGCTGGTTTTGCTTGTAAATCCCCATCTTTACCAGGTCGTCGACCATCTCGACCGGGTCCTGGGGCATGGTGGCCATAAACTGCGAGTGATCTCCTGTGAAATGCACCACACCGCAGGTTCGACAGGGTTGCCCCGGCAACATCAGGGAGGGGGATGTGCAACTCAAACTGCCCCAGTCGCTAAGCGACTTTGCTACTGCTGAAATAACCATAAATGGATAGTTGAACGCGACAAAAACCTTTCCCCGATCCAGCCTGAGAACTCAGCAAAGCCAAAGATGAAGGAAATGAGATCCTCATCATCGCCTAAATTGTGAACGTGAGTTGATCCAGGTTACCAAACACATTAGCAAGCCCCAATTAAATATGCATTGGATCATTTTTTGGACATGATGGGACTTTCTTTTGAAAATAGTTTTGAGCCTAAAACAAAAGCCTAATTTGTTATTTTGGCTACAGACTGCTGTCTCCAAGCCTGAGGAGAAACGCCGTGAAACTGACGAAACTGGCGGGTAAAGTAACCCGCATCGCTGTAGCCCGAAGCTTCGGCAATATATCGTACCGACTCGCTCGTTTTGGTCAGCAGCGTTTTGGCCTCGGCCATACGGCGCTCAATAATCCACTGTTTAACGGTGCGACCGGTATGCGACTGCACCAGGTTGGTCAGGTAGGCAGGAGAATAGCCCGCCTGCTGAGCTACATCACTGAGGCTAATGGGCTGGCGGTAGTGGGCCTCGATGAAGTGAAAAACGCTGGCTAGCTTGGGATCAGCCGGAAAAATCGGGTGGGGTGCTGGGGCTGAAGATGGGTTCCCTGATTGGACGGGCGCAGTGCCGTACAGTTCCGAAATTTCGGCCTGGCGCTGCAAACGGCTGTTGATAGCGGCCAAAAACTGCTCAACGGTGCAGGGCTTGGTCAAGTAGTCGTCAGCCCCGAGTTCCATGCCCCGGCGCAGGTCGGCCATAGTAACTTTGGCGGTCAGAAAAATTAGCGGAATGAGGGCGGTCTGCCGTGACTTGCGCAGGGTGGACAGCACCGAATAGCCATCCATATCGGGCATCATGATGTCGCAGACGACCAGGTCGGGGCTGTGCTGCTGAGCCATAGCCACCCCGCTGGTGCCGTCGCTAGCCCCCACCGCGCGAAATCCTTCAAATTCCAAACATTTAAGAAAAATGCTGCGGGTTTGAGCTTCGTCTTCAATGATGAGAATGGTCTTCACAATACTGTCAATCCATAGACCAGCGGCTGTTGAATTGGCCTGACTCAGAACCTAGCTTCAAGATCTAGTTACCCACTAAAAAAACACGTAAATACGGCACTTCTACAGTTCTCTAACAGGTAAGCGTCCCCTGAGTGGAGTCGTAGGCTT
Source organism: filamentous cyanobacterium CCT1 (assembly GCA_003017855.1). Taxonomy (GTDB): domain Bacteria; phylum Cyanobacteriota; class Cyanobacteriia; order Phormidesmidales; family Phormidesmidaceae; genus Nodosilinea. The sequence goes on from PYER01000139.1 coordinate 4,518, forward strand.
TGCCGCCCCAGAGGGGCTAGGGGACATTCGGATGGGTTTTGGCTTTCTCCCTTTGGGAGACGTTTTACGAACGACTCCGCTCAGCCAGCGTAGTCACTGGGACGGTTACTCTAAAAGAAAAACTTCAGCTTAGGAATACGTACTGCCTCAACACAAACTTATATTCATAAGAGGCGGCGCTTTGATCTTCAAAGTAGTGTCGGGAATCGAGGTATTGAGTCAGAATGTTGCACCAGACGGTTACTATTTGAAAGCGATCGCATCCTCTACAATCCTTTAGTAAACCTTAAGCAGACAAGCTGTTGTATAGGCCGATACACTCTGCTCCAGCTGAGGGCAAAACAAACCCAGAACGCTAGTTCAATGCAGCTGTGATTGAGGCGGCGATCGCACCAAATTATGCCCGGATTAGCATCACGATGACCCAAACCTACTGGTTGCCCCCTCGACAGGCTGCCGCCCCCCTCGGGCAGGAGCTAGAGCACCTGCGCCGTCAGCACCAGCTCATTCTCAATGCGGTGGGCGAGGGCATCTACGGGGTCGATCTTGACGGCAACGTCACTTTTGTGAACCCCGCTGCGGCTGCCATGATTGGCTGGTCGATGGAGGAACTGATCGGCCAATCGATGCACGCGGTGCTGCACCATTCCCTCGCCGACGGCCGCCCTTACCAGCGCGAAGACTGCCCCATCTACGCTGCGTTTCAAGATGGCAGCATTAAGCACATCACCGACGAGGTGTTTTGGCGCAAGGACGGCACCAGCTTTCCGGTGGAGTACATCAGCACGCCTATGCGCGACGAGGACGGGCGGCTGATCGGCACGGTGGTGACCTTTCGCGACATTACCCAGCGGCGCTGGGCTGAGCAGATTTTGCAGCGGGCCAACGAGGAGCTAGAGCAAAAGGTGCAGGAGCGCACCGCTGAGCTACAGGCGGCGAATCAACGGCTGCGGCAGCTCAGCGACATGCGATCGCGCTTTGTCTCGATGGTCTGCCACGAGTTTCGCAACCCGCTCAACAACATTGCCCTGACGGTGTCGTCGCTGAACCGCTACGACACCCAGCTGCGCCCCGACGAAAAAACCGACTATCTGCTCACCATCAACGCCAACGTCGAGCGCATGACCCAGATGATCGACGACATTCTGGTGATCGGCAAAATTGAGGCCAAGGTGCTGGAGGTCAACCCCAAACCGCTGGATCTGGTGGTCTTTTGCCAGGATCTGTTGGCCGAGGGCGACTACCGCCGCCCCCAGACCCCGATTCAATTGGTCTGCCGCAGCCGTCAGGTACTGGCCTGCCTCGATGAGCGGCTGCTGCGATCGATCCTCAGCAACCTGCTATCCAACGCGATTCGCTACACCCCGGAGGGTCGCCCGATCTGGCTCAAGCTGGCCAAGCAGCGGGGGCAGGCCATTGTTCGGGTGCAGGACGAGGGCATTGGCATTCCGCCGGGCGATCGCAGGCAGCTGTTTGAGCCCTTTCACCGGGGCCAGAACGTCAGCAACATACCAGGTACGGGGCTGGGGCTGAGCATTGTGAAGCAGTTTGTGCAGCTGCAGCAGGGCACCATCAAAGTCACCAGTCGGGTGGATCAGGGCACGACGTTTACGGTGCGGTTGCCGGGCGTGACCCCGTAACGGCATTGTCATTCCTATGGCTACGAGAATCTACTATTTAGCCATTGCCATTAACTTTTGCATCCACTCCTCGCGGCCATAAACTCCGGCCAGCAGATCGGCAATCTTAAAGACCTGGCCCAACTCATCCCACAGAATATATCGACCGCCGCCGTACACTTCCACATTCGACAGTTGCTCATCAGTCGGACCAGTCAACGGCACCCAGGCATCGGCCTTACTCTCCACCATTTCCAGCAGCCCGATGGGCCATACATGGCGAGAACTGTCTCTCAGGGTGACAACGACTTCGCGGGTAGTCGCATCATAAACGACGCTCTCAGCCAGCTTGAGTTCTTCGCTAGACATAATACTTCCGGGCTTCTGCTTTTAGATACTGTAGGTTGGCCTGACATAGCGCTAGCGCTGCCCTGGTGTGCTTAGCATTAGTCGTATTTTGGTGTTTCTGACCTTTCTCCAATACGCAAGCCGCATCGCCTGAAACGTTACATCGATTTGACGGGCACCTGGAGAACTTGGTCGGGGCTGGCTGTATTGTTTTGGATCGCAAAGAACTGGCGCTCAATCGCTTTGAGGACTGTAGCGCTGTAGTACACGGTGCCGCACTGGCTACACACCTCTACCGGAGTGTTGGGAGCAATGAGATACTGGCCTTGGTGACTATACAAATAGGTGACGCGACGTTCTTCATGTTCCGTGCCGCCGCAGGTGTTGCATCTAGTCTCTCGCATCGGTCAAGCCCTCGTTCGTGCGTCGATAAACTTAGGTGGCCCAGGGATATAAACGGTGATGATGGCTACTTGTTCACCCCGCCAGCCGCAGACAATGTGCACAGGTACATCGCTGGAATAGCCCAAAATCAAACAGCTTTCGCCCCGTCCTGTATTCGTATATTGCTCTAAAATCTCCCCGTTTAGCAAAGCTTCTTCGACCTGCGTTAAGGTCAGATCATCGGCTTGACGCTCTATATCAGCATGGGATGTATAGACATAGGCATCATTACGAATCTTGGCCCTAATCTCTTCTACATCCATTCTGACAACCGATTTCCCACTTCTCACCGCCCTTCTTCCTGAATTCAAGCTATCACGAGGTCAATTTGATGGTGCCAACAACGCTCCTGCGTCTTCCCTCCCCGCGCGCTGGAGCACCACCGAGGTATTCCCACGTAGAGCATGGGAACGAGTGAAGTCTCTCCCATGGAGTTGTGCCTGCAGGTGAGGTGGGTCAGGCTCAACTTAGTTAGAGGGCATCATCTTTACGGTTCATCTGCCCGCGTAATGGGTTTACTGAAGGGGTGGTACGGAGCCGGAAGTTGAGTGGTGGATTGTGAATCCGCTACTTGCTGCTTTGTAGCGATCGCCCCTAAGGTCAACGCCAGAGCGGCTAGCCTATGCCACAATTAGCGCCGTGTGATGGAGAGATGACATTGTGACGCAGCGGGTGATGCAGCCGGGCTTTTTACTGATGGCCATAGCCGGGTTAGTCGGGAGTTGGGGGATGCCTCAGGTCTCGGCCTATGCCCAGGCTCCTGCCCTTGAGCAACCTCCTGCTGAAGCGCTGGACGTCGAAGCACTGGATGTCGAAGCGCTGGAGCCCACAATACCAACTGAAGTCATCGACCCAGCCAACGCAACCGAGAATACTGCCCCTTCAGCCCCCAGCCCTCGGCCCCGGCCCGGTCGGCGGCCTGAGTACGTCCCCGCTATACCGCCTCCGCCTCCCTCCCAGCGGCTCAGGGTGCTGCCGCCTGTCAGCCCAGACAGTGCCGCCGAAGAGACAACCGGTCTGGGCGACCCCGCCGAGCAGATTGCCCCAGCGGTAATTGAGCTGTCGCCCACTGGACGCCCCCCCAGCCCGGTAGTGTTTTTGGCCATGCAGCAGGAGCTTAGAAACCTGATTGGTCGCTTTGAGAGCGCTCTGATCATGGCCAATTCCTTGAATGCGCCGACGGCACTGACGCTGCCCGCGCTGAGCGCCACCAGCCAGACGAAGCTCACCGAAGGAACCTATCTGCACCCCGTTCTCGAAGACGCCCAGCAGCTCTTGAACGAGTGGGACGCGCTGCTGGCGGCGGGCAAGCATGGGGAGGTGCGCGATCGCTGGCTGGCCGCCCGCACGGCCCTGTGGGACAACTTTGCCACCGATCGCCCCATCAACCAGGGTGAAATTCGCGCCGTGTGGCTCGATCGCGGCACCATTGTGCAGGCCAGGTCGCCCCAGGGGCTGAGCGCTATTTTCGACAAGCTGGCCGCCGCTGGCATCAATACCGTCTTCTTTGAAACCGTGAACGCGGGCTACACCATCTACCCCAGCCAGGTAGCCCCCGAGCAAAATCCCCTGACTCGCGGCTGGGACCCGCTGGCTGCTGCTGTAGAGCTGGCCCACCAGCGCGGCATGACACTGCACGCCTGGGTGTGGGTGTTTGCGGCGGGCAACCAGCGCCACAACCGCCTGCTCAACCAGCCTGCTGACTACCCCGGCCCGGTTATCTCACAGCACCCGACCTGGGCGGGCTACGACAACAGCGGCAACCGCATTCCTCGCGGGCAAGACAAGCCCTTTCTCGACCCCGCCAACCCCGAGGTGCGCAGCTACCTGACCCGGCTGATGACCGAAATCGTCACCGAGTACGAGGTCGATGGTCTGCACCTCGACTACATTCGCTACCCCTTTCAAGACCCTGGAGCCAACCGCACCTACGGCTATGGTGAGGTCGCCCGCTGGCGGTTCCAGAGCACGAGCGGGGTTGACCCGTTGACCCTAAACCCACGCGCCAGCGGGCTCGATCGCAATCAGCAGATTCAGCAGCAGGTGCTGTGGCAGCGCTGGACTGAGTTTCGGGCTCATCAGGTGACATCCTTTGTCGAAACCATCTCCAATCTTCTGCGGCGGCAGCGTCCCGGCCTCGTCATGTCGGCAGCGGTGTTCGCTAACCCCGAGCACGATCGCCTCCAGCGCATTCAGCAAGACTGGGGCACCTGGGCACGGGCCAATTACCTCGACTGGATTGTGCTGATGAGCTACGCGGGCGACACCAGCCGCTTCGAGCGGATTGTTTCTCCCTGGCTGTTAAATGAATCGTTTGGCTCTACTCTGGTCATTCCCGGCATTCGCCTACTCAATCTGTCGAATGCCGCTACCCTCGACCAGATGCAGGCCAGCCGCGACCTGCCTACCCCCGGCTATGCCCTGTTTGCCACCGCCGACCTGAATGCTGAGCTGAATGCGGTGCTGGCCCAGACCCAGGCCCCAGTCGGCCACAGCAGCCAGCCCGGCCCCACTACCCCCTACGCTATGGCCTTTAGCCGCTACAAGGCGCTACAGCGCGAGTGGAGCTGGCTGCTCACCCAGGACCGCCTGTGGATGGAGCGCGGTACTCTAGAAACCTGGATTGAGGCAGTCAACGCGCTGGGCACCGAGTTTGAGACCCTCTCCCAAGAACCGTCGCGCCGCCATCTGGTCAATGTCCAAGCCGGACTCGCTAACGTACAGGAGCCGCTGAATCAGGGGGTGCTGATCGACACTGCGAACAGCCGCTACCGCCTGCGATCGTGGCAGCATCGGTTAAGGGCGATCGAGCAGTTGTTGACGTATGGGGAGAGAACTCAACAGCCGTAGCTGTGAGGTATGCTGGGCGATCGCCCTACCCAGCACGCTACAAACCACGTCGGTCCAGCATTCGCTACCCATCGTTCCCGTGCTCTGCATGGGAATGCTCGTTGGAGGCTCTGCCTCCTAAAATGAGCGGCAGAACCGCAAAACCAGCGCGCCCAGGCGTAGCTGAGGCACTGGGGCGAGGGCTGTCATTTAGATACTGTTAGATACTGTGTCGGTGCTCTAAAAAGTCTCGTTTGGAAAGTAGATTTGTGAATGCCTACAGATATCTTTGAGCAATATCGGCAGTACGGGATCATTACCGGTGAAGAACTCTACATACCATCGCAATATGCAATCAGCTTCGTTGAAGATTGCAGGCTTCAAAATGTTGCTGTGATAGGAATTGAAGGGTTTCTAATCACAGAGCAGCAAATCATGCCATTATTAGACGAAATAGCTGACTTTTCGAGCATCGTTTCTTCGGACTGGCAGGATTATGTCAGCCAGTGCAATGCTGCCGCAAAGAATTTTATAGAGGTTTCTAGCAAAGATCGCAAAAGGTTCTTCAATTTTGTTGTGATAAATCAGGATGAATGGGCCTGAAACCTTAGCTTAGTCTTCTGTAGATTGGGTGAAACGAAGTGAAACCTAACAACAGATTTTATTCTGTTGGGTTCTGCTAACGCGCCACCCAACCTACCTTTGCTAGGCAGCAAGTTTTGCTACCATTTCAGCGCGTGACGACACGTTGAGCTTGCGAAAGATGCGTTTTAGCGCCTGCTTGACAGAATTTTCGGTAATCCAGAGGGCGGCCCCGATTTCTTTGTTGGTTAACCCCTGAGCGACGAGTTCAACAATTTCGGCTTCGCGGGGGGTGAGACGGCTGCAGTCTAACCCTGCCTCGGGCTTGGCCCGCAGTGCCGCCAGCTTGGTCGATAGGTGCAGACACAGCGCCCCTAGGTCGGCCAGATTTTCAGCGTTAAAGGCACCATCGTCGCGGTGGCGGGTAAACGCAATGCCGCCCATCAGCTGCCCCTCGCTTACGATTGGCCCCGCCATGACGTGGCCGTGGTCGGCGCGGGGGCACAGGGTTTGCCACACCCCCGGCGGCAGCACAACCTCATCATGCACGGCGGCATGGCGCTGCACCAGGTAGCGCAACACTGGGTTGTAGTCCAGCGATAGGGCCAGGCGCATCAGCCTCGGCGAATTTTGATCGACGGTGGGAAACTCGTTGGCAAAGTTTAGGCTCCAGCGGCGGGCCGCAAAGTAGTCGCCCAGCTGCGCCATGATCGACTGCCTGAGGTCGGCTTCGGTTTGGGTTTGGGCGATCGCACTAAACAGCGCCTGGAGCGCACCAGGCTCGCTAGAGATATCCATAGGTATAACCCCCTGGCGAAGTGTACCCGATCGAGGTCTATTGCTCTGGGCGCGACCTCTTTATTGTGAAGTACAGATGGGGAATGAAGCGTGGTTTGTTCCCTACCAATCTATCCCTATTGTGCTGCCTGTGATGACCTCTATTGCAAATTCCCCTAACTCCAGCGCAAATCGGCTACTCAATGAAACGCCGCTGCTGGCCCGATCTGCAGTGCTTGGTTTTTATGCCGCCGCCATACTTTTCAATCTCTGTTTAGTGGGGCAACTGCTGAGCGTTGGTCTGGCCTATTTTTACGACCCTGCCTGGTGGAATCTCCATGTTTGGCTGGTGCGAGGCTACGGTGGGCTGTCGCTCATTCTGTTGATTTGGGCCTACTGGATGCCGTTTTCTCAGCGCATAAGGGCCTTGGCCATTAGCCTGGTTGTGCTGCTGGGGCTGCAGTTTGCGACCGTTCACACGCCGCTACCCCTGGCTATTTTTCACCCATTAATTGGATTCTCGCTATTTTCAACATCGACCACGCTAGTACATCGGGTCAGGCCTCTGCTGCTGCCCAAACCCGATGCCCCTGAGGCTCAAACTTACTGAGGAAACTGTTGTGAACCGCTACGCGCATCCCGATGTTTTGATCGACACCCAGTGGCTTGAAGACCATCTTCACGATCCAAACCTGCGAATTTTAGAGGTGGATATGAGCCCTGAACCTTATGAGAAAGCCCACATTCCAGGCGCGATCTTTCTGAACCCAATCACTGACCTGCTGCGGCCAGATCTGCGCCTTAATACTGACCCCGATGCCGTGAACAATCTGCTTTCGCGGGCGGGCATTGGTCCCAATACCACGGTGATTGCCTACGGCAGTGATCCCGGTACAGGGGCCTGGATTTTTTGGTTGCTTCAGGCTGTTGGGCACCCGCATGTCAAAGTGCTCATGGCGGCTACCAGCGGTGGATAGCGGAAGGCCGCCCGGTGGCAAATGCACTGGCAACAGTTGCGCCCACGCAGTATTCGGCCAAGCCTTTCGACGCCAGTTTTCGAGTGCTTTTAGCAGAGGTTGAGGCGGCGATTGCAAACCCCAACCAGGTCTTGTTAGATGTTCGCACCCTGCCTGAATATCAGGGACGAATATTCCTAATGAAGCCGCCCAAAGATGCAGAGCGGGCAGGGCATATTCCCGGAGCTATTCATCTAGAGCACACGCTGATGCTCAGCGACGATGGCACTTTTAAGCCGGTTGAGGAACTACAGGCGCTGTTTGAGCAACGGGGCATCACAGCCGATCGCGATGTATTTCCCTACTGTGCAGTCGGGGGGCGATCGGCCTTTGTGTGGTTTGTCTTGACCTACCTGCTGGGCTACCCCAATGTTCGCAACTACGATGGCTCGTGGAACGAGTGGGGTCGTCTGCCCCATACCCCCGTTGAGACTTGAGTCGAGCCAGACTCTAGCCGGTAATGCTAGTCTCCACCCACGCTAATGGGGGTACCAACCACTTCGGCTCCAGTCAAATCGGCATTGAAGAAGGAAGCACCTGCGACTTCGGCAAAGTAGATGGAAGCATTGGTCAAGTTTGCTTCGTCAAGCGATGCATCTTCGAGCAGGGCGTTGGTCAAAAAGGCGTCGGTCAGGTTTGCCCCGGTGAGGTCGGCGCGGCTGAGATCAGCCCCTTCTAAGTTGGCTTCGACCAGGGTAGCCTCCTGCAAATCGGCGTCGCGCAGGTCGGCCCCAATCAGGTGGGCCTGGGTTAAATCTGCGCCTGACAGGTCACACCCCTGACAGAGATTGGTTTCGAGCAGCTGCTGCACGTGAGCCGGGTTTTCGGCCTGCACAGGCATGGCAAAAGCTACAGGAATAGCGACTGCGGCTCCAGCTAATAAAGAGAGTTTCATGGAGGTGTCCTCCGGATGTGGATAATGGTGCCAGCACGAGGTTCAAAGGCTCGCTCCTGGGGCGATCGCTCTTTGGCCTGGCTAGCGTCAGTAGTTTGCTGCGATCGTCCCTAGGTCTTGCCCCTGAGTCTCGCGTGTGCTTCGCCATCAGGCGAATAAGTTAGGCAAGCAGGATGGACGACGCATCTACACTCAAACTATATCGGCCGCATTGGCCCCTGCCATCAGCAGTAAGATAGGTCTTGCGCCTGTGCTACTCCTCGATCGTAGCCCTTTCCTACCGCCATTGGGTCAGGATATCCGTACCGTAAAGAATCGCAATTTTCCTATGCTTACCCTCATTCACAAGCTCAACCCGGCCCAGGTTGAGCAGCTGCACCAGATGTACTTGCAAGAATGGTGGAGCAAAGAGCGCGCCCTGGCCGATGTGCCCACGCTGCTAGATAACAGCGACCTGCTTTTTGGCCTGTGGGATGAGGAATCGCAGCGCCTAGCGGCCTTTTGCCGAGTGCTGACTGACTGGATGTACCGTGCGATCGTCTTCGACGTGATTGTTGCGGCAGACTATCGCAAACAGGGGCTAGGAGCCAAGCTGATTGAGCACGTTACCACCCATCCAAAGCTGTCTCAGGTAGAGTGCATTCAGCTCTTTTGCACCCCCGAGATGCAGCCCTTTTACGAGAAGTACGGCTTTACTCAAGCCGAGCAGATGTTGATGGTGCGGCCTTGTGGGGAGTAGGGGAGTGGATGGGTGGATGGGTAGGTGGGTGGATGGTGGCCATACTAGTTAAGTACAGGCAGCTTATGTAGGGGCAAACGGCGTTTGCCCAACCCAACTGACGCACTAGCAATTCTTCATTTTGAACTTTTCATTTTGAACTCTGCGCAAGGTATCAGGCAGAGTCATCCATAACTTCAAGCCCTGGTTCAGGAGCCCGTAACACAAGGGGGGCAGGACAGACCAGTTGCAAAGGCTCTTGGGTGCGGGGATGGGGCAGCTTGAGTCGGTAGGCGTGCAGATGATAGCCAATGTCGCCGGGGGCGGGAATTTGGCCATCCTCGTCGGGTGCTATGGGCAACGGTACGCCGCCTGAAACGTAGAGCGGGTCGCCCAATAAGGGATACCCCGCTGCGGCCAGGTGGATGCGGATTTGGTGGGGGCGTCCGGTGCGGATGGTGACCTCTACCAAAGTGGAGTCGGCGGTACGTTGTATCACTTTCCCTTCACTGTAGGCGGGTAAACCGCCTGGGCTAGCGGCATACACATAACCCAGCACCGGATGATCGACTTTGCCGATCGCCGTCGTCAGCGTAAACACATCGGGCAAGTCGCTGGCCCCCACCAGCGCCCGGTAGGTCTTACGAATAGGGTGCGGGGCTTGGGGATCGTGGGCTGTTGCCGTAGAGTCGCGCAGCTGCCGACTCAGCACCGATCGCGCCAGAGGCGACCGGCCCAGCACCATTATCCCCGACGTGCCCCGCCCCAGCCGATGTACTGGTACCGGAGTCTGCTCTGGGTAGCGCAGCTTGAGCTGGTGCAGCAGCGTATGGGTCAGAAAGTTGCCCCCCGGCAGCACCGGCAAACCCGCAGGCTTAGCGATCGCCACCAAATCCCCATCCTCATACAGCACCTCAAACCCCAGCGGCACCTCCGGCTCTTGCCAAGGGGGCCGGTGGTAGGCCAGCGTTTGCCCCGGTTGAAGGCGATCGTCTGGGGCGACAGAATGCCCGTTCTGGCGGATTTGGCCGGAGAGGATGCGATCGCGCCATTCTTCCCGACTGGAGTGGCGGTAGCGATTTGTGTAAAAGTCCAGCACCGAAAGATTTGCTTCGGCGGGAGTGATGCGATCGCGATAAACCCAGCCTTGGTTCATAGATATTGCATAGATAAGAACCCTCTGGGATGGTGCATTGCTACGCGAAAGCACCCTACGGGATGGATGTTAAGCGCGATCGCAGTTGCCAACAGGCCCATTCGCAAAACAGAGGTTTAAACTGGCCCATCAATCCATCCTTTCCGTTGGGTCCAGGGCGGCGGCACGGCCCTGGTCGAGGGGGTCTGGGGACAATCGAAATGTCCCCAGCGGTAGATCTGGCCTTTTACCAACAGCCCATGTCCGACATAGGGCAGCAGTGCGTCGCAAAGACCTGTTAGGGCAAACAACCGTTTGCCCCTACGGGGGCGTACCCTACACCAATCGCTTAACCCGCTCCTTCGCCTCCGCCCGAATCTGCTTCACCCGCCGAAACAACTCCTCCCCAGTGTGAATATAGCTCTCCTCATAGCTCATCGTGAAGCGATCCAGCTCATCCAGCCCATCCTCCAGCAGCCCCAGGCAGTGGTACAAATCAGCCGCCACCCCCGCCGTACTCGCCGGGTTCGCCATCGAATTGAACTTGCCCTGGGCCTGCCCCAGCCACGTGCGTCCCTGCTCTAAATACGCCATGAAACCCTCCATCAGCTCATCGTCGAAGGGGTCGGCTGAGAGCTTGCGAATCTCTGCCCGCAGCGGCGACATAATCTTGCCCAGCAGCCTGTCCACCGGACCATACACCAACTTCAACCACGCATCCTCCCGCGCCTCAGACGACTGCGTAGCTTCCCGCGCGTAGCGATACACCTCCTGCGCATCCGCAGTGCGCTTCGCCCGATTGGCTGCACTCGTTACCGGATCCACCGCCGCCACCCCCTGGCGCTGCTGATCGTAGACCGTGCGCCGCGACGGGTCGCCAATCACTTCATAGGCCGTGTTGATGCGGGCAATGCGATCGTGCGACGCCTGACTGGTTTGGCTATCGGGGTGAAACTGCTTCGCCAAACGGCGGTAGGCGCGCTTGATCTCCGCCTGGGTCGCCGTTTCGTGAATTTCGAGGGTTTGGTAGTGGGTCTCTTTTGCCATAGGGCCATTGTAAAAGAGACCGGCGGCTGAGGGGAGGGGCCGTGATGGGTGGATGGG
>PYER01000013.1 GCA_003017855.1 filamentous cyanobacterium CCT1
CATCCCCTCATCACGCGGCGATCGCCGCAGGTCTCCGCGTCCCCTCCGCCCGGCGAATGTCGCGCCAGATCTGGGTAGCGGCCTGGGCACCGTCGGCGGCGGCGATCGCGACCTGGTTCATGCCCACCTTCAGGTCGCCCACAGCGAAGATGCGGGGGTGGGAGGTGCGGTTCATGGGGTCGGTGACCAGGTTGCCGCCGTTGTACTCCAGCTCAATGCCCTTGAGGTAGTCGGCGTGGTACTTGGAGCCCATCGAAATTAGGCCGGTGTCGAGTTCGACGATGGTTCCGTCAGCTAGTTCAACTCCAGACATGACGTGGTTTTCGCCGAGGAATTGCTTGATCGGCTGCTCGATCAGGCGGTAGCCAGCGTCGGAGAAGCGATCGCGCCGCTCCTGATCCACCTCAAAGTCGCCGTTGGTAAACAGCGTGATGTGGGGCGTAAACCAGCCCAGGGGGAAGGCCACCTCCAGGCTGCCGGGGCTGCTGCCAAAGACCCCGGCCCGCTGGTCGCGCATTTCGTAGCCGTCACAGATCAAACAGACGTGCAGGTTGTGGCCAGCGTAGTCAAACACGTTTTGCATGTTGGCCAGCTGGGGCAGGTGGTCGATGATGCCGCTGGCGGCGATCAGGTAGCGGCTGCGGAAGGTGCGGTACGTGGGGTTTTGGCGGCCCAGGCGCACGCGCACCGCAAAGGTTTCGCCCTCATCGATCACCTCTTCCACATAGGCGTTGAGGTAGTCGCCGTCGAGGTCGAGGTAGTGGGCTTTGCCCTGCTTCAGCACCTCACGACCGGGGGTGTCGGGGGGCAGGCCCAGGTAGTTGTGCAATTCCTGCATCCAGAACGATCGCGCTTTGCCCTTGTCGACAATCAGCGTCGAGAGCAGGTAGCGCTGGAGATAAATGCCCGCCGAGAGCCCAGCGGCTCCGCCGCCAACGACGAGAACATCGTAAACCTGGTCAGCCCGCTGGTTGAGCATGGCTTTGGTGAGTTGCATAGACACCTCCTGGAGGTGATGAATTAGTACCGAACGCTCGGTACAATAATTACTGTACTGATCGTTCGGTATAATGTCAAGAGGGTTCCAAAACGTTCTGGAGACACACCGCAATGCCTAAGCAAACTCTGGCTAAACAGAGCTACGTGCCAACCCTGCTCGACCTGTTTCGGCAGTACGGCTACGACGGGGTCAGCCTGTCCAAAATTTCTGAGGCCACTGGCCTGGGCAAGGCCAGCCTCTACCACCACTTTCCCGGCGGCAAAGACGACATGGTTGAGACCGTCCTAACCAGCCTCGATCGCTGGCTGCGAGAGACGGCAGAGGATGCCCTCGACGGTGAAGGGGATGCGCTAACGCGATTGGGGCGAATGGGCGATCGCATCGCTACTGCCTACAGCCACGGCGAAAAGCCCTGTATGCTGGCCTCGCTGATGCTGGGCTCTGCCAAAGACGACTTTCAGCCCCAGGTGAAGGCGATGCTGGAGCGCTGGATGGGGGCGATCGCCGCCGTTTTGACCCAGGGCGGCATGGACGCAGCTCTGGCTCAGGACCGCAGCGAAGAGGCGCTGGTGATCATTCAGGGAGCGCTGATTGTGGCGCGGGCGCTGAACGATCCGGCTGTGTTCGAGCGCGCCATGGAGCGCCTGCCCCAGCAGCTCTGTCGCTAGGTCAGCACGGTTTGAATGTCGGTGGTGGCGCTGAGCAGGCGGTGCACCGGGCAGCGATCGCCGATCTCTCGCAGGCGATCGCGCTGCTCGGCGCTGAGGTCGCCCGCCAGGGTGAGGTAGGCCTTGATCACCGCCTGCTTTTCTCCCGACGAATTTTCTATGGTGTGCAACTCGGCTGCTACGTAGACATTCTCGACGGGCCAGCCCTTGCGCTCGGCATACATTTTGATCGTGATCGCCTTGCAGCTGCCCAACCCAGCCAGCAGCAGTTCGGTCGGGGTTGGTCCCTGGTCATTGCCGCCCACCGAGGCGGGTTCGTCGGCAGTCAGCTCAAACTGGCGAATGGCGATGTCCTGGCCATAGCGCGATGCATTTGACGAAACCTGAACTGAGGTCATACCAGTAGATGAGTTTGAAAGCTTAGCTAGAATTCGCGATATAAAATTCGGCGATTAAACCAGGGTTTGTACCCAGGCAAAGTCAGCCTCTGTCAGGGCTGGTGTGGGCTGCTGGCTGTAGTCAATTACCGACTCCAAGGCAGCGGCGGCGTAGATATCTTGCAGGAGTTGATGTAGATCAATGAGCGGCTCCTCATCGCTTGGTTGCAGAGGCAGCGGCAATTGAGGCATAGGGTCTCGCAGGTTGAACGGGTAAAGCTCAGCCTCGGGGCGATCGCAGGCGCGGCTGACTAGCAGGCGATAGTCAGAGGGCACATTGCCCGACATCGGCAGCGGTTCCCCGGCTCTTAACAGGTCGATTTCAATCAGGTGGCTGCGGCTTTCTAAAACCCTAAGACGCTTGGCATTGTATTGATTTCGTCCCTCGCCAGGACGCTTATTTTTAGGCGACAGCACTTCTACCACCGTTACGACCTGTCCAGTACCAATCTGCTGAATTTCGAGAAATGTTTCTCTCACCTCCTCTGGCATGGGCAGCGTAACTTTAATTGGCTGACTGAGGGTCGCCATAGTGGTTGGGGCCAATCGCTGGGGCGACTGAGCCTGCACCACCGACACATCGGGAATGCCCACCAGCAACGCATCGGTATAGACGCGTTGCTCAACCGCTGCCCGGTACTTGGGCTGTAAAACCGGGTTTAGGGTGCGGGCTAGTTGCACAATCAGCCAGGCATGGACCTCAGGCCAAAGAACAGGGTTCTCCAGGTAGGGGTTCATGCCGGGAAAGTTGAGCGACATAGAGCATCAGGGGCGGGGGTGGCCCAGGGGCTACGAGCAAAAGGGCAGGCCTATGCCAGCTATTCTAAGCCTCAGCTGAGGGAAAGCGCGGTTGTCGGTTTCAGGCGCGGGCGAGATCTGGGGCATGGCCTCGCCGCTGGTTGAGCTGCTGCTGAGCTTCTAGAGGGCGATCGCAGGCGCGACGACTCCCGAGCTGACGTGTACTGAGTCGGGGTCGGCCCAGAGCACCAGTTTGGGGTCGTAGGGGCTGTTGAGGTACCTGTGGCGGGGCAAAATCCGCAGCGAAAGGCCCTGCAATCCGCTGGCGGTGTACTGCATCTCCAGGGCGTAAACGCTTCTGCCCTGGTCGTCGTGGCCCTGGTAGGCCATCGGCACCGCCAGCCCGGTGTGAATTTCGCCATCGATGGCGACGTTGCCCTGGTACAGCTCGACCTGCACATCGTCGGGGGTAAGCGCCCCGAGGCGAATGGCGGCTGTCACCTTAAAGGGCTGGTTTACCCGCAGATCGCTCGTGTCGGAAATGGCGACTTCCTCAAAGCGCACTTCGTACCACTGCTCGGTGATGCGGGCCTGCCAGGCGGTCAGTTCTTTGCCGGGGCCGTAGTCGTCGGTTGCCAGGGTGCGAGCGCGATCGCTGGCCGCAAAGTAGCCCCGATTGGCGTAGTCTTTCACCATGCGGGCGGTGTTGAACCGGGGCGTGTTGAGGTAAATAGCCTCCTTCATTTTGGCCACCCAGCCGCGCGGAATCTCGTCCTTGTCGCGCTCATAGAACAGGGGCACGACTTCTTTTTCCAGGATGTCGTAGAGGGCGTTGGCCTCCACGTCGTCCTGGTAGTCGGGGTCGTCGTAGTCTTCGCCGTGGCCGATGGGCCAGCCGGTGCGAATGTAGTCGGCCTCATCCCACCAGCCGTCGAGCACGCTGAGGTTGGGCAGCCCGTTCATGGCCGCTTTCATGCCGCTGGTGCCCGAGGCCTCGCGGGGGCGGCGGGGGTTGTTGAGCCACACGTCGCAGCCCGCCACCATATCCCGCGACAGGTGAATGTCGTAGTTGGGCACAAACACAATCGAGCGGCTCAGCCCTTCGTCGCGAGTGAAGTGAACGATGCTGCGGATCAGTTCTTTGCCGGGAATGTCTTTGGGGTGAGCCTTACCCGCAATCACAAACTGCACCCGCCGCCCGCTGCCATTGCCGGTGATGATCTGGCGAATGCGCTCCAGATCATGGAGAAACAGCGTCGCCCGTTTGTAGGTGGCAAAGCGGCGGGCAAAGCCAATGGTGAGCACAAAGGGGTCGAGGCATTCCTGAGCCTCGGAAAGCTCGCGGGGTGAAGCTCCCCTATCCTGCATGCTGCGGGTGAGGCGATCGCGTACGGCCACCACCAGGTGCGATCGCCGCTGCTCGTGGTTGCGCCACAGCTCGTCATCAGGAATCGCAAAGACTCGCTCCCACAGCGATGCGCCGGGGCTGGCCTCAGCCCAGTTGGGGCCAAGGTAGCGATCGTAGAGCGTTTGGGTCGAGCGGGCCACGCAGCTGCGGGCGTGCACGCCGTTGGTAATGGCGGTAATCGGCACCTCGCCCGGGGGCAACCCGGTCCACAGTTCGCCAAACATATCGCGCGACACCTCGGCATGGAGCTGGCTCACCCCGTTGATAAAGGTCGCGGTTTTAATCGCCAGCACCGCCATGCTAAATGGGGCCGCAAAGTCGCCCGTATCGGTGCGGCCTAGGGCCAGAAATTCGGCATCGCCCAGGCCAAAGCGCTGGCGGTAGTGGCCCAGGTAGTGCAGCACCTTTTCTGGCGGAAACAGGTCAATCCCGGCGGGTACGGGAGTGTGGGTGGTAAACATCTGGCTGGTTTGGGCCACCTGCAATGCTTCAGCAAAGCTCAGCCCCGCTTCATCCATCAGCACTCGCATGCGCTCCAGCGCCATAAAGGCCGAGTGGCCCTCGTTCATGTGGTAGGCGGTGGGCACAATGCCTAAAGCCTTCAGCATGCGAATGCCGCCAATCCCCAGCATGATCTCCTGGTGAATGCGCATGTCGATGTCGCCGCCGTAGAGGCGATCGCAGATGTCCTGGTCGTACTGGCTGTTGGGCTCAATGTTGGTGTCGAGCAGGTACAGGGGCACCGTGCCCACCTGCACCCGCCAGATCCGGGCGTAAACCTGGCGACCGGGGTACTCCACTGCGATCCGCAGCTCGTTACCCTCGCCGTCGCGCTCTGGGTGCAGGGGCATGTTGTAAAAGTCGTTGATCGGGTAGCGCTCCTGCTGCCAGCCGTCGGCATTCAGGTACTGGGCAAAGTAGCCCTCCTGGTACAGCAGCCCCACCGCCACCAGGGGCAGGCCCAGATCGCTGGCGGACTTGAGGTGATCGCCCGCCAACACCCCCAAACCGCCCGAGTACACCGGCATACAGGTGGTGAGGCCAAACTCCATTGAGAAGTAGGCGTAGCGCTCGCCCGCGACGGGGGCTTTGCGGTGCTTCTTGTACCAGTCGCGATCGCGCAGATAGTCCTCTAGCCGCTGGGCCGCCCGGTCCATCTGGGCCAAAAACCCCTCGTCTTCGGCAATCTCGTTCAGCCGTGCCTGGCTGATCGTGCCCAGCATCAGCACCGGGTTGTAGCGGCTCGACTCCCACAGGTCGCTGTCCAGCCGCCGAAACAGGTCCACCATCTCCACATCCCAGTCCCAGTGGAGGTTGTAGGCCAGGGTGCGCAGCGCCTCCAGGCGCTGGGGCAGGGCGGGCGTAACGTTAAAGGTGCGGATGGGGCGCATAGGTCGAGCAGCAGCAAGAGTTTTATTTTGTCTAGAGCCATTTTGCCCTCTATCGAACTCATATCGGGTACCGGGCCATAGCTTGTAATACTCTCTTGGCCTACAATTCCTGGCCCTGACGAGATCGGTGGAGCTAGAGCCGCGCAACCAGAGCAAATAGATGTTAGGGCTTCTCCCCCAGCGCAGGTTATGAGATCCCTACCTAAAGGCGTAGTTTAGGGCGATCGCTCCAGGGAATAATAGGCAGGTAAGGAGATTTTAAAACCGCTTTAGAGGACATGACCATGACGCAGGATAGGAAACCCCAGGGACGCGGAGCCGCCTTAGAAAAAGGCGATCGCCCCGAGGTTGAGTTTGATCAGTGGGCCAGTGCCGTGCGCCAGCAAATGGTTGCCGCCCTCAAGCGCCGTGGTAATAGCTAGCTCAACCAGGGCCAAAGGTTAGGCCCAGAAGTCGACCCATAATTAAGTCCAAAGCCAAACCCAGAGGGTTCAGTCCGTAGGGTGTGAGACCAGCTCCACCGCCCTACACGCTGAGCCCTCTTCAGCTTTAAACCCTTTTTCCCCAACCCCCAAACCTCCCCATCTACCGCTTGCCTCCGTTTACTCTTGGTAAACTACGGTGCACCTGCCCCGCGCAGTCGTACTCTACAATCGCCAGTCCTGTGGCGCCAACCCTGTGGCTACCAAAAAACCTACCGGCAAAAGCAGCGGCAAGCCCAGCGAAGGTCCCCTCTCTACTCCTGCCAGTTCTGGTCAGGGGTTCAAGGTGCAGGTGTTTTACCTGGCCGCCAGCAGCAATAATCCCAAAGCGCCCCTCAAAGATGCCCTCTGGTTTGCCACTTACCCAATCATTCCGCGCATTGGCGACTGCGTTTTTAGGGATGGTGTGTACTACCGGGTAGAGCGCGTTTTTTTGTACGAAAATTTAGCCGCTGGGTGGTGTGCCGATGTCGAAGTTTCGTTCTACAGCAGGCGCTAGTCACGGCCCCGCTAACGGCTCGTAATCCAGTGTTACAAAACTTATGAAAAGTCCCGGCCCTAGGGGCTGTAAACACTGCTGCCACAGTGTTACAGAAGCATTTATCTTCAGAAAGCTTATGCTAAAGTAAGCGGGTAACATGTTTGGCTTTCGGTAGGCTGGTTAATCACAGTCTGATCTCAGTTTTCGGGTAATCGGTGTGTACCACTCCGAATCGAACTTGTCTACATCACATGTCTAATTTGGAGTTGTGCCATGTCGATTTATGTAGGAAACCTTGCCTACAATGCTACGGAGGGGGACATCACCGAAGTCTTCTCCGAGTACGGAGCCGTTAGCCGAGTAACGGTACCCACCGATCGCGAAACAGGTCGCCCCCGTGGCTTTGCTTTCGTCGAGATGGAAAAGGAAGCCGACGAAGACGCTGCGATCGAAGCCCTCGACGGCGCTGAGTGGATGGGCCGCGAGCTGCGGGTCAACAAGGCTCGTCCCAAAGAGAAGCGCGCTGGTGGCGGCGGCCCCCGCGGCAACTTCGGCGGCGGCGGCGGCAGAGACGGCGGCAACCGGGAATTCTCCCGCTGGTAAGTGACCCGTTCACCACCCTAAATATTAAGACGTTGCAATGGCAGAGGATGAGTATCCCCTGCCATTTTTGGTTAGCCTATAGCACTGGCCCACACATCCGTCAGTAAGGGGTGGCAGGGGGCCACTCCAGCACCCACTGACCCAGCAACCCGGTGCGAAAGTCGTTGAGAATGCGCTTGGCGGTGCGTTCAGAATTGTCCTGAAATTTTTGGGCCGCCACCTGGGCGACAAAGCCCTCCCCGGTGTAGTCATCCAAGGCGACCCCGTAGCGGGCCTGCAGAATCTCCTGGTACTGGTCTGGGGCCTTGCCCTGCTGCAAACCCTTGAGCAAGTCTAAAAACGCCGCTGCTGTGCGCTGGGTGTCATAGGAGGCTTCGCCAATATCGTCACAGATGGCCAGCTTGATCGCCGCCGCCTGATTATCCAGCCGGGCAGGAATTACCCCCGGCGCATCGAGCAAATCCAAATCGCCCGAGAGACGAATCCAACGCAGCTGACGCGTGACCCCGGCCTTGCGGGCGCTGGCCACCACCTTGCGGTTGAGCAGACGGTTGATCAGCGCCGACTTGCCGACGTTGGGAAAGCCAATCACCACCGCGCGAATGGGGCGGGGCTTCATGCCGCGAGTCTGGCGGCGCTGATTGACGGCCTCGCCTGCGCTCTGAGCTGCTTTTGCGATCGCCTTGACCCCCTTACCCTGCTGCCCATCGGTGAAGTAGGGCACCTCCCCCTGCTGGCGAAACCAGGTTTCCCAGGCAGTGCGCGCCTCGGGGGAAATCATATCGACCCGGTTTAGCACCAGCACGCGAGGTTTTTCGCCCACCCAGTCATCGACTTTGGGGTGCCGCGTCGAGATCGGAATGCGGGCGTCGCGCACCTCCAGCACCAAGTCTACCCGATTGAGCTGATCGACCAGGGCTTTTTCTGCCTTGGCGATATGGCCGGGGTACCACTGAATTTCGGGGGTGGACATGGGGAGGATAGGGGGTGGATAGGTAGGCAGGTGGATAGGTAGACGGGTGGATGGGTGGGAGGAGACTATGTCCACTGAGGGTGACGGGATATACTTTGAATATCCTGTCGTTGCTAGGAATTGGGTATAGCCATGCGATCGCAGATTGGTCAGTGGGGTAATTCCTTAGGGCTCAGGATTCCTAAATATATCGTTGAGGCGCTACACCTTCAGGTCAACGATGCAGTGGAGTGTTCAGTGGAAAATGGAGCGCTGGTCATCAAGCCAATTCAAGCTTTGCCTGAGCTCAGTTTAGACGAACTTTTAGCCGAGGTCGTCGAGTCACCCGACCCAGAAGTAGATTGGGGCGGTCCGGCTGGGGAAGAGGTATGGTAGCCTACATTCCCAATCGGGGGGATTTTATCTGGTTGAGCTTTGACCCTCAAGCAGGACATGAGCAGATGGGTAATCGCCCTGCCCTAGTAGTGAGCCAAACCGGCTTTAACGCCAAAATGGGGTTTGTCTTCGTTTGCCCCATCAGCAATACCCAACGGCGAAATCCCTTTTATGTGCCGGTGCCAGCGGGGGAAGCCGTGACCGGGGTGATTATGGCTGACCAGGTGCGATCGCTCGACTACAAAGCCAGAAAAGCCCGCTTTATTGCCTCCTGCCCAGACCTGTTACTTCAGGATGTCTTGAGACGCATTAAGCCCATTCTGTTCTGACCCGCTCATCTGATCCCTTTACTGAAGTTAGGCTGCGCTACTCAGCAGAAAACGTCTCCAGGGTAGCCAGGGTTTCGTCGCACCAGGCTAGCCAGCTAGTTTCATAGTGCATGCCGTTGCGCAGGGTGATGTACTGAAAGCGGGCCGCCAGGGGCATGGTATCGGGGTCGGCAAAGTACCTCTGCTCAATATCTCGGTAAGCCTCCAGCGTAGCAACATGCTGGGCGCGTTCGTGCTCAAGGGTAGCCCGCATCGTTTCGGGCGGTACCAGGTAGCCCACAAACAGCTTCACCAGCAGATCGTCTTTGGTGGGCGCACATTTAGACGGTTGAGCAATCCACTCTTTTAGAACCATTTTGCCGGTCTCGGTGACGCGGTAGATCTTTTTATCGGGCTTGCCCTCCTGGGCAACGGCTTCGGCGGTAACCTGCTCCTGCTGCTCTAGCTTGGTCAGCTCACGGTAAATCTGCTGATGACTGGCGTGCCAGAAAAACCCGACCGAGCCATCGAACTGCTTAGCCAGATCGTAGCCGCTGCACGGGCGATCGGTGAGGGCAGACAAAATTGCGTGGGAAAGCGCCATGGCACCAATTCACAAAACTCCAATTCACAAAACTAAATATGCAAATTATTGACCATGCACAGAAGTGCATATAAGATGAGGGCATTAAATGCAAAGAGTTGCATATTCACTCAGTTGCACTCTCATTATGTCGCTTCTGGGCAGCCGCCTGATGTCGCGATCGCATTTGTTCACATCCTCCCTGGAGAACTGCCATGATTAGCCGCATTCAGCCATTTTCCAAGCGTCAGCGCAGTTGGTCGCCCCTGACCGGTATCGACTGGTCGGAGCTGGGGGCCGCCTACCGCGCCTTTTTGAGCAATCCCGCTGCTGGCATTCTGCACATTCTCGCCGCCGGACGCCGCAGCCAGTGGCAGCGCTGGGTCGATAACCGGCTAGAGCGGCAGGCGGCTCACCTGGCCCACCGCACGATTGCCGTCGATCTCGATGCCCTGGTGCAGTTACCGCCCGATACCCTCGGCGGTGCCTATGCTCGCCACATGCTTCGCTGCGGATTTGACCCAGCAACCTTTATGACCGACGAAGCCAACCGCGAGTGGCTGCGCCAGCGCACGGCGATCAGCCACGATATTTACCATATCTATACCGGGTTCGATGCCTCACCGATCGGCGAGTTTGGAGTGGCGGCCTATACCCTGGTACAGTACCGCGACTTGCTCAATGTATTTGTGCTGTCGTTTGTGCCGTTGAGCCTGACCAACCCGCTCTGGACGGTGCCGCTGCTGCGGGCGTTGGGGCGGGGTTTTCGCATGGGGATGAAGGGCAGGGCTGCGATCGCCTACCCGCCCGAACTCAACTGGGACAAACCGCTCGCGATCGTGCGACAGGAGCTAGGGTTGGGAGAATTTTTCTAAGCCTACGATGATAGGTGGGCCAAGGTGATCTGAGCGAGGCTAGAGACTCTGGTGGGCATTGCCCACCCTACACACCCGCGCACCCACGTTCCCTACGGGATAATCAACACCGGACAGGGCGACAGGTTAATCACCCGCATAGTCACACTCTCGTTCTGCACGTCTTCGATCAGGCCCACGCCCCGGCAGCCCATCGCAATTAAGTCGGCGTTGAGTTCGTCGGCTACATCGCAGATGACAAAGGCGGGCTGGCCCTCGCGCTCAACCACTTCGGCCTCGATCGCCTGGGCAGAAAATAGTTCCTTGGCCTTGTTCAGCAGCTGGGCCACGGCCTCGGGCGACGACTGCCCCTCAGGCTGGGGCTTCTCGGGGGTGCTGGATTCGACAACCGACAGCAAGACCAGCCGACTCTGGTGAGTTTTGACCAGTTCTGCCACCTTGGGCGCTGCCTGCTGCGCCTCAGAACTCATGTCGATGGGAAATAAAACCGTCTTGAACATGGCGTATCGAAGGGAACTCACACTCCGGTAAAATGAGGGCGGCCATAAGTAAATATTACGACAGACACAGCCGCTGGGTTGAGCTGCATCATCCGCCTCAAATCTACCTTAGTCAAGGTTGAGGCCGCTGCCACCCATGCGCTGCATAACGTAATAAATGCAAAGTCTTAACCCGTTTTAGGAGGTATTTTACAGTGACTAAAAAATCGGTGGCGAGCCTGTCGGCAGCTGACGTTTCGGGCAAGCGGGTACTGGTGCGGGCCGACTTCAACGTGCCCCTCGACGACCAGGGTGCCATTACTGACGACACCCGCATTCGGGCCGCCCTGCCCACCATTCAGGACCTTACCGGCAAAGGAGCTAAGGTCATTCTGACCAGCCATTTTGGCCGCCCCAAGGCCCAGGTGGTCGACAGCATGCGCCTCACCCCCGTGGCCAAGCGCCTGAGCGAGCTGCTGGGGCAAGAGGTAATCAAGTGCGACGACTGCATTGGCGATGAGGTCGCCGCCGCCGTAGGTGGAATGGAGAATGGCCAGGTGGCCCTGCTCGAAAACGTGCGCTTTTATGCAGGTGAAGAGGCCAACGACCCCGAGTTTGCCAAGCAGCTGGCCGCCAACGCCGACCTGTACGTAAACGATGCCTTTGGCACCGCCCACCGCGCCCACGCCTCGACGGAAGGGGTGACCAAGTACCTCAGCCCCTCGGTGGCAGGCTACCTGATCGAGAAAGAGCTGCAGTATCTGCAAGCGGCGATCGAAAATCCCCAGAAGCCCCTGGCGGCCATCATCGGTGGCTCTAAGGTCTCCAGCAAAATCGGCGTGATCGAGACCCTGCTTGACAAAGTCGACAAGCTGCTGATTGGCGGCGGCATGATCTTCACCTTCTATAAAGCGCGGGGCCTCAACGTGGGTAAGTCGCTGGTCGAAGAAGACAAGCTAGAGCTGGCCAAAGCTCTGGAGGCCAAGGCCAAAGAGAAAGGTGTTGACCTGCTGCTGCCCACTGACGTGGTGCTGGCCGATAACTTTGCCGCTGATGCCAACGCTCAAACCGCCAGCGTTGACGCCATCCCCGACGGCTGGATGGGTCTCGATATTGGCCCCGACTCGATCAAGGTGTTTCAGGATGCGTTGAAGCAGTGCAAGTCGGTGATCTGGAACGGCCCCATGGGCGTGTTCGAGTTCGATAAGTTTGCGGCAGGTACCGAGGCGATCGCCCACACCCTGGCCGAGCTCACCGATCAAGGCGTGACCACGATCATTGGCGGCGGCGACTCAGTAGCTGCGGTTGAAAAGGTGGGTGTGGCCGATAAAATGAGCCACATTTCGACCGGCGGTGGCGCTAGCCTCGAACTGCTCGAAGGCAAAGAACTGCCCGGCATCGCGGCCCTCGACGAGGCCTAGGGCTATCCGCTGCTGTCTTCAGCTACCGGGCCAACGCAGTAGTTCAAATTGATGCTCAACAGGGATGGGGGAGTGTTCCTCATCCCTGTTTCGTTCATACCCTGGGGCGATCGCCTAGCGATCAATACGCTTTGACACCAGCAGGTGCAGCGCTTGATAGGCATTGCGCACCTCCTGCCACCCGCCTGGTAAAAGAATGAAGCTACCGACGTAGGCAACAGCAAAAAGGGCGGCGCTGAGCACCAGATATAGCCCGGCATTGGCGGGGAAGCCCAGCCACATTTCACCGGCCACTAGCGATACTGCGGCGGCAAGCGATGCGATTGTGGGTCGCCAGACCGCGCCCACAAAATCTCCCATGGTAAGGGGGGTTTCGGTGAGACAAAAGGCGATCGCAGGGTAGGTCAGCACCAGTGACGCCAGGGTGACCCCCCAGGCTACCCCTAGCGGCCCCCAGTAGGTGCCTACAGCGGCGGCAGCTACAACTATTGGTGTGTGCAGCAGGCTCCACCTCAGCTGGCGGTGGGTCTGCCCCGTCGACAGGTAGATCCACTTCGTTACCCGGTAAAAGCCGCCGACAAACACCGACAGCACCAGCACCCGAAAGATCGGAAACGACTCGATCCACTGATTGCCCAATAGCAGCAGCAGCAGCTGGTCGCCAGACACCCCCAAAAACGCCAGGGCGGGCAAACACAGGCCAAACATCAGCATCAAAATCTGGCGGCTCTGGCTGCGGTACTGGCTGTCTTCACTGGCCGCTCGACTGAGGCTAGAAATAGCCACGTTGATCAGCGGCAAATACACCTGGTTGAAGGGAAAGTAGGCCCAGTTGTAGGCGACCGAGTAAAGCCCCAGGGCGCTAGCGCCATTGAAGTAGCCCACCAGCACCCGATCCATTTCCATGCCCACCCGGTTGATCAGGTGAAAGCCGCTGAGGTTTGCCCCGTAGGACAACATCGTGCGAATATCGCGGCGTGTCTTTGCTCTCAGTTCGCTGAGACTGCTCAAACTGGAAGGTCGCCAGCGGCAGGCAACCCAATAGCTCAGACTTTGGGCGACCTGGTAGGTTACCAGCTGCAGCACCAGAGCCCAGTAGCTCCAGCCGCTCAGCGCTGCGACCAGCGCCACCCCGGCCCCCAGGGCCAGAGACCCCACCTCAATGACGGTGAGCATTCCAAATCGCATCTGTCTGGCCAGCAGCGACTGATGCTGAAACGAGATAAACAGGCTGGCCATCCCCAGGGCCATAACTGGAATAATTAGCACCAGCCGGGGTTCCTGATAAAACCAGGCGAAGGCGGGGGCTGACAGCAGCAGCCCGATCATCAGGAGGATGTTAATGCCAAAGGAAAGCCAGAAGACAGCGCTGGCCTGCTGCTGATTCAGGTGCGATCGCTGCACCGTGGCCGTCCCCAAGCCCAGCGAATTGACGCTCTCCATGAGGGCAAACCAGGGCAGGGCCATGGCTACCAGGCCAAAGTCGCTCGGTGTGAGCAAGCGCGCCAAGATCGAGGTGGTACCGATCCCAATCAGCAGCTTGAGCGGCTGCGAGCCAAAGGTTATTAAGCTGGACTGCAGCGATCGCCGCTGCAGGTAGGCTTGCG
Source organism: filamentous cyanobacterium CCT1 (assembly GCA_003017855.1). GTDB lineage: Bacteria > Cyanobacteriota > Cyanobacteriia > Phormidesmidales > Phormidesmidaceae > Nodosilinea. The sequence continues at coordinate 13,830 of PYER01000013.1, forward strand.
AAGCACTAAAGTTCAACTCTTGGGAAGGTGGCTGCCGCTGACGTATAGCCATAACGATAAAACCAGATTGCCTTAGAAAAACACATCAATTGAACTACCGTGCTTATCTGACGCTGTCTTAGGCAACTGTCGGTAGGGGTTCAGCCGTTGGCACTTGACCTGCAGAGCTTTGCCGCAGCTTAGTCCACTCCTCGTCGGTGAAGTTTTCGTGATAAGAGCGCTCCACATTCACGTCCCACAGGCTGTGGTTTTCACCCAGAACATTTTTGGCCGCCAGCAGCGCCGTCAGCATGGAGTGATCCTGGTTGTTGTAGCGGTGCATGCCGTTGCGACCTACCGTTTGCAGGTTCTCAAAGGTCTCGATATAGTCCTGTAGCACCTGCAGGTGCCGGCGGTAGTCGCCGTCATACACTGGGTAGGCTTTGTACTGGCGAATGACGCAGCCGTCTTCGATATCTTTGAGCTGTACGCCGAGATTCAGGCGGGAGATTTCCTGGGCGGCCAGCTCCATCAGGGCCGAGTCAGGCATTTCCCAAAGCTCGTCTCCCTCGCTGCAAAAGTACTCCATGCCCAGGCAGGTTTTGCTGGCATCGGGCACCATCGCCGGGCTCCAGTTCTTAAAGTTTTGAATGCGGCCGACCTTAAACTCAGGGCTGTGGATGTAAAGCCAGTTGTCGGGAAACAGGTCGGGCCGATCGATAATCAGCGAGACAATTAAAAAGTCGCGATACTTTAGCCCCCGGGCCGCCTCTAGCACCTCCGGCGGTGGCGGCGGGTCAAGCCGGTGCACCAGGGCAGAAATGGGCATAGAGTTGATCACCTGATCGCCGCTTAGCTCAAAGGTGCGATCGGGCAAATTCCCAGCGGGGTCAACCTGCTTGGCAATGACCCTGGTGACAAAGGTGCCCTGGTGCTCGATGCGAACAATTTCTGTGTTTAATTGCACCACGGTTCCCCGCGCTGCCAGTAGATCCTGGCAGCGCTCCCACATCATGCCAGGGCCGAGGCGCGGGTAGTCAAAGGTTTTGATCAGGCTCTTGGCGTTTTGGCTACCAAATAGGGCATTGATCACCACCCGCTTCAGCGACATATTTTGAATGCGCTGGGCCGCCCAGTCGGCCCGAATTTGACTGCAGGGGATGCCCCACACTTTTTCGGTATAGGTCTTAAAGAAAGTCTTATACAGCCGTTCGCCAAAGCTGTCGGTAACCCATTCCTCAAAGGTTTCAGGTTGAAAATTGGGGTGGAGCCGCTTTTTGATTTTGGCCTTCAGGTAGCTGATGACCATTAGAGCGCTGGCTACTGGCCCCAGATTTTTCAGCGTTTTCAGCAGTGACAGCGGATAGTCGTAGAACTTACCCTGGTAGTAAATTCGCGATAGCCGCGGCACCTGGATAAAGTCATCGCCCAAAATTTCGGCCCAAATGGTGTTAACTTCTCCCACTTTGGTAAAAAAACGATGACCCCCGATGTCAAAACGGTAGCCCTTGTACACCTCCGTTCGGGAGATGCCGCCAACTTTCTCGGCCTTCTCCAAAATGATCGATCGCACACCCTGTTTGATCAGTTCGTAGCCTGCGGTCAACCCCGCAGGTCCGGCACCGATGATGACGACTGGGTAACGAGACATAAGACGGGAACTCCTGTATTAAACCGATACAATCACCGGAGCGGGCATGGCGCTGTTGGCGATCGCCTCAGGCGGTCTGTGCTCCTCAATATCTGGCTCGGATAGGCTTCTCCGCCGACAGCTATTGAAGCACATAACCCCCGCTCGCCAAACCCCTCTGCGATCGACTGAGAACTCTGTAAATCACCATGGGCAGCGCCGATTGCCCTATAGGGTGGCAGCAAACCGTAGAGAACGTTCGCTAGACCGGGCTGAAATGCCGCGCCGCCGCAGTAAATCGCAATAACACCTGCAAGACTCGTCTGAACTCAGCCATTTAGAAATACCCGCGCCCCAAAGCATTGGTGCCCATGCTGCCTTGACGATCGCTGACCCGCTGTTAGTGCCCAACTTTGAGAAGAAAAACGGTTAGCAAACTGAATGACTCACCTGGTAATCTAACCCCTTCACGTTTGTCCAAATACTTCCGGAGAAATACTGACTGGTTTACCATTCTCTTACCAACCTTAAAAACTCGGCGGCGGAACGGCTAGCGAGGCCTAGGTGTTTTCATGGAAAATTCACGCTGTCAATATAGAAGCTTAACCAAAAGCCATTCGAGAACGCTGCTACAGCTGTAGCCAGTCTAAAACGTTGAAACGTTTGAACGTTTTGAGGGGCTTAATGCCCTCAGCAACGTGACTCAGACTACGCAGCTTTTGAAAGGCGTTACCCCTTGTTTGGATGATCTAACTGCGATCGCGCCCTGGCCACCGCCACAGGTTCAAAGCTTTTGGCGATTGTGTCAGGCCACCAGCCTCAAACGTCGGGCTGCGATCGCACGTAGTCTGGCGGGGCGGGGGCAGGGGCGGCATCCTCCGGCTCGCGAGCGCCCGCGCGATCGAGCACATCGATAACCCAGGCCTCCTCAATCCAGGTCTTGCAAATCACCGCCAGGGGCAGCGCCAAAATGAGTCCCACCGGGCCAAAAAAGGTGGCAAAAAAGATTTGGGAAATTAGCGTGGCGGCAGGCAGCAGATCCACCTGCTTCTGCATCACCATGGGCGAAAACCAGTAGCTCTCAACATTTTGAATCAGCACGTACAGCACAATTACCGCTAGCGCTGTGCCCGGTGACTGCAGCAGCGCCACAAATACCGGAAAGACTGCGCTCAAAGTCGGGCCGAGGTTGGGAATAAAGTTAAATAGCCCAGCCAGCACGGCATGGGCAAAGGCATAGGGAACATCCAGCAGCACCAGTCCCGTGAAGCTGAGCGTAGCCACAAAAATTGAGCTGAGGGCAACGCCACCCAGCCAAAACATCAGAGACTTTTCGCACTTCGTTAAGATTTCATCGGCGCGGCGGCGATAGCCCGACGGAAACAGCCGCAGCAGCAGCCGTCGATAGGCCGCCGGGTTGGCCAGCATCATCAGGGTGAGGACGACCAGCAGCAGCACCTGCAGCAAAATAGCGACAGAGCTGGAGAAAAACGTCAAAAAGTTGCCAAACACCGTAGACCCAATTGACGCGACCTGACGGAGCAAATCGGGCAAACCCGGTACCAGGCTCAGGTCTTGCTCAGGAAACCAGTCTGGAGGGTTGGCCTGAAAGGCATCAAACCAAACGCCAAGCTGTTCAAACCCCTTGGGGGTCAGCAGCAGCAGCTCCTGGAACTGGCTGACAAACAAAGGCAGCACCAGACCCAGAAAAATAACGCCGCCCAGCAGCACTAATGCCCCGGTCACCAAGACCGATCGCGGCCGAGGCCAGCCATACACCCTTGAAAACAGCCGCACCAGGCTGTTGAGGGCAATGGTAATCACCACCGCCGCAAAGATGAGTAAGACAATCTGGCGAAACTGCCACAAAATGACCAGGGCAATACCCAGGGCAACCAGGTTAATCCAATCGGTTAGCTTCACGGCAAGGGCACCTTACGCGGTTGATACCTCTGGGTCCAAATTGTAGCTGGCTCTAGCGCCAGAGAGTTCTAGTATCGCCAGATGGGCTGGTATGCTGAGAACTTATCATCATTTTTTTGGGTGTTATGGTAGCCCCAATTCCAATCTCTCTACGCGACCAGCAGCACCCGATGATTCGGGGCCTGGCCGATCGCATTGAAGCCACCTGGCAGCAGTACCTCGACCTGTCGCCCTACCGTCTGCCAGAGGACCTGGGCTACATCGAGGGCCGTTTGGAGGGCGAAAAGCTCACCATTGAAAACCTGTGCTACCAGACGCCTCAGTTTCGCAAGCTGCACCTGGAGCTAGCCCGAGTGGGGGCAAACCTCGACATTTTGCACTGCGTTATGTTTCCTCGCCCGGAGTACGGCCTGCCGATGTTTGGCTGTGACCTGGTCGGCGGGCGGGGCCAAATTAGCGCTGCCATTATCGATCTCTCGCCGATCACCGGGGCACTGCCCGAGGGCTACACCGACGCCCTCGACCAGCTGCCCGCCCAGACCTTTGCCGAAGAGCGCGGCCTGCCCGGCTGGGGCACTATTTTTTCGCCCTACTGTCGGTTTATCCGCCCCGCCAGCCCGACCGAAGAGACGGCCTTTGTACAGCTGATTGCCGACTATCTGGCGCTGCACTGCCAGCAGGCGGTAGCGACCCCGGCTACACCTGACCAAAAAACGACAATTATGGCAGGCCAGCGCCACTACTGCGAGCAGCAGCAAAAGAACGACAAAACCCGTCGCGTGCTCGAAAAAGCCTTTGGCGAAGCCTGGGCCGAGCGCTACATGACCACGGTGCTGTTTGACCTGCCCGAAACTTAGCCTGGAATTTAGGTTAATTAGCGGAATTTCATCCGTCCGTTGGTAGAGGGTTAACTAGAATAAGAATCTCTGTCGTACACAACCAGCGATCGCTATGACCGTCAGCTCGACCGCCCCGCTCAATACCCTCAGCCTGGACAAAACGCCCGATCTGACTGCACCTCGGCTGGGTCGGTTAATTGTCTTTACAGGCCCCAGTGGGGTGGGCAAAGGCACACTGCTGCGATCGCTGCGTCACCGCTACCCCATGCTCAAGCTGTCGGTGTCGGCCACCACCCGTGCGCCCCGCCCTGGCGAGGTCGATGGTCAGGACTACTTCTTTGTTAGCCGTGAAGCGTTTCAGGAGATGGTGGCGCGAGGCGAACTGCTGGAGTGGGCCGAGTTTGCGGGCAACCTCTACGGCACCCCCAAGGCTCCTGTGCTGCGAGAGATCGAAGCAGGCCACTGGGTGATTTTAGAAATTGAGCTAGAGGGTGCCCGCCAGGTGCGCGAGACGTTTCCCGACGCCCTTCAGCTCTTTGTGCTGCCCCCCTCTATTGAGGAGCTAGAAAGCCGCATTCGCCTGCGAGGCAAAGATGCCGACGATGCCATTGAGCGCCGACTGCAGCGGGCCCGAGTAGAGATTGATGCCGCCTCAGAATTTGACGAGCAAATTGTTAACGACGACCTCGAAGTCGCCCTTGAGCATCTCGAGAACGCCATCTTCAAAGACTGATACAGCAGATCTCACTTTGGTCGGCTGTTACGAACTCTGCAGCGCCTGGCGAATAGCCTCGACCCGCTGGCGGTTAACGCCCAGGTCAGACTGACCCATGCGCGAGGCCGACCGCACCTGAATCACCGAATTGGCTGGGTCGAGGTAAAACTCTACATCGTCCACAAAGCCCATCAGCTTGCTGGCAAACTCGGTGTAGAGGTAGTTGTCGGTCGACTCCACAATCGTCGTGCGGGGCATAGACTGGACCACCGCCACCAGCTGAGCCATCGCCTCCGCTGGGTCACCGCTGTAGGTTAGAGGCGCGATCGCATGTTCGGCATCGGTGTCGCCCTGGCTGACCACGCAGTTGGGAGAACTGGGGCAGGGGGCGAGCTTGCCCGCTTTAACGCCTAAGTTTGTGGGGCGATCGCCAGCCAGATTAATAAACGGAAGTGCGCCCATGGGACTAAGATCCAAAGAAACAGCAGCGCCGGGGCTAGCATTGCCCAGCAGCGTGAGCATAACCAGAGCAGCCCCAAGCAAATGTCTAAAAACTGATTTCAGCATAATGACAACGATCAAACCATCAGGTAGCTCTCCTGTAGGATAGAGCAGATGGATTAGCTCCAAAACCCTCCCCCTCGCCAGAGGTTACCATGTCTACCCTTGCCGCTGCTCCCGTTGCCGATTTACTGCGCCGCCAGCGGGCCTACTGGGCCACGGGGGCGCCCCGCAGCCTTGATTTTCGTCTCGACCGGCTCAAGGCTCTGCGAGCGGCGATCGTAAAGTACCAGGCCGAGATCATCGATGCGGCAAAGCACGATCTGGGCCGTCCTGAGTTCGAGGGCTATATCGAAGTCGCAGTCATCGGCGAGCTTGACTATGCAATTAAGCACCTGCGCCGCTGGGCCAAACCGCGCCGCGCCTCTATAGCCCTCAGCCAAATGCCTGGTTCGGCCTGGGTGCAGCCCGAACCCCTGGGGGTGGCTTTAATTATTGGCCCGTGGAACTACCCATTTCAACTGATCATTTCGCCGCTGATGGGGGCGATCGCGGCGGGCAACTGCGCCATTCTCAAACCTTCAGAGCTGGCCCCAGCCACCTCTACGGTGCTGGCCCGGCTGATTGAAGAAACCTTTGACCCGGCCTATGTCGCCCTGGTCGAAGGCGGGGTAGACACCGCCCAGGCCCTGCTGGCCGAAAAATTTGACCACATTCTATTTACCGGCGGCGAGCGGGTCGGCAAGATCGTCATGCAGGCGGCGGCCCAGCACCTTACCCCGGTCACGCTGGAGCTAGGCGGTAAAAGTCCCTGCATTGTCGATGTCGACGTGAATGTGGAGGTGGCGGCCCGGCGCATTGTGTGGGGCAAATTTCTTAATGCGGGGCAAACCTGCATTGCGCCCGACTACCTGCTGGTCGATGAGCGAGTCAAAGCCGACCTGATGACCGCGCTGAAGCAGAGAATGGCCGAGTGCTACGGCGAGAACCCCGCTCATAGCCCCGACTTCTCCCGGGTGGTCAACGAGCGCCAGTTTGACCGCCTGGTGGGTCTGCTTGGCCAGGGGAATATTGTGATGGGCGGTGAGCACGATCGCAGCGATCGCTACATTGCCCCCACGCTGATCGACGGTGTCAGCTGGGATGACCCGATTATGCAGGAGGAGATTTTTGGCCCCATTTTGCCGATTCTCACCTACAGGGATCTGGATGAGGCGATCGCCAGCCTCAGCCAGCAGCCCAAGCCCCTGGCCCTGTACGTATTTTCGCGCGATCGCCAGGTGCAGACCCAGGTGCTCGATCGCACCACTGCTGGGTCGGTTTGCATCAATGACGTCATTCTGCAGGTTGCCGTTTGGAACCTGCCCTTCGGCGGCGTGGGCAGCAGCGGCATGGGACGCTACCACGGCCAGTACAGCTTTGACACCTTCTCTAATCTCAAGAGCGTATTCAAAAAACCCTTCTGGCTCGACATGGACTGGCGCTACCCCCCCTACGAGAGCAAGATAAAGCTGTTTCAGAAAATGATGGGGTTGTCTTAAAGAACCGACTGGCTGTCGCCTTGGGCATTCATTCTGCTAATTTTGCATAAGCGAAAACATTAGCCCTGGAGAGCAACCTGATATAGTCCCAGGCAAATGTTCGCTGCGGGGGTGCCCCACTGTGCCAACTCTTCTAGTCAAAAATAGTCACACCCTGGTCACGATGGATGACGAGCGGCGCGAGATCCGTTCTGGGGCGCTGTTCATTCGCGACCACGTGATTGAGCAGGTTGGTACCACAGCCGACCTGCCCGCCGAGGCTGACCGGGTGCTGGATTTGGGCGATCGCCATCTGGTGCTCCCCGGTCTAGTCAATACCCACCACCACTTCTACCAAACCCTCACCCGCGTGGTGCCGGGGGCGCAGAACTCGTCCCTGTTCAACTGGCTCAGCTCGCTCTATCCGCTGTGGCAGCGGTTCACTCCCGAAGCCATTCGTCTCAGCGCCCAGGTCGCCGCCGCTGAGCTAATCTTCTCGGGCTGCACCACCGCCAGTGACCACCTCTACATCTTCCCCAACGGCTGCACCCTGGACGACGAAATTGAGGCCGTGGCCCAAACCGGGCTGCGGTTCCACGCCAGCCGGGGCAGCATGAGCGTGGGCGAAAGCAAAGGCGGTCTGCCTCCCGACTCCATCGTCGAGGCCGAGGCCGACATTCTCAAAGACTCTCAGCGGCTAATCGAGCAGTACCACGATAACGATCCCTATGCCCTGGTGCGCATTACCCTGGCCCCCTGTTCGCCCTTTAGTGTGTCTACCGACCTGATGCGCGAGTCGGCAGTGCTGGCCCGCAGCTACCCCGGCGTGCGCCTGCACACCCACCTGGCCGAAAACAACTCCGACATCACCTACAGTCTCGATACCTTTGGCCTTACCCCCGGTGACTATGCCGCCTCCGTCGGCTGGCTGGGCGACGACGTGTGGCACGCCCACTGCGTCAAGCTCGACGACAGGGCGATCCACAGCTTTGGTCAGACGGGTACCGGGGTGGCCCACTGCCCCTGTAGCAACATGCGCCTGGCCAGCGGTATGGCCCCCATCCGCAAAATGCTGGACCATAACGTACCCGTGGGTCTGGGGGTGGACGGGTCGGCCTCTAACGACGGCAGCCACCTGCTGGCCGAGGCCCGCCAGGCATTCCTGATGGCCCGCGTGCGCGAAGAAGACCCCGCCGCCCTGACTGCCCGCGAAGCTTTAGAGATTGCTACCCGAGGCGGCGCAAAGGTGCTGGGCCGCAGTGATATTGGCCACCTGGCCCCCGGTATGGCAGCGGATTTTGTCACGGTGAATCTCGATCGCCTCGCTCTCTCCGGCACCGCCTACGACCCGGTGGCGGCGCTAATTTTCTGCATGGTCGATCGCGTTGACTACAGCTTCATCCACGGCAGAGAGGTGCTGAACCCGGAGGGCCTGCTGACGCTGGATTTGCCGGTGGTGCTGGAGAAGCATGGGGTAGTGGCGCGATCGCTTGCCGCCTAATCCTCCAATCCCCGACCCGCGCCTACCGCGCCTCAATCAGCAAAAAGCCCCGCGTCTTGCCCGAAACCGAATCCGTTGTATTGATCGACTCCCACAGGGTTTCTGCCTGCACCCATACGGGTGGGTACTTGTAGCGCGACACATCTAAAATTAAGAACTGGTCGGTGTCGGCATCGTAGGCCGCCAGGGGCGAAATATGGCCGCCTCGCTCCTGACCGATCGCGCGGCGCAGATAGTTGATCAGCACGTAGTTGCCCGGCGTTTCCAGATTGGTGCGAATCAGGTTACGAAACTCCTCTAGACTCACATCGCTGCCGTAGTGGATGTTAGCGCTGACGGGATAAGTTTCGAGAATGCCCGAGAGTTCAGCCAGGGTGAGGCCTTGACGGGCGATCGCATCCTGGCCAATAATCGCCTCCGTCTGCTCGTTAAACAGATTCTCCTGAGTAAAGTAATTGCGCTCCCACTGCGGGGCTAGCGGAGCCGGAACACCCAATGCGTTGAGCACCATCGCCATACTCGCCACCCCGCAAAAGGCCTGGTTAATCTGCGTCACAAACTGAGCGGTCAGCGGAACGTAGTCGGCTAATGCCTCGCTGTCGCGCAGCAGCACCTGCCCCTCTGCCGAGGTCAGCGGAACCAGTTGGTCTGGCAGAGGCAGCGTTTGGGAAGCCAGCGGTCGGGCGATGCCGATGAGCCCGACGGTCGCCATCAGCAGAGCAATGAATTTAGACGAGTGAAAAGTAGTTCGAGACCGATCAGAGAGAACAAACGCAGGTTTCATCATGGCTGCTCCTGGCCCAAGTTGGTCATCTGCTGGCTTAGCCACGCAGCCGCGCTGGTATTAGTGCCCTGAGCCAGCCGCTGCAGGGTCTCATCCAGCAGAGCGATAGGCAGACCGGTCAGCGCCTGGGAGGTGTCACAAGCCAGGTACTCACCATTCTCCTGCAGTAAAAACGCAAATACCCGCTGCCCCCGCACATCGACTACCCAATATTCAGGAATGCCGAGAGCGGCGTAAAGATGCTTTTTCTCGTCCAAATCACTGGCCAACGTGGTGTCAGAGATTTCGCCCACCAGGTCAGGCACACGGGTTTGGTTCAAATCAATTCGGCGGGGTTCGCCTCGCTGCCACTGGGGGTAGTCAGGCCCAACGTAGAGCACCAGGTCGGGCGCGCTGGCCCTCACCTCAGCCCGCTCCAGCAGGCACCGCCCCAGGGAACTGAATGCTCGATCGGAGTGCTGTATAGCCCAAAAACTTAGAATCATGACGAATAAATCGCTGACTGCTGCGTGACTAATTCCTTCTGCACCCATCGTGACCCACAGCCATCCGTCGTTAAAGGCTAATCTGATGCGTTCTGGGCTAGGGTCATCCCGCAGCGCCATGTATTCGGCCCAGGTCGCTCGATGCCACTGGTTCTGAAGCAGCGTAGACGTGGCGGTCTTTGTGGGGGATGTAGTCGTCATGGCAGTATCCCAATCCGTAGTAAATACTGTAAGCCATCGCACTCTCCGCAGCGGCATGTATAGGTTAAGAGTCGCTACAGTGGAAGAGCGATCGCACGTTTTCCCGATAGCTACTCCTATGCCGACCCTCAACCAGCCCAGCACCACTAAAGCCCTGCTCAGCATTCAGCGCACCGAAGGTCGCCACTGGGTAGGCGACGGTTTCCCAGTGCGAACGCTGATGGCCTACAACAGTCTGGGCCAAACCATCAGCCCCTTTTTGCTGCTCGATTACGCGGGGCCAGCGCAGTTTTCGCCCACCACAGCCCGGCGCGGCGTGGGTGAGCACCCCCACCGGGGTTTTGAGACAGTCACCATCGTCTACGACGGCGAAGTTGAGCACCGCGATTCCGCTGGCGGCGGCGGTATCATTGGTCCTGGAGATGTGCAGTGGATGACGGCAGCGGCGGGGCTGGTGCACGAAGAATTCCACGGCCCCAACTTTGCTCAAACCGGCGGCCCCTTTGAAATGGTGCAGCTGTGGGTAAATTTGCCCGCCAAAGACAAAATGGCCACGCCCCGCTACCAGGGCATTACTGCTGCACAAATTCCTGTCGTCGAGCTACCTAACGACCAGGGAAGCCTGCGGGTAATCGCCGGAGACTTTGACGGTGCCCAGGGGCCAGCGCAGACCTTTACCCCCATCAACATGTGGGATCTACGGCTCAACGGGGACAAGCAGGTCACCTTGAATGTCGCCGAGGGCCACACCACGCTCCTGGTCGTTCTGAAGGGATCGGTACGAGTAGGTGATTCAGAGGCCGTCGATGGGGCGATCGCTGAGGCTGAGATCGGCATTTTTGACCCCGCTGGCACCACCCTCACGCTCCACACCCAGCAAGACACCACCGCCTTGCTGCTCTCTGGCGAACCCATCGATGAACCGATTGTGGGTCACGGCCCCTTTGTGATGAACACTACCGCAGAAATTTACCAAGCCATAGCCGATTATCAAAGCGGTAAAATGGGTGCTTTGGTCCGATAGGCGCGCTCGAGCAACGCGATCGCCCCTAAGTTAGCCCAGCTACAACGATATAGATAGCTTCAGTAACCTGCCTGAGCTGCGGTGGCTCAATGATGTAGGGCGGCATAGTGTAGATCAGGCGGCCAAATGGGCGCAGCCACACCCCTTGGCTCACCAACTGGGGCTGCACCACCGCCATATCCACCGGGTCGTGCAGCTCGACCACACCAATCGCTCCCAGCACCCGCACATCCTTCACCGCTGACAGTTTGCGACAGGGGGCTAGCTCCTGCTTTAGCTGTGCCTCAATGGCGAATACCCTAGCGGCCCAGTCATAGCTTTCCAGCAGGTTCAGGTTCTCCAGCGCCACTGCGCAGGCTAGCGGATTACCCATGAACGTGGGGCCGTGCATAAACACCCCGGCTTCTCCCTGGGCAAAGGTTTCGCTAATATGGCTGGTGGTCAGGGTGGTCGCCAGTGACATAAAGCCCCCCGTCAAGGCCTTGCCCACGCACATAATGTCTGGAGCCACACCTGCGTATTGGCAGGCAAACAGCTTGCCGGTGCGACCAAAACCGGTGGCGATTTCGTCGAGAATGAGCAGTATCCCATACTGGTCGCACAGATCCCGCGCCCGGCGCACATACTCTGGGCTGTAGAATCGCATGCCTCCTGCCCCCTGCACCACTGGCTCAAAAACAGCGGCGGCGATCTCGCCGTGGTAGCGCTCTAAAATGGCCTCAAAACTGGCAATATCCTCCTCCTCCCACACCCCCTCGAAAGGAATTTGGGGCGCATCGGCAAAATACTGTTCTACCAGGCTGCGGCGAAACAGGTGGTGCATGCCGTTGACCGGGTCGCACACCGACATGGCCGCAAAGGTGTCGCCGTGGTAGCCGTTTCGCAGCGTCAAAAAGTGCTGCTTCTCAGGCTTGCCCCGGTTGTGCCAGTACTGAATCGCCAGCTTCATGGCTACTTCTACCGATACCGACCCCGAATCGCAGAAAAAAACCTTCTGCAAGGGTTCCGGCATCATCTGCACCAGCTTGCGGGCCAGCTGCACTGCCGGTTGATGGGTCAGCCCCCCAAACATGACGTGGCTCATGTGCCCCATCTGTTTCTGGGCCGCCCGGTTCAGCCGCGGGTGGTTGTACCCGTGAATGCAGGTCCACCACGACGACATGCCATCGACCAGTCGCTCCCCCGTTTCCAGCTCTAGGTAGACTCCCTGGGCCGATCGCACCGCAAACACAGGTCCAGTTCCCGGCATCGCCGCGTAGGGATGCCACACGTGGCGGCGATCGAGTGCCAAAAGTTTATCGATGGGCAAAGACTTCATAAGGCTTAAGACCGACGCACAGGCTAATTCATGAGCTTTCTTCAGCTAGCAGCGGTTCTAGAATGGCAATCAACTCTGGAACGTCGATATTGACTGCATCCCACACAATATCTACATCAACCTGGTCATACTGGTGGGTCAAAATATTACGCATCCCCACAATGCTTTGCCAGGGAACATGGGAATAGCGCAATTTAAACGCATCTGATAATCGGTTGGCTGCTTCCCCAATGACGATAATCTCATATAGAATCGCAGAACAAGTGCGGCGATCGCTCTCTAAAGCAGCACGATCAAACCCTTCGGCAAAACTCAAGATTTCTTGTGCTGCCCGCAGCATGTCAACAATCCACTGCTGGTCACGCACTGTAAATAACCAGAGCAGATGATAGGATTGCCTGACGGCGGATAGAGTTATGACTACGCTCAACAGACTTTTTGCTAATTAAATCGACCTTGCGCTTGAGTAAGGTCTCCAACTCGTTCTGCATTTTGGCAAGGGTGAGGAGTCCCTTGCGTGCATGAGGCGCAAAGGTAATTAATAAATCCACATCGCTATCATCTCGAAAATTGTCATGTAGTACAGAGCCAAAGAGGGAAAGCTCAGAAATACCCCAGTGCTCACAAAATTCTACTAATTGAGTAGGAGAGACGCCGAGACGTTTATACAGTTGAGTCTTTAAATTAGCTAAAATCATGGCTCAAAGGGCATTGGCCCGGGGAAAATAAAGCGGCTAGGAGAGAAACTCGTTGACGTATTCCAGGTAGGTCGCCGGATCTTCCAACATGGGAAAATGGCCCGTGTTTTTCACCAGGGCGTACTCAATTTTAGGGTTCAGATCGGCCGCCGTCCGCCCCATATCGGCTGGAGTAATTTTGTCGAATTCGCCCGCTACTAGCAGCGTTGGTACCCTAATTTTGGCAAACTCGGCAGGCATTACTTCCGTCGCTTTTTTGCTCACCGAGGTAAAAATAGTGCCCAAGGCGGTGTCGTAGTCGGCGTTTAAGAAATCTTCTAGAAATGCCACCTTCTCTGCTTCGGGGATGGGGCGCTTGAGAAATCGCGCCATAAAAAAGCGTGGGGCCAGCGGTATTTTTGCCAGCCACTTGGGGCGAAAGGCCACAACATAGCCGCCAAATTTGTAAAACGCCTCAAAAGCCGCTTTGTCGTACTCAAAAATGCCGTTGCAGGTGAGAATTGCTCGCTCTACCAGGTGCGGATACTGATTCAAAAAGTACACCGCCACCGATGCCCCCATCGAGTGAGCATTGATAGAAACCTTGGGCAGGTTTAGCGCCTTCAAAAGCTCGGCTAAATCGTCAGCGTAGGTGTCTAGCTCGTAACCTCGCGCCTCCATCGCCGCTTGCTGGTCAGGGGCAATGGTCGATCGCCCAAACCCGCGCATGTCGTAGAGCAGGCAATCGTAGCGATCGCTCAATGCTGCCGCCGTGCTCTGCCAATAGCGAGCCGATCCGGCCCAGCCGTGGATAAACACCATGACGGGTTTAGCAGAGGCTGGGTCGCGCGGGGTATCGGTACCTACCCACTCGTAGTAGTGGTTGACTTGGTTGATTTCAACGTAGGGCATGGCTAAGCAGACTCGGGCTTAGGCATCGACGAGGGATGCAGCAGCAGATCGGCGGTAGAGCGCTGCTCCACCATTTCGCGAGTAATCGTGCAGCGCTTCAGATCTTTGCGAGAGGGCAGCTCGTACATGATGTCGAGCATCAGTTCTTCAATAATGCCGCGCAGGGCGCGAGCACCGGTCTTGCGGCGGTAGGCCTCACGGGCGATCGCCCGCAGGGCATCCGACTTAAACTCCAGCTGCACGTTGTCCATCCGCATCAGCTTCTGGAACTGCTTCACTAATGCATTCTTCGGCTCAGTGAGAATTGCCATCAGCGACTCTTCGTCGAGCGGATCCACTACCGATGTTGCGGGGATGCGGCCAATAAATTCCGGAATCAGGCCAAACTTGACCAGATCGTCAGGTTCCAGGTGACGCAGCACGTCGGCGGTACGCTTCTCACGCGAGAACTGACCCTCGCCGGGCTGCACAAAACCGATCGACTTTTTGCCAATCCGTTGCTCAACAATTTTCTCTAGGCCGACAAAGGCCCCGCCGCAGATAAACAGAATATTGCTGGTATCAATCTGAATGCAGTCCTGGTAAGGGTGCTTGCGGCCACCCTGGGGTGGCACATTGGCCACGGTGCCCTCCAGCATTTTTAGCAGCGCCTGCTGAACGCCTTCGCCCGACACGTCACGGGTAATCGAGGGGTTCTCGCTCTTACGGGCAATTTTGTCAATTTCGTCGATGTAGATAATGCCGCGCTGGGCCTCTTCCACATCTAAGTCAGCCACCTGCAGCAGCCGCAGCAGAATGTTTTCGACATCCTCACCCACATAGCCCGCCTCGGTAAGCGTTGTAGCATCGGCAACCGCGAAGGGCACTTCCAGAATGCGGGCCAGGGTTTGGGCTAGCAGAGTTTTACCGCAGCCTGTAGGGCCAATCAGCAGAATGTTCGACTTTTGCAGCTCAATCAGGTCTTCGGGCGCTTCGCCCTCGACCCCCTGGAGGTAGCTGAGGCGCTTGTAGTGGTTGTACACCGCTACAGAAAGCACTTTCTTGGCTTCGTTCTGGCCAATTACGTGCTCATCGAGGTAGTTCTTGATTTCGCGGGGTTTAGGAATCTGGCTGAGGGAAATAGCTGGCGCTGTTCTGGGGCGATCGGCGGCGGGAGTATCGCGGCGGGGCACCGGCTGGGCGATCGCGGTACCCGAATCAAACAGCTCTTCGTCTAAAATTTCGTTACATAGGTCAACGCACTCGTCACAGATGTAGACCCCCGGCCCCGCAATCAGCTTGCGCACCTGCTCCTGAGACTTACCGCAAAACGAGCATTTTAGATGGGAGTCGTACTTAGACATAAAATGACCCTAATTGAGTGCAGTCATAGCGGCTGAGAGGGTTTGTCTCTCTACAACATCGTCGATGATGCCGTAGTCTTTGGCCTCGGCGGCAGACATGTAGAAGTCGCGCTCGGTGTCGGTCTCAATGCGATCGATGGGCTGCCCTGTATGATAAGCAATTAGCTCATTGAGACGGGTCTTGTGGTAAAGAATTTCCCGCGCCTGAATCTCAATGTCTACCGCCTGCCCCTGGGCACCACCCAAAGGTTGGTGAATCATGATTCGAGAGCTGGGCAGCGACAGCCGCTTGCCCTTGGCCCCTGCACAGAGCAGAAACGCCCCCATACTAGCCGCTAGGCCAAAGCAAATGGTTACTACGTCAGGGCGAATTTGCTGCATAGTGTCGTAAATAGCCATGCCCGCCGTCACCGACCCGCCAGGAGAGTTGATGTACAGCTGCACATCCTTCTCGGGCTCTTCGGCATCCAGGTAAAGCAGCTGCGCCACGATGGAGTCGGCAACTTCGTCGGTAACCGGGGTGCCCAGAAAGACAATGCGCTCCCGCAGCAGGCGAGAGTAAATGTCAAAGGCTCGCTCACCCCGCCCCGATTGCTCTACAACAACGGGCAGCATGCTGCGAACCTGGTTGGTGTTCAGGGCAGACTGGCTCAAGCTCAAGATCGGGCTACTCAAAGGGTTCGATGCAATCATAGTGGGTTTGGGCGAGATTTCAAGGGTTTAAGGATATTGCTTTACAGCAGCGCCAAGATCTGAGCTTGGGCTAGACCAACCAGGCGCGACTCGCTTAACGAACGACTGGTCGGCCTAATCGACATTATGCCCCAAATTTTTGGGTTCACGGGGTGGGTTCCCCCCAGTCGGCCCTACAGTTAGCTCCACAAGCAACCCACCCTAAGTAATCCCATCAACTTGACCCCTAGCTACCTTTGCCAGACTTCTTGCCTTTAGATGCTTTTTTGGCCGGTTCTTCGGTGTCTTCAGTGGCTTCGTCTTCGGCCTCTTCGCTGGCTTCGGTGGCTGCAACATCTATGGTCGCAGTCCCAGCGGTCTCAGTTTCCTCAGCGTCAGGGGCTTCAGCCTGTTCGGCCTCGGCCTCCTCGGCGGTTTCGGTTTGTAGGCTGCCTTCGGGCACTAGCTCAACGGTATTGTTTTCTTCGAGCCAGGCCAGGATTTTTTCCTGCAGCAGCTCTTCAGTAAGCACCTGCTTGAGGCGATCGGGGTCGATCTGGCTAGGGTCTTCTACCGTAGCCATGGCCTCTTTAGTCTTTTCTCTCAGGGCTTCCTCTTCAATTTGAATGCCCTCCTGCTTGGCGACTTCACCTAAGGCTAGGGTACGGTTCAAGCGATCGATCGCCTCGGGGCGGGTGCGCTGGCGCATGCCGTCGACCAACTCACGGGTCAACATTTTGTTGACGTCAATGCCCTGGCGGCTGAGCTGCATAATGGTCTGGGTGAGCAGGAAGTCTACCTCTTTTTGCACCAGGGTGTTGGGAATTTCGGCTTCCAAATGCTCAACCAGGGCTTCGATCAAGGCTGCGTCTTTGTTGGCTTTGGTTTTCTCCGCCGCTTCTTCCTCGTAGCGCTCGGTCAGCGATGTCCGCAGGGCTTCAATGGTTTCAAATTCACTAATTTCCTGGGCAAAGTCGTCGTCTAGATCGGGCAGCTCTTTCTCTTTGATTTCCTTCAGGGTGATGGAAAACACGGCAGGTTTGCCCGCTAGCTCTGTCTGAGAGTAGTCGTCAGGGAAAGGAATTTCGACATCTTTTGACTCCTCAAGGGCCATGCCGACAATGCCCTCCACAAAGCCGGGGATGAAGCGCCCTTCCTCTAGCTCCACTTGAAAATCGGTGCCTGAACCGCCCTGAAACTCCTCAAACTCACCGCTCTCGTTTTGGACCTTGCCCACAAAGTCGATCACGGCCACATCGCCCTGCTGGGCGGGCCGGTCCTCAATGGGTACCAGGGTAGCCAGGTTGTTCTGGTACTGGCTCAGGGTGGCATCGACCCGCTCGGGGTCGGGCAAGATCTCTTCAGCCTGCACTGACAACCCCTTGTACTGCTTGAGGGTGACGCGGGGTGGTACATCGACCGATGCCTGAATGGTGATCGGCTGACCCGGTTCGTAAGCCCCAATCAAGTCCTCGAAGGAGGTTTTGAGCTGGTAGTTTCCGATCGCATCGATTTCTTCTTGAGCGATCGCCTTATCTACGGCATTTTGCACTAGCTCTTCCAGCACCGCCGCCTTGAACTGGGTTATCCCTACCCGCTGCAAAAAGACCTGCTTGGGCACCTTACCCTTGCGAAAGCCCGGTACGTTGACCGTCCGCATCATCTTGCTCAGCACCTGATCGTAGGTTTTTTGAGACAGATCGGCGGGAACTTCGATTTCTAGTCCTACCTGGCTATCGGGCAGTACTTCCTGGGTAACTTTCATGGGGTCTTTTGCTAACTAGACGGCGACTGCGCGTGCTTCCAAGCGGCCTGGAGAACTTTTGGCGCAATTTATAAGCATACTCTATCGCTACGGCCAAGGAAGCATCCCTTTGCTTGAGTTCACCCTTCTAAACCGCCAGCTGTTGGTTCTGTAGGCTTTGAGTAGAGTACCGAAGAGAGCGATTTGTCGGTTTAGCGTTTTGGCTTTTCCTTATATTCTGTGGGTATGTGTTGCTATGTTGCGGCAGAGGGTAGGGCTTTTGGGGATAAAGCCAAAGTGTTAGTATCGGCTGATGCCATTATGTTTTGGTCAATGTTCTGGGCAACTTTGGTCAACACATCTTTATAAAGACTTGTTTTGAAGATTGATGAGGTAGCGCTGTGTCGAACGGGTTGCGGGTTGCGGTTTTAGGGGCCACGGGGGCGGTTGGGGCAGAGCTTTTGGCGCTGCTAGAACAGCGATCGTTTCCCCTCAAAGACCTGACCCTGCTGGCCTCGCCGCGATCGGCGGGCACAAAGCTGACCTTCAAGGGCGAGCAAATTCCCGTTCAGGCACTGGGCGAAAATTCTTTTGATGGCATCGATCTAGTGCTGGCGTCAGCGGGCGGCTCGGTTTCCCAAGAGTGGCTGCCCAAAGCGGTAGCGGCCGGGGCCGTCTGCATTGACAACTCCAGCGCCTATCGAATGGATCCTACCGTGCCTCTGGTTGTGCCCGAGGTCAACCCCAAGGCAGCTCAGACTCACCAGGGCATTATCGCCAACCCCAACTGCACCACCATTCTGATGGCTCTGGCCGTGTGGCCGCTGCATAAGGTGCAGCCCGTGCGGCGGCTAGTGGTAGCCACCTATCAGTCAGCCAGTGGGGCCGGTGCTCGCGCCATGGAAGAGGTCAAGCAGCAGGCCCGCGCCATTTTGGCTGGAGAAGAGCCGGTGACAGAGGCGTTTCCCTATCCCCTAGCGTTTAACCTGTTTCCTCACAACTCGCCGCTCAACGAGCAGGGCTACTGCCAGGAAGAAATGAAGATGGTGAACGAGACCCGCAAGATTTTTGGCGCTGCCGACCTCAAAATTTCGGCTACCTGTGTGAGGGTTCCCGTACTGCGGGCTCACTCTGAAGCGGTTAACATTGAATTTGAAGCACCCTTTGCGCCCCAGGATGCCAAGGCGTTACTGGCCAAAGCCCCCGGAGTGAAGGTAGTCGAAGACTGGGGTCGCAACTACTTCCCCATGCCTTTGGAAGCCAGCGGTCAAGACGATGTGCTGGTGGGCCGCATCCGCCAGGATATCTCCAACCCCAACGCGCTAGAGCTCTGGCTCAGCGGGGACCAAATTCGCAAGGGGGCAGCCCTCAACGCTGTTCAAATTGCGGAACTGCTGCTGGTACCCCAAACCGTAGGGGCGAGCCACTAATCTTTCCCAGGGTCAGCCCGACAAGAGCGAACTTGGTATAATCTCAGGGACGTTGGGCTCAACAACATTAGATTTCGTAGGACGCAAGGCATTCGGTGACGTATTTTGGCAAAGTGCTAACGGCAATGGTGACGCCATTTTCTGAAGATGGCTCCGTCGATTATGCTGTGGCCGAGCGCCTGGCTGACTACTTGGTGAGTAACGGCAGCGATGGGCTAGTGGTGTGTGGTACCACGGGTGAATCGCCTACCTTGAGTTGGCAAGAAGAGTACCAGCTGTATAAGGTGGTTAGAGAGGCCGTAGGGGGCCGCGCCCAGGTAGTGGCGGGCACCGGGTCTAACTCTACGTCCGAAGCCATTGAGGCTACTCGCCATGCGGCTGATCTGGGTGTAGATGGCTCGCTCCAGGTTGTTCCCTACTACAACAAGCCCTCTCAGGAGGGGCTTTACCAGCATTTCAGCCAGATTGCGGCAGCGGTTCCTGATTTGCCCATCATGCTGTACAACATCCCGGGACGTACCGGTTGTGCCCTGGCGGTGGAAACGACTGCCCGGTTAGCCGAAATATCGAATATAGTGGCGATTAAGGAGGCCAGTGGAAGTTTAGATTACGCTAGTCAGGTTCGCTATCATACCCCTACTGAGTTTGGCATCTACTCTGGGGACGACTCATTGACGCTGCCGATGCTTGCTGTTGGCGGCTGTGGAGTAGTGAGTGTGGCCAGTCACCTGGTTGGCCCTCAACTTCAAGCAATGGTGCAGGCCCACGAAGCGGGAAAGACCCGTTTGGCCACTGAAATTCATTTGCAGCTGTTGCCTTTGTTTAAGGTATTGTTTTTGACCACTAACCCGGTACCGCTTAAGGTAGCGTTGGCTCAGCAGGGATGGTCGGTAGGCGCGGTGCGATCGCCTCTGTGCATGCCCGATGAGTCTGTAAGTATTGCGATCGCAGAGGTGCTGCAGCAGCTCTCTGCCCAAGGTATTCTCGTTAAACACCTCTAGGTTGGGCGGCGACTAACTCGCCCTAGCTGGATCGCTCGTCTCTAAAGCACCACTTCAAGTAGCCACCTCCAAAAAGCTCTTAGCCAGGCCTGCAAACGCGATCGCTCGATTTCTTTTAGCTTTCAACAACTGAATAACCCGTTTGTTCTCTCTACCTGTGTGACCTTAATCTATGGATTTATCTGTACTGTCTATGGCCCTCGCTGCTCTATCTGTCGATGTTGCGACATCGACCTGGGCCTCAACGGTTCCTATCGCTGCTACTACCAACACCTAGCGCCTCAGTTGTGCGCTCTATCGACGAAATAGCGGCTGCACCCAGTGGGGTGTTGCATCTTCGCCGAATGCTGTGCGCGGTTTAGCTTTAGCTAGCATTTGTTACTTTTTCAAATTTTTCACAACGATTGTTTACTGACGAGATTGTTTATGACTTCAAATTCTGCCAATAACGCCCTGAAAATCATTCCTTTGGGGGGGCTGCACGAGATCGGCAAGAACACCTGCGTCTTCGAAATCAACGACGAAATTATGCTGCTCGACGCAGGGCTAGCCTTCCCCACCGACGGAATGCACGGGGTCAATATTGTGCTGCCCGACGTAACCTACCTGCGAGAAAATCGCCACAAGATCAAGGGCATGATTGTCACCCACGGTCACGAAGACCACATCGGCGGCATTGCCTTTCACCTCAAGCAGTTTGATATTCCGGTGATCTACGGCCCCCGTCTGGCGATGGCGCTGCTGGAGGGCAAGCTGGAAGAGGCGGGCATGAGCGATCGCACCGAGCTGCGTCAAGTGCGCCCCCGCGAAACCGTGCGGGTGGGCAACTCCTTCCTGGTTGAGTACATTCGCAACACCCACTCCATTGCCGACAGCTGTTCGGTAATCATTCACACCCCCGTGGGCATCGTGATCCACACGGGCGACTTCAAGTTTGACCACACCCCGGTTGACGGCGAAACCTTCGATATTCAAAAGCTGGCAGAGGCGGGCGAAAAGGGTGTGCTTTGCCTGGTCAGCGACTCCACTAACTCAGAGGTGCCTGGCCATACGCCCTCCGAGCGATCGGTGTTTCCCAACCTCGATCGCGAGTTTGGCAAAGCTGACGGCCGGCTGATTGTCACCACCTTTTCGTCGTCGGTGCACCGGGTCAATATGATTTTGGAGCTGGCCCAAAAGCACAACCGCAAGGTGTTTGTGGTGGGCCGCTCCATGCTCAACGTGATCGCCCACGCCCGCGACCTGGGCTATATCAAGTGCCCCGAGAGCCTGTTTGTGCCGCTCAAATCCCTCGGTCATACCGCCGATGAGAACGTGCTGATTTTGACCACCGGCTCCCAGGGCGAGCCGATGGCGGCCCTCACCCGCATTGCCGACGACTCTCACCGGCAGATCAAGGTTAAGAAAGGTGACACCGTCGTATTCTCCGCCAACCCCATCCCCGGCAACACCATCTCAGTGGTCAACACCATCGACAAGCTGATGATGCGCGGGGCCAAGGTGGTCTACGGCAAAGACAAGGGCATTCACGTCTCCGGCCACGGCGCTCAGGAAGACCAAAAGCTGATGCTGGCTCTCACCCGGCCCAAGTATTTTCTGCCGGTGCACGGCGAGCACCGCATGCTGGTCAAGCACTCTGAGACTGCCCAGAGCATGGGCGTACCTGCCGAAAATATGGTGATTATTAACAATGGCGACATTGTCGAAGTCAACCCAGCGGGCATTCGCATTGCCGGTCAGGTGCCCTCGGGCATTGAACTGGTTGATGCCTCTCGCGTTGGGGTTGTGGGCCGCGACGTACTCAAGGAACGGCAGCAGTTGGCGGAAGATGGCGTCGTTACCATTGCCGCCACCGTAGGCAATAACGGCAAGCTAGTGGCCGACCCCATTGTGCAGATTCGCGGGGTTGCTCAGTCGATTTCCCAGGAGCGCTTCCAGGGTCAGGTGAAGCAAATTATTGCCCAGGTGCTAGCCAACCGTGGCGCTGAGCTGGTGGTGTCTAACGGCAATGGCAAAGCAGCCCTTGATCTGGATGCCCTCAAAGCCGCCCTCGACCAAGATCTGCGCCGCCTGGTCCGGCGCGAGCTAGACAAGCGCGACCCCATGCTGATTCTGCTGATTCAGGGCGCTGGTGTAGAGGGCTCGGTGCAATCGCAGCCCCAGGCCGAGCCCAGGCCTAAGGCCCAGTCGAAGCCTAAGGCTGAACCAAAGCCCAAAGCAGAACCTGAGCCCAAAGGAGAGCCTGAGGTTGTGGTGACCGAGCGCCGCACTCGCACCCGGGCCACGGCGGCTTCGGCCTCTTAAGATAATTTAGGACTTAAAAGGGAGGGGCGATCGCAGCTGCGATCGCCCCTCCCTTTTGCTTATGGAGCGATCGCCTGTGCCATATGGAGCGACATTGCAGGTGCAGATTTTGCCTACTTGTGGTAAAAAGGTACGCAACATCATGTTGCTGCTTCTGCTTGACGCTATAATGCACTCAGCAGGAGCTGATGTACCTGAGCAAAGGTGCATAGCAAGTGTCTTAAGCAGCTACACATCCTTAGCGCTCAAGGCTTCTGTCAGAATTTTTGTTCAGCTTGTGCGGTTTACCCAAGCAGATCTAGCGCAAACGAGATCCAATCCGAACAAGAATTCCCAGAGTCGCCCAGCGAGTTAGGTGATCTGTGCATGCCCTTAGGAAGCAAAAGTTCATTGCGGTGTCGCAATGGTCTTGATTGCAAAGCCTTTGCAAACGAGTTTTCCGACGACCCGGTGGCGGTGTTGACGTGGCAGGTGAATGGCCAAATCACCCACTCAGGGCAGGAAAAGCAGACTTTATTCGCCCCGGTGAGCGTTGTATGAGGAATTTGAATGCCGAAGCAGATTGTTATTGCTGAGCAAAACCGAATCGCTGCGGTTTTTTCTGAAGATCAGATCCAAGAGCTGATTGTGGCTACAGGTAGCCACCAGGTTAGCGACATTTATTTAGGCACGGTAGAAAACGTGCTGCCCGGCATCGATGCCGCCTTCGTCAATATCGGCGACAGCGAGCGCAACGGCTTCATGCACGTTACCGACCTGGGCCCGCTGAAGCTCAAGCGCAGTGCCGGTTCCATTACCGAACTCGTGGTGCCCCAGCAAAAAGTGCTGGTGCAAATCATGAAAGAGCCCACGGGCAACAAGGGCCCTCGTTTGACGGGCAACATCAGTCTGCCGGGGCGCTACCTGGTGCTCATGCCCTCTGGACGAGGGGTCAATCTGTCACGGCGCATTCGCAGCGAGAGCGAGCGCAACCGTCTGCGGGCGTTGGCCATTCTAGTGAAGCCTGCGGGTATGGGGCTGTTGGTGCGCACCGAGGCCGAGGGCATCAGCGAAAATGCCATCATTGAAGACTTAGAAACGTTGCAAAAGCAGTGGGAGAGCATTCAGCAGCAGGCGTTAGCCACTCGGCCCCCTGCCCTGCTCAACCGCGACGACGACTTCATTCAGCGGGTGCTGCGTGACGCCTACAACGCCGATGTCAACCGCATTGTGACCGACTCCAGCGTCGGTATGAAGCGGGTGAAGCAGCATCTGGCCAACTGGAGCGATGGCCAGGTACCGACTGGGGTACTGATCGATCATCACCGCGAGCGCACTCCCATTCTGGAATATTTCCGGGTTAATGCGGCTATTCGTGAAGCCCTCAAACCCAGGGTAGATCTGCCTTCTGGCGGCTACATCATCATTGAGCGTACCGAGGCGCTAACGGTTATTGACGTTAACTCTGGCTCCTTCACCCGCTCGGCCACTGCCCGCGAAACGGTGCTGTGGACCAACTGCGAAGCGGCGACCGAAATTGCGCGACAATTACGCCTGCGCAATATTGCCGGGGTGATTGTGGTCGACTTTATCGACATGGACTCCCGGCGCGACAAGCTGCAGGTGCTGGAGCACTTCAACAAAGCCCTGCGCTCTGATAAAGCTAGACCCCAAATTTCTCAGCTTTCTGAACTAGGGCTGGTTGAACTGACTCGTAAGCGCCAGGGCCAAAATATCTATGAGCTGTTTGGTCGGCCCTGCCCGACCTGCGGCGGGCTGGGCCACCTGGTACATCTGCCCGGTGAAGCTCTGAGCGAGAGTGGGCAAGATGTCCCTCGGGCACTGGCCTCTGGTGGTGGGGCTGCTCCTCAGCTGGCACCGCCCCTAGGAGATACAGACAGCCTGGATGGTCGCCCCGATCTGCAGGAGCTCGATCTGGTAAACCACCCGAGCTACCAGGACCGCTCAGGGCGGGGCAACAATCGCCGCCGTCGCCGTCGTGACCCCTTACCCACCACGCGGAGCAACGGCAGAGATATGCCCGTGGCGAAAGAGGCTGGGCCAGGGCCTAATCTTGAGGTGAAGGAGCCTGCTGAGTCGGTGGCACCGGTAGTGATTGGTAAGGCTGAGGACGATAAAGCGCCGCCTCGTGGCCGAGGGCGAACCGGGGGCCGCAGTGATGCTCAAAGCGACCCATCCCGGAATCGTAAGACCGCTGCCGCACCTCAGGTGGTAACGGTAGAGATGACCCCCGACGAGCAGCGCATCTACGCCATAATGGGAATTTCGCCGATGGTGCTATCGACGCAAGAGGTGTCTGACCCCCGAAATGTGGTGGTATCGGTGGTGCTGCCGGGCCAAGCGCCGCCAGAAGTGGTTTTGCCTCCCGAAGAAGCGACAGTCTCAATGGCGGCTCCAGTAACCCCGGCCGAGCTGTCAACAATGGCGATCGCAGATTCCACTCCGTCGTCTAAACCATCTCCCAGTCGTACGGTGCGCACTCGGGCCGCTCGCGCCAAAGCCCAGGAAGCTGACACATCCGATAGTGGTACCGCACTGCCAGATGCGCAACCAGAAGCGATCGCAGGCATTCCCGAGCCGGTTACTGAAACCCAAGCCACTGCCGAACCCAGCTCTGTCGAAGCGGCACCTGAACCCCAGATCGAAGCCACCAGCACTGTCCGTCGTCGTCGCCGCCGTCGCTCTTCCGCTGCGGATGGCGACGATGGCGGTGACGAGTAACTCCGGAATGAGTGCCTGTGGAGCTCATTCATGACCCGGCAACCAGAGTAGCCGGGGTAGACGAGGTGGGCCGGGGGTGTCTGTTTGGCCCCGTGGTGGCGGCCGCGGTCGTACTGCGACCCAGCGCCTGTGAGCAACTCCGGTCGTTGGGGGTAACCGACAGCAAGCGGCTCAGCCCAGCCCGGCGCGAAAGCCTGGTGGTGCCGATCCAGACCCTGGCGACAGACTATGCCCTGGGATTAGCCACCGTCTACGACATTGAACGATTAAACATTCTCCACGCCAGTCTTCTGGCTATGACGCGGGCGCTACGGCGCCTGAGCGTGCAACCCGACCTCTGCCTAGTAGACGGTAATCAGCCCATTCCTAACCTGGGCCTACCGCAGCAAACGGTGGTGCAGGGCGATCGCCTGCGCATCGAGATAGCGGCCGCCAGCATTCTGGCAAAGGTCTGGCGCGATCGCCTGATCGTGCGTCTCGATCGCCGCTACCCCGGCTATCATCTAGCTCGCAATAAAGGCTACGGTAGCGCCGCCCATCGGCTGGCCCTGCAAACCCTGGGGCCGACTCCCCAGCATCGGCGATCCTTTAAGGGCTGTGGTTAACGCAGTGCCGGCGTGGCCAAAGCGACCTGTTCGGCAAACGTACTGGCCCGATCAAACCCCTCAATTGCAATGCGGACGTAGGCCGAAAGCCACCGAAAGCGATTGGCCGTTTCCAGGGGAATCGGCACCTTGCTAAACAAAATCACCGCAAACAGCTCTCCAGCGGGGGTCAACCCCCCAAAGCCAAGTACCGACTTAATCCCGTAGGGCTTTACAAACTGCTTCTGAGCCGGAATGTAGGGGCTGTCTAGCGCCGTAGGTACATAGAACACATTAAATGCCCTGTGGGGTGTCTCGGTAATCAACGTGGGTACGGTTTCAATCACTTTGCTCACCTCTAGACCAAACTGCTGAATTAGCTGCAAGATCATCGGTGCCCGGTGCACAAAGTCCTGGTCGAGCAGCGGAATGCCCTGGTGGCCGGTAGAGTCCTGGCGGTGGTTCCACTGGGGCTCGTCGCCGGCGGTAGCCAGCAGCGTCAGGCACTTGGTGGCCGAGGGCACGTACTGCCCCTGAAGAACACCCCGAGCCGATTCCTGTACCGTCGCCGGCAGAAAGCCAAAGGGATGGGTGACAAAAAATCGGGTGAGGGCGCAGGCGGGCTTACCGGTGCGGGGGTCGACAAAATTCTCATACAGATAGCGCACTACACGGCTAGCGGTCTCCTCCATACTCTGCGATCGCTCGTCCATATTGCGCAGCGTGACCGCACACTGACACATATCGGCCTTAGAAAATTGCTCAAAGTTATACATTTCTCACCCCCATGATGGAACCGGCCTATGGGTCAATCATGGAGCGGGGATTGAGGTGTTAGTGTTCATGAAAAACACTTTTATTGAATCAGCAATAACTCTACGCCATCTTAGCTGACACTTTATGAAATGAAGCTTTTGTAATGTTTTCAAAATTTTCCGGATTGCTATTCATCAATTTAGATTTAGTTTTTCCTATTCCGAAAACTGTGTTCAAATGGGAAACTATCAGAATACAGTATATCAAAAGCAAAAATAAAATAGAATTTGCCTAGCTGTCCTGGTTGGGCGCATCCCAAACTAGCAAGTTTATGAATTCGATGAACGATTGGTCCGTCATGCCCGTGCAAACGGGCATCCAATCAAGAGCAACTGCTACCAAATGGATTCCCGCTTCCGCAGGAGTGACGGGCTTGATTCTTTTCCAAAATCAATAACGCAGCACATTTGTAAAACTGGGACGCACCCGTTCTGTTTGTTCGAAATCATTCAAAATACTAATCTTAAAAAACTTCGGATTTTGTCAAATCCTTATTTATTGAAGTTTTACTGTAAATAAAAAGTAATAACAATGTCAGAGGCACAGCTTGAAGCAAATGTGTTGAATAGTTTTTCGATCTTCTAGAGCAGCGGTACAGTATCTAGATGACAGCCCCACTCTAGTGCCCTAGCTCCGCTTGGCACCCTGGCATCCTGGTTTTGCGTCTCCACCGCTCTTTTTAGGAAGCAGAGCCTCCGATGAGCATTCCACTGCAGAGCACTGAAGGGACAGCGAATACTGAACCGGCGTTCTAGAATTGTGTAGTTGCTTCTAATCAACCTCAAGAGCGCTGTGCTAACCGAGTTAGGCAGGGCAGGTATTCTGTCCTGTCAATTTCCACGGGTCATGCAGAATTGCCGCATTGGGGCCGCTGCCTCCGGTAATCTTTTGCTCCAGGGGACTTGGTGGGGGCGCACAGGTTGATAGCCTGTTTTCTCTAGAGGGATGTAGGTACTGAGCGGGATACGTCTTACCCTGGGAGTACCTTGTACCCTTGGTCCCGGTGGAGCCAGCCGGCTAACAAAACGAGTGCATTTCAGCCCTACCAGCTCAGCAATATTACAAAATAGGTTCCCACAGTCCTCAGTTGTTTGCTATGCTAGGAGGCCGAACGCGGATGTGGCGGAATTGGTAGACGCGCTAGATTTAGGTTCTAGTGTCCTCGGACGTGAAGGTTCAAGTCCTTTCATCCGCATACAATATCTCTCGCCAAAGGCGCAGAGCTAAAATACGATACCCTGGCGGCATCGGCCGCCACTTGCGGGGCTAAGAAGGGTGTTAGGGGTAATATTTGACTCTCACAGCCCCAAATTGCGGTAATTGCGGTTAGGAATATTCCTTAGTGCCGCTCACGCGATCGCATCGGATCCTACCCGTGAACAGTAGGCAGAGTTCTTGCGATCGCACTGCTATGCCGCTTTCGTCGAGTGTATAGCTGTCGCCCATCATGGGCCAGAGAAAATGGCTTCTTCTAAATCCTGGCGGCTGAGGGAATATTTGAACACCCGCTGAATATCTTTTTCATCGGCTCCTGCACCGATGTAGCGCACCACAATGCAGTCTGTTTCGAGCACAATCTCAGCTTCCCAGCGGGGACGGACTACGTGCCAACTGTGGAGCTCTTCGTTGTCCTGGGTGCAGCCCTGTTGACGCAGCCAGACTTCTATGTCGGGTAGGGGATGGTTGTAGAGGGGCGTAGCGGCTGAGGGAAGTGCCATAGGATATTAAGGAATGAGTAAAAAAACAGTAGGTCAGGTCGACAGAGAACGATGGGCTACAGCCAGTGGGCTATAGCCATTTTGGGGGTGAAGCGGCCGAGGGATGTGCGGACCTTGGCTCGGTAGGAAGCGCAGGCACCACCTGGGAGAATGGTTCTGAATAGTGGGTCTGGGGAGCGGCAGGTACTTCAATCTCGGGAAGGGGCTGCTCAAGTGGAGCCTCTAAGTTTGGGCCTAAGTCTGGCTCCGCCAGCTTGGCGGCATACTCACCACGGGTGAGGCTAACGGTGACAACCAGGGCCAGGCAGGCCACGAAGGTGAGCCCCAAAATAAAGAGGGCAAAAATTTCTCCTGCTGAGAGAGGGCGATCGGTAGGGTCGAGGTACATATTGGCAGGCTCACGCCGCTGTGCAGCAGATGGAGTCTGCCGCAGCGGCTCTAGAGGTTGCATAACCGAAATGCGGGAGTAGCCCACCTGCTGATCGTAGGCCCAGCGGCGATCGGGGCTGCTGAGAATGGCATAGGCATCGTTGAGCTGCTGAAACTTCTCAGTGGCTTCAGCGGCCGGTAGCTCAGTAGTATCGGGATGGTAGAGCTTGCTCAAATCACGAAAGGCGCGTCGAATCTGCTGGGGGCTAGCGGTTGGCTTGACCCCCAACTGGTCGTAGTGGGTTTTGGGCTTTGGGTTTGAGTCAGGCATAGCATCCCACTGGCAGGGCGGTTGGCAAGAGGCAGGGGCTAGGAACCATTACCCTGGGGCCAGTTCCCAATCTTCAAAGGATTGAGCTTCAAACGATCGAGTCAGGCGAATCTGGGCCAGGGTAAACACGACTGGAATAACGCGGCTGTAGTTGGTAGCCACGGCCCGCCAGCCCAGGTCAGCTAGAAACCAGCCCCACAGTGCCGGTCCCAGCACCGAAAAAACGGCCCGAGTAGCTCCGTAGCGAGCGGCGCTGACGGCCACCCCCCGAGATGCCATTCGCAGAGTAACGCGCTGGTGAATTTGAGCGATAACTGCACCGCCCCCCTTCATCATCGCCTGACGAGCTACTTCATAGCGGGCCAGATGAAAGGCCATTTGTCGGGCAATTTGCTGGAGGAGCCAGGGCCGCAGCACGGCGCTGACGGCTATGGCACCACTGCCCTTGGCCAGCAAACCCAAAGGATTTGCCTGTAGGGCAAGCGGCAGGGCCTGAAACTGAACTGACCCTGCTAGAGACTGCTTTAAGGACTGCTGGAGGCGATCGCGCTCGACCTGAGGCAGCTTCTTCCAGTTGCTGCGCAGCAGGTGCAGAAAGACCTCTGCCTCCAGGTCATCAGTAGACCAGGCCTTGGCGTAGGGCAGCTTGAGGTAGTGGCAGACTTGAACCAGCACCTGACGGTAGGTCACCCGCTGGCTTTGGCCGTGGATAACCGTCAGGCCGTCAGCGGCCAGAAACCGAAAGCGTTGCTCTAGACGGTCGAGCCACTGCTGTCGAGTTCCGCTCTGAACGGTCAGCGGGTCAGTATTTTGCAAGTAATCTAGCGGGTTAAACCGTGGCCGAAACAGCATGTCTGTCAGGGCCAAGAGTTCGTCATCTGTCGCTAGCTCCAGGGCAGACCGCAGCTCATCCACCGGACGTCACCGTTTAAAAACTGTCTTACATTTTTACACAATTCCCCAAGATAGGATGTTGGGCAATGGCGGCAGGGCAAAATTCTAGGAGAAATTGGTATGGAAGACGTGGTCGTGATTGGGGCGGGGCTAAGCGGGTTGACGGCAGCCCAGGCGCTGCATCAGGCCGGCTACCGGGTTGTGGTAGTCGATAAGTCACGGGGGCTGGGGGGGCGACTCGCAACCCGCCGGATTGGCAGTACGGCCATAGACCACGGCTGTCGCTACCTACAGCCCATTGAAAACTCAAATCATTCTTCCAAGCATCACTCAAACCTGAGCCTTATCTCTGACCTGGTAGCAGCAGGTATTCTTCAGCCCTGGCAGCCAGAGAGTTTTGAACTCGGAGCCGATGGAGAGCTGAAAGCTACGGCAAAAGTTACGCTCTACGCTGCTCCCCAGGGGATGAGTTCAATGGCTAAAGCCCTGGCACCAGGGCTAACGATTCATCGGCAGTGGCGAGCTACTGCTATAACCCCGATACCTCAAGGATGGCAGGTTGAGGGAGACGTTTTGGGAGCAGCTGGACAACCCAAGGCATTCACCGCCAGGGGGCTAGTAGTGGCTATTCCTGCACCTCAGGCAGCTGCGCTAATGCACAGGGCCGCTCAAGTCAGTGAAGGGGTGCAAGCGCTACTGTGCCAGCTTTCATCGGTTGTCTACGATGCTGTGGTCACGGTTATGGCAGGCTACGGCTCAGGGGAATTGGCTCGTTTGCCTGGGCAAACTGACTCAGGCGGTTGGATGGTTTCTAGCGATGCCCACCCAACCTGGCGGTGGATAGCCCTAGACAGCAGCAAACGTACCGATCCACAGGAACCGGTGGTTGTGCTTCACAGTAGCCCGACGTTTGCGGCTAATTCTCTAGATCAAAACGACCTTGAACCTTTAGGCCAAGCGCTACTGTTAGAGGCGGCACACTTAGCGGTCTGGATGCTTTCCCCTAATTGGAGTCAGGTCCATCGATGGCGCTACGGGTTTGTGCATCAAGCATTAGGTGCCCCATTCTTGAGCAATCCCGCAGTGCCGAACCTGGTAGGCTGCGGCGACTGGTGTAACGGAGGAAATGTAGAAGGGGCGATCGCCTCCGGTCATGCCGCCGCCGCCGCCTTGGCCAAAACCTTAGGCTAGTAAAAGCTTTGGAGTTGGCTTAGTTGTTATTGCTAGAATAATCGCTACTCTCTTTATCTTCGCTACTCTCTTCATCAGTAGCGCCAGAGTTGTTGCGGCGGAAGAAGCGCTGATTACCGGAGCGCTTCTTGCGAAACTTGCGGGCGTAGGCCTGGTTACGTAGGGCTTTTTCTTTTTTAGGATTGCGACGTTTAGACATTCAATAACCTCAGACAACAGGGCAGGTGTGATCAGCAAACAAAGAATGGCAGTTACATGAGGGGTTTCCCCACGTTGGGAGGCGCTATCTGCGCGAGACAAATCAGCAGATATGGCGGCACTTGCCCACCAGACACTCTGCCCGCACTGGCATCGCCACTGACGACGTGCCATGACCAAAGATTAACTGTAACACATGAAGATACCAGGGCCGAGACCAAAGGAGGGCTTGAATTTGAGAAGGGGAGCTATTCCTCCTGCCATTCTCGCCCCATCCTCTTATGCTTTCGTGCCCACCTAGTTGGCTTTGGGCTTAACCCGGTATCCTGGACTGGCTACGACTGACTGGAGCTCAGGATCTTCTCGGCGCTGGTCGTGTCGGGGGTTGCCTCCGGCGTGTCGGCCTCAGAGGGCGGCACCACCTGCCAGAACTTGGGCAGGTACTCGCTCCAGTGGGTCAGGATCTGCTGGGCTTTAGGGCTACCCGTGTGGGCCAGGTGGGCTTCGATTAAAGCCTTCAGCTGAGCTTCTCCGGCGGGGGTGATGACCCGCTGAACCTTGACAATTTCGGGGTTGACCCGCACGGGGAACCGGCCGTCTTCGTCTAGGAAGTAGCCGAGGCCGCCGGTCATACCAGCGCCCACGTTGCGACCTACCGGCCCCAGCACCACGACCACGCCACCGGTCATGTACTCGCAGCAGTGATCCCCGGCTCCTTCGATCACGGCCTGGCCCTTGGAGTTGCGGACGGCGAACCGCTCTCCGGCGGTGCCCAACGCGTACAGGGTGCCACCGGTTGCTCCGTAGAGACAGGTGTTGCCAACAATGACGTTAGTCGAAGGGTTGTAGGTAACCCCTGCCGGGGGCTTGACTACGATTTCGCCGCCGTGCATGCCTTTGCCCACGTAGTCGTTTGACTCGCCAATGAGGGTTAGAGTCATGCCGGGCAGGTTAAAGGCCCCAAAGCTCTGACCAGCGCTACCCTCAAAGGTGAGGTTGAGCTGCCCTTCAAAGCCTGTGTTGCCGTACTTCTCGGCGATTGCTCCGGCCACCCGAGCGCCAATCGTGCGATCGGTATTGACTACGGTGTAGGTCTTGGTGGCGCTGCCCTGGGTTTGGATAGCCTGCTGAATGTCGGCATCGGCCAGCATATCATCGTCGAGTACGGGGCCATTGCTGTGGATGGCCTCGTGGTTAAGCCAGGCGCGATCGCCACGCCCGTCGGGCAGCGCCATCAGGGTGGTCAGGTCTAGCCCGTTGGTCTTGGCCAGTGCAACCCCGGCGCGGGGCTTGAGCAGATCGGCACGTCCGACAATGTCGAGCAGCGAGGTGTAGCCCAGGCGGGCCAGCAGCGATCGCACCTCTTCGGCAATGTAGTAGAAGAAGTTGACCACATGCTCGGGCACGCCGGTAAACCGCTGGCGCAGCTCTTCTTTTTGGGTGGCGACGCCCACCGGGCAGTTGTTGGTGTGGCAGACCCGCGCCATAATGCAGCCCTCGGCAATCATAGCGATGGAGCCAAAGCCAAATTCCTCAGCCCCCATCAGCGCGCCCATGACTACATCCCATCCGGTTTTGAGTCCGCCGTCAACGCGCAGGGTGACGCGATCGCGCAGCTCGTTGTCCATCAGCACTTTGTGCACCTCGGTCAGGCCCAATTCCCAGGGCACCCCAGCGTGCTTGATCGAGCTGAGCGGCGAGGCCCCCGTGCCGCCGTCGTGGCCCGACACCTGAATTACGTCGGCGTTGGCTTTGGCGACTCCGGCTGCGATCGTGCCAATGCCAACTTCTGACACCAGCTTCACCGACACCCCCGCCCTGGGGTTGATCTGGTGCAGGTCAAAGATCAGCTGAGCCAGGTCTTCAATCGAGTAAATATCGTGGTGGGGCGGCGGCGAGATCAGGGCCACGCCAGGCTTGGAGCGGCGCAGCATGGCAATGTAGGGGCTGACCTTTTTGCCAGGCAGCTGACCACCCTCGCCGGGCTTGGCCCCCTGGGCCAGCTTAATTTCAATCTGGTCGGCGTGCATCAGGTACTCAGGAGTTACCCCAAAGCGGCCCGAGGCCACCTGCTTAATGGCCGAGCTGGCGGTGTCGCCGTTTCTTAGCCCGTGCAAGTGAGGGAAGGTAGACGAATTGCCATCGCCATCGACGTCGGAGAGCACCTTGAAGCGCACTGGGTCTTCGCCACCCTCCCCGGAGTTCGACTTGCCGCCGATCCGGTTCATGGCGATCGCCAGCACTTCGTGGGCTTCGCGCGACAGCGCCCCCAGCGACATGCCCCCGGTGCAGAAGCGGCGCATGATGGTCTCAACCGATTCGACCTCATCCACAGAAATCGGCTCGCGATCGCTCTCAAAGTCGAGCAGATCCCGCAGAGCGGTGATCGGTCGATTTTCGAGCTGGGCGCGGTACAGCTCGTAGTGGTCGTACTGGCGATCGGCCACCGCCTTGTGCAGCAGTTTCGACATGGCGGGGTTGTTCATGTGGTACTCGCCGCTGGGCCGCGACTGCACGAAGCCCATATTTTGCAGCCGCTTGGCCGATAGCTCGGGGAACGCCCGCTGGTGGAATCGAACGGTTTCCTGGGCCAGATCGCTCAGAGAAATGCCGCCCAGACGCGAGGTCGTCCCTCGGAACGCCAGATCGAGCAGGTCAGAACCAATGCCGATCGCCTCAAAGATCTGGGCCCCCCGGTAGCTGGTAATCAGCGAAATTCCCATCTTGGAGAGAATTTTGAGCAGGCCCGCATCCACGGCCTTGCGGAAGTTATCCTGAGCGCCGTTGAGGGTGGTTACAGGCAGCTTTCCCGTCTCCATCAGCTTTTGGGTGCGGCTGTCATTCCACCAGTGGCGCACCGACTCCAGGGCCAGATAGGGGCATACAGCGCTGGCTCCGTAGCCGATCAGGCAGGCAAAATGATGGGTGCTCCAGCACTGGGCCGTCTCGACCACCAGGGAGGTGTGCATGCGCAGCCCGTTGCGAATCAGGTGGTGGTGCACGGCCCCTATGGCCAGCAGCGGAGGAATGTAGCTGGTTTCAGCAGCGAGGGGCGCGGAATTGCCCTGGTCGTCGACGCGATCGCTGAGCACCAGAATGGTCTTGCTCGCCTTGACCGCCTCGTCAGCGCGATCGCACAGGGCCTCCACCGCTGTTTTCAGCCCAGTCGGGCCATCGGCAATGGAGTACAGCGTCGACAGGGTGGCCGTGGCAAAGCCCGACGCGTGAATCTGCTCCAGCTCAACCTCGTTAATTACCGGGCTTTCTAGCTTTAGCAGCCGAGCATACTCGGGCTGCTCATCCAGCAGATTGCCCTGGGAGCCGAGCTGAGTGGCCAGCGACATCACCAGCCGCTCCCGCAGGGGATCGATCGCCGGGTTCGTGACCTGGGCAAAGCGCTGCTTGAAATAGTCATAGAGCAGGTGCGGCTTCTCTGACAGCACCGCATGAGGCGTATCGTCGCCCATACAGAAGGTGGGCTCTTTGCCCTGAGCCGCCATATCCTGAATGATCATGTCGACGTCTTCGAGGGTGTAGCCGAAGGCGCTCTGCTGACGCAGCAGGTCATCAGATGGATAGAGCGTAGCTTCCCTAAACAGCTGGGGCTGCAGCTCGGCACGGTTTGCCTTGAGCCACTGACCGTAGGGGTGACGGGTGGCCACTCGCTGCTTAATTGCCCAGTTTTTGAGAATTTCCTGGCTGTGCAGGTCGACGGCAATCATTTGGCCGGGGCCCAGCCGACCTTTTTCGAGAATGTCCTCGGGGGCAACATTCAGTACCCCGGCTTCCGACGACACCATAAGCAGATCGTCTTTGGTGATCACGTAGCGGGCCGGGCGCAGACCGTTGCGATCGAGCGTTGCGCCCACCTGGGTGCCGTCGCTAAAGACGATCAGCGCCGGGCCATCCCAGGGCTCCTGTAGACCGCTGTAGTACTCGTAGAAGTCGGTAATTTCGGGGTAGGCGTCCAGTTCGGGCTGGTTGTTGTAAGCCTCGGGCACCATCATCATCAGCGCCTCCTGGGGAGAACGCCCCGATCGCACCAGCAGCTCCATGACGTTGTCGAGGTTGGCTGAGTCGCTGTTGTCGGCGTTGACAATCGGCTTCAGCAGCTCAAAGCGATCGCCCCAGACTGGATGGTACAGATCCGCCTGCCGCGCCACCATCCAGTTAATATTGCCCACCAATGTATTAATTTCGCCGTTGTGGCCCAGCAGCCGCATGGGGTGCGCCAGGGGCCACTTGGGCATGGTGTTGGTGCTAAAGCGCCGATGGTAGACCGCAAAGGGGCTGACGTAGTCGGGATCGCGCAGGTCGGTATAGAACGCTGCCAGCACGGCCGAGCGCACCATGCCCTTGTACACGATGGTGCGACAGGAGAACGAGCAGACGTAAAACTCCTTGAGTCCTGCCACTAGCTCCGCTGTCAAATCACCGGGGTTGGCCACGGCCTTCGCCACCAGGTGCAGCACCTGGCGACGCACCAAGTACAGACGTCGCTCCAGGTCCGCTCCAGTTTCGGTCGCCGCCGTCACAATTAGCTGCTCAATCCGAGGCTGGTATTGCTTCGCCAGTGCCCCCAGTACCTCTGGCCGCACGGGCACGACACGCCAGCCGATGGCCTGCAAACCTTCTGCTTCAACAACCTGGTTAAAGGTGTCGCGCACAAAAGCCGCAGCCCCCTCGTGGTTGGGCAGAAACATCATCGCTACCCCGGTGCTCTCGCTCTCCAGCGACCCGTGCCCCTGAGCCTCTGCCCAGCGGTTGAGCACCGCCCACGGAATCGCCGTCATCACCCCGGCCCCGTCGCCAGAGTCCTGGTCGGCACAGCGCCCCCCCCGGTGCTCCATGCAGTCGAGGGCGGCTAGGGCCTTCAACACCAGGTCGTGGCTGGAACGATTCTGCCGATCGGCTAAAAAGCCTACGCCGCAAGCATCCCGTTCTTCGACCAGTGACTTGGGTCCCCAGTTGGGCCATTCAGAACGGGTATGCTGCCGGGGTTGATAGGGTTGATTCACAGGGGTACGTCCTACGGAAGAGCAAAACTAATATATTGAGTAGCGAGCAAAAAACTGTGTCCGGGGGGCTAGCAGCATCGCCCTATAGCAGCGACGCACCAGGGGTTGAACTAGGCTAGGGACCAAAGAACCTGGCCAGAAAAACTAACTGACCTAAACCTGATTTGAGCATGATGGGAGCTATCCAGTCTGGGCCTGGGGCAGTGCCTGCAGCTGGCTCGGCTCGCCATACCCTGAGTCGTGTTCCAATTGAGGAAGCTGAAAGCAACAGCCGCTGACCAAGAGAACTAGCCAAGAAAGCATTAGCGCATGCTGCGCTTTATCTGTAATTTACAGACTTTATCAGTAGTTTACAAACCTTAGGCTCAGCATTTAGTCACAGCTTCTTAGAATTAAGCAATCGCAACGGTAGCCATTGTTTCAAAACTGCCTGCAATCGTTTCTAAACGACCTGGGGCACAGCCAGCTA
This sequence comes from filamentous cyanobacterium CCT1, assembly GCA_003017855.1. Classification (GTDB taxonomy): domain Bacteria; phylum Cyanobacteriota; class Cyanobacteriia; order Phormidesmidales; family Phormidesmidaceae; genus Nodosilinea. The sequence goes on from PYER01000013.1 coordinate 50,642, forward strand.
TCTTCATAATACTCAGACATTTACACAATCATTTACACAATTTTCCTATGGTTAAACTGTCAGGCTTAGCTTTGTTCCCCGGCCCTGTTCGCCGTAGCTTTCCCTGGGCTGCGG
>PYER01000470.1 GCA_003017855.1 filamentous cyanobacterium CCT1
CCTACCCATCCACCCCTAACCCTCCTCCCCCGCGCATACACTCCTGGATTCACGCCGTACTTGCGGCGGAAGGCGGCGGCAAAATGGCCCCGACTGGCAAAGCCTACCGCCTCGGCGGCGGCGGTGACGCTGAGATCGCCCGACTCGAGCAGCTGGCGCGATCGCTCCATGCGGTGCTCGTGCAGGTAGCCAAACACCGTGGTGCCAAAGACTTGGCGAAAGCCCACCTTGAGCTTGTGGTCGTTGATGCCCACCGCCCGCGCCAGCTCAATCAGCGAGGGGGGCTGGGTGAGCTGGCGGCGCAGCAGCTTGCTGGCGTAGTGGATGCGCTCCACATCGTCGGGTTTGAGGGTCGGTGGGCTGACGCTGTCGGGCGTTGTTTTGAGGTCTTCAATCAGCAGGGCCATCAGCTCCCACACCTTGCTCTCCAGGTAGAGCCGCTGGGTCAGCCCCTGAAACGGGCAGTGCAAAATCGCCTGCACCGCCATCTGCATCGCCGCCGTCGGCGTGCCAGAGCGCTCAAAGTAGCGCTGATCGTCGGGGCGCAGCAGGTCTGGAAGATCGTCACAAGTTTCACCGCTCCACTGTTGAAAGATGTGCGGCTCGATGTGGACGTTAATGCTGACAATTCGTCGGTTGCCAGGGAGGCGCCAGAGTTCGGCTGGGGCCAACCCACTGCCAAAAAAGTCGTAGCGCTGGCTGCTTTTGCCACCACCCTGGGCCTGTTCAAAAGTGAACTCCAGAGGATGGGCGCGATCGCAGTGCTGAACCTCTAAATCACTGTTGAGCCAGCGGTCTTCGATGCAGAGATCGATGCCCTCACGCAGGGCCACGTAGCGCTGTTTCCCTTGCCCCAGCCTGGCCGGATAAGCCGTTACTTCGCCCTCTGGTGTGATGGCGCAGGTGGCTGCGTCGAGACAGGTTGCGTAGTCGGCTTGAGAAAGGGTAATGGTCATAACGGTGAGTCGCGAAGAATAAAACAGGGCCGCCCAACGGTTGCTGAGCAATCTCACTGGGCAGCCACTGAATAACCACCATCTAAGGATTTAGATGTCGGAGAGGATTGGACAATCTTACCGTTAATTGGCAATGGTTCTCAATATTAATGACTATGGTTACTGAACTTTGGGTAATGGTTTGTCGACACGTGCGATTCAGCGTTCTTCTACTGGCTCCTCAGGCCATTCTTTCTTCATCAGGATCGCTTCGGGCTGGTAGCCTAGGCTGGTGTAGAGCGCCTGGGCCGCCCGGTTGTCGCTAAAAACCTGCAGGCTAATCTGCCGGTGCCCCTGCTGCTGCGCCCACTGATGGGCCATTGTGAGTAAGGCCGTGGCCAGACCGCGCCGCCGATGGGCCGGCACCACGTAGAGCAGCAGCGCGTAGGGGTGCAGTCTGCCGGTGCGCTGGTCACTGGCCTGCCCTAGCCAGAGCCCTGCCACCGGGCCAGCAGCAGGGGCAGCGTCGGCCTCGTCGATCCACCAGAGGGGGGTGTCGCGGCTGAGGTAGCGATCGACCGTGTCGGCGAGGTGGCCTATGGGCTGGTGGGGGTTCAGCTCGGTGTAGGTGCGCTCCATAAATTTGACTACGGTGGCGCGATCGAGGGTGGAGCCTATCCGCAGGCGGTAACCCAGTAGCGCGAAGGATTGCTCAGCGGCCATGCCCCTCCGTCGGTGAGATTGATGCGATATGACTGGTGCAATGTGACTGGTGCGATGAGTACACCTGCCTCATCCTACTTTTTTCTGGCCAGCGAGAAATGAACTTGCTAGGCTGAGGGGAGTTTGCGCGGCGTTGGTATCCCTATGGCATCCCAGTCTAAAACCCTGTTTGAGCAGTTTCTAGCGCCGATCTTTTCGCACCTGATCGATCGCAACGCCCTGCTGCGGCTGCGCGATAGCATCGACTGGGAGGCTGGGGTGGCCCAGTTCACCAATCCCCAGGTGGTTTACCCCAACTACTACAAGATCAGCAACTTCCACGGCATCAAAAACGGCTACTTAAATGTCGATGCTGCCCTCACCTACGACCCCATTACTCAATACGTGCTGCCCCCCGGCGAGACCTGGGTGCGCGAGAGCCTGGTCAAAGCCATCAATGGCGGGCCTCGGCGAATTTTAGACCTGGGCTGTGGCACGGGCACCACTACGCTGCTGCTGAAGCGCCACTTTCCCCAGGCGGAGGTAATTGGCCTCGACCTGTCGCCCCAAATGCTGGTGATGGCCGACTACAAGGCCCAGAACGCCAGTTTAGATATCACCTTTCGCCACGGCAACGCAATGGCCACGGGCCTACCGGCAGCATCGTTTGATGTGGTGTGCGCCACACTGCTATTCCACGAAACGCCACCAGCAGTGGCTAAAACCATTCTCTCAGAGGCATTTCGGCTGCTGACGCCCGGCGGACAAATGCTGGTGCTCGACGGCAACCAGCGCACCCTGCGGGCCGCCGACTGGCTCAGCACCATTTTTGAAGAACCCTTCATTCATGACTACGGCCAGGGCAATGTGGATGCCTGGCTGGGCTACGCCGGGTTTGAGCGGGTGCGCACCGAGGATGTGTTTTGGCTCAACCAGCTGAGCTATGGCCGCAAGCCGCTGCCGATGGCAGAGCGCATTGAGCAGCCAGAGGGCGATCGCAGTGCCGAGACTGTGCCGCTGGCGCAGCCTGCTTGAGGGTGGATGGGTGGATG
>PYER01000140.1 GCA_003017855.1 filamentous cyanobacterium CCT1
GACTATGAGCTGTTTCGCCTGTTTAAGGTGAAGTGGGATGGGTAGATGGGTGGATGGGTAGGCGGGTGGATGGGTAGATGGGTAGATGGGTGGATGGGTGAATTCAAAGTTCAAAATTTTGCATTTTGAACTTTGAACTCCCATTCTTCACTTCCTCACCTTCCTCACCCCCTAAACCCGCCTGTTATGCTGAGACAGGTTACCCTCGCTGGAGAACGATCGATGGGGCTGTTTGATCGGATATGGCGATTGCTGCGGTCTAATCTCACGAGCGCTGTCAGCCAGGCTGAAGATCCTGAAAAGGTGCTGGAACAGGCGATGGCCGACATGCAGGCCAACCTGATTCAGCTCAGGCAGGCGGTGGCCCAGGCGATCGCCACCCAAAAGCGCACGGAGCGCCAGAGCGCCCAGGCCAAATCGACGGCTCAGGAGTGGTACAACCGGGCCGAGCTAGCAATTCAAAAAGGCGAAGAAGAGCTGGCTCGTCAGGCACTTACCCGGCGGCAAACTTATTTGCAATCGGCACAGGCCATGGATGCTCAGCTCGACCAGCAGCGCGACGTGGTCAGCGGCCTCAAAGACAACATGCGGCGGCTGGAGGCCAAAATTTCGGACGCCCGCACCAAAAAAGATCTGTACATTGCCCGCGCTCGCTCTGCCGAAGCCTCCCAGCGGATTCAGGAAATGCTGGGTCAGACGGGTACCGGCGGCTCGATCGCCGCGTTTGAGCGGATGGAGGAGCGGGTGATGGAGCTGGAGGCAAAATCCGAAGCCCTCGAAGAACTCAGCGGCGACCCCCTCGAACGCCAGTTTGCCGCTCTGGAGGGGGGCTCATCCACAGTCGATAGCGAACTCGAAGCGATGAAGAATCGGCTGGCCGGTCAGGGGGGTAGCCAAGACCGGCTACCGCCTTCAAGCTAGGTCAATCAGCGCGGTTCACCGATTCTTGGGGCGAGGTTTCGACGATGACGGCGACTACCCAACACCTGACCTTTGAAGATTACTTGACCTATTGCGATGGCACCGACACCCGTTACGAACTGGTTGACGGGGAGCTGGTACCGATGGCGTTAGGAACGGGACGTCACGGTTCGATCAGCGAGTTTTTGAGTGACCAGTTTCGAGCCGAAATTGGCCGCCAGCAATTGCCCTGGACCGCTAAGTTGATGATGGTTGGGGTGCGATCGCCTCGGGGCAGACGTTGGGATACCTCCCGCATTCCCGATGTAACGGTCTTGCCGTTAGCGCAGTGGGAAGCGATGGCTGATCGAGAAGCGGTAATTAATTTGCATGAGCCACCTCCCCTGCTGGTTATAGAAGTGGTTAGTGAGTCTACTAAGGCCGATGACTATCGCTCTAAACGCTCCGAGTACGGTCTTTTAGAAATTCCGGAATACTGGATAGTCGATCCGCTTGGGGCCAAAGTTTCGATCTGCATACTAGACCACCAGTTCTATGACTCCACAGAATTTCAGCGCGATCAGCTGCTGCGATCGCCCACCTTCCCTCATCTGCAGCTAACCGTCAGCCAAATTCTGGGGTAAGCGGGCTACCACGCCAATCTCCACCTAAAAGAATGTTTGCTGAAATACTTTTTGCCCGTTGGCCTATCCTTACAATGCGGGCCAAGGCGCTTTTTAATACCTATGTCTACCACTTCTGAATCGTCTCTGGGCAACCAGGGCAGCGTTGCTGAAGACTATCCCCTCAGTCCGGTGCCGGTAGCGGCCCGGCGATCGCTTCTTTCGTTAGCCCCCATTCTGGTTGGGTTTACGCTCTACTCGGGCACCCTGTTTGCGGGCGGGCTGGTCGGTCCCTCCTTTCAGTTTTGGCCCAATCTGGTAGCGCTGATTGTAGTCGGCAACCTGATTTTAGGGCTGTACGCTGCGCTGCTGGGCTACATTGCCGGTGAAACCGGGCTCACCACCGTGCTGATGGCGCGCTTTAGCTTTGGCAACGTGGGCTCCCGCTGGGTCGATTTTATTCTGGGCTTTACGCAGATTGGCTGGTATGCCTGGGGCTCGGCGCTGATGGCGCAGCTGCTCAATACCCTGGCCGGAGTGCCGGAGTCGTGGAACTGGCTGATTATTCTGTTTTTTACCTACGCCTTTTGCTCAACCGCCTACTTTGGCTATACCGCCATGGACTGGCTGAGCCGGCTGGCCGTACCGGCCATGGTGCTGCTGATGGGGCTGAGTCTGTCGGTGGCCACGCGAGATGTGGGCGGCTTTGCGGGATTGCAGGCGGCGGCGATCGCTGATCCGCTGCCCCTCAGCGCGGCGATTACGATCATCGTCGGGACCTTTGTCTCGGGCGGCACCCAGGCCACCAACTGGAGCCGATTCGCTAAAAACGGTCGCGCGGGCTTTATCGCCACGCTGATTGCCTTCTTTTTAGGCAACGGCTTTTTGATTTTCTCAGGTGCTTTTTGCGCCAAGGTCTACGGCGAACCCGACATCGTTAAGGTGATGGCTCAGCAGGGTCTGCTGGTGGGCGGCCTGATCTTGTTCTTCTTGAACATGTGGACCACCCAGGACAACACCATCTACGCCTTTTCGATCGCCGGGTCGAACATGTTTCGCTCTAGCCGTCGCACGTTGTTTGTGCTGGGTGGGGCGACAATCGCCCTGTTCATGGCCTGGGGTGGCATTTACGAAGGGCTGGTGCAGTACCTGATTTTGCTGGGCACGTTCATTCCACCTATCGGCGGCATTATCATGGCCGACTACTGGATCAACCGCCGAGGCCAGTTTCCAACGCTGGAGGAACGTCAGCCTGCGTTTAATTGGGCAGGGGTAATTGCCTACGTAGGGGCCTCTGCGATCGCCTACTTTACTGGCCAGGCGGGCTGGGGAATTGTGCCCATCAACGGCATTGTGTCAGCGCTGGTGCTCTATGTACTGCTGAGCCGGGTGCTGCCGTCGTCGCGATCGGCGGTTTAGAACAGCGTTTTTCAATTGGGATCTGTCCTAAGATGTAGAGCCTTGGGAAGACGTTCAGCGCTACGCTAGGGTCTTCCCTCAATGATGGATTTGCCGCCATGCCTACCGACTCTGCCGATGATTCGGAGCCTCCGCCTGTGTGGCTGTGGTGGTTAGTAGGCGCACTGGTGCTGCTGCTACTAGTGCTAATCAGCTATGCGTATCTCAGGGGTAGCTTTAGCCGACCCTCCGCCTGCACAGTCGAAAACGTGCCCAGCCTGGATGACTCCCGCTTTGCCCTTAGTCTGGAGGGGTTGGCCAACTCCGCTGACACTACAGGGCACCTGGTTGGCTTTTGGAGCGAGATAGAGGATGTCTACGCGGCCCGCAATGCCGCTATAACTAGCGCCAAACATCTCATTCAGTACGAGACCTACTTCATGACGCCGGGTCGCAGGGCCGATGAGTTTGCCGAAGTCGTTACCGATCGCGCCTTGGCCGGAGCCACAGTCCAGCTTTTGCTTGACCACCAGGGCACCAAGGCCATTCCCGAAAAATACTGGCGGCGGCTGAGAAATATCGGCGTCGAAATTCAGTTTTTTCGCCCCCTCGACTGGCGGGCACCCCTGGAGTACAACTCGCGATCGCACCGCAAGCTGCTAATCATCGACGGGCAACGGGTGTACATTGGCGGCGCTGGCGTGTCTGACTTTTGGGATGGAGCCGCGTTTGAGCACGATGTTGCCCCCTGGCTCGACTTTGAAGTGGCCTACGAAGGCGAAGTGGTCAGTCTACTTCAGGGCAAATTTTTGCAAAACTGGTCCTCCGCAGGCGGCTGCATCGACCTCAGACAAGGTCTACATTCCGTTCAAAAGCCAGGGTCTACGCCGCTTTTCATCACCGACAACACCTCTAGCCTGAATGAGTCATCCATGCGGCTGCTGATGCAGCTCCACATTCTGGCAGCCAAAAATCGGCTCTGGATTGGCAGCCCCTACCTCGTACCCGATGATGCCACCATCCAGGCCCTCATCCGCGCCTGCCAAAAAGGAGTGGATGTCCGTATTCTCACCATGGGATCAGCCACCGATAAAAAAATGGTGCATCTGGCCAGTCGCGGCCTGTACGGTCCTCTGCTCAAGGCCGGCATCAAAATCTGCGAACACCAGCCCAGCATGATGCACGCCAAATTTGTGCTGGTTGACGATGACTGGATTAGCACCGGCAGCGCCAACTTCGACCCCCGCAGCTACTTCCACAACGACGAGCTAAATATTTCGGGCCTCTACCCCGAACTGGCTCAAAAAGTTGAGCAGTTTTTTCTCAAGGCCCTGGACAACAGCTGGTGCCTCAGCTACGCCGAGTGGCAAAACCGCCCTCGCCTGGAGAAGATTAAGGGGCAGGTGGCGCTCCTGTTCAAAAATTTGCTTTAGGACCAAATCCGCCTTCCCAAAACCCCGCCATAAAATAGGCAACCGGTAGGGGCAACTGGCCGTTTGCCCCACCATTGGGAGGTGTAACCAGAACTTAAGTAGGAGGGTCAAATTAAATCCAGCTTAAGTTTCCGAGTTTTCTCCCTTCAGGAGACACGTCGCGAACGACTCCGCTCAACCCTCTACTCAGCAATGGATCGAGCATTGAGCGAAGTCGAAATGTGTCTTAGTAAATAATCAGACCTGCTTAAGAAGGTCCGACTGACTTGGCGTCGGGGGATAGTGGCAAGGCTCAGGAAATTCTAAGCCAGTCGATGTAGTATCTTGTAGCATATTCTTTGGCGGCCTGCTTCCCCGGCAGGCTGCCAAAGCATCTTGGTGATACACCCCCTTGCCGTGAGTTTTAGAATGATTCGACCAGCGATCGCGGCTGACATCAACGGGCTGGTAGCCCTGGCGGAGGCAACTGGCCTATTTGGTCCAACCGAGCTAAAAGCGTTGAACAACATGCTGGCCAGCTACTTTGACAGCGATAACGCCAGCGAGGCTTTCTGGCTCACGGATGACGATCGCGGTCCCGTGGGGGTAGCCTACTGCGAGCCTGAGCGCATGACCGACCAGACCTGGAACCTGCAGCTGATCGCCATCCACCCCGATCGCCAGGGGCAGGGTCGCGGCACGGTGTTGCTGCACTATATCGAGAAAACCCTGAGCGATCGTGGCGGGCGCATGCTGGTGGTCGACACCTCAGGAACACCCGAGTTTGAGCGCACCCGCCAGTTCTACCGCAAATGCGGCTACGAAAAAGAAGGACGCATTCGCGACTTTTACGCCACAGGCTACGACAAAATAACCTTTCGCAAGCTGCTGAGCTAGCCCAGATCGATCGCAAACACCCAGTCTTTGTAGGCCTCGACTCGCCCTTCGGTAATGGCGGTAAGCTGGTCACGCAGGCGATCGGTGATGGGACGGTGGGTAGGCAAATTGTAGGACTCGACTCGGCGCACTGGCGTAATTTTCGCCGCCGTCCCGCTGAGGAATACCTCGTCGGCAATCAGCAGCTCCGACTTGTCGACCGGGCGCTCGACCACCTCTATACCCAGATCGCGGGCCACGGTGAGAATGCTGTCGCGGGTAATGCCTTCAAGAATGTCCTGCTCGTAGCCGGGGGTAATTAGCTTGCCGTGGCGCACGATGAACACGTTCATACCCGAGGCTTCGCTGACCTTGCCCTGAGAATTCATCAAAATCGACTCGTCAAAGCCCGACTCAACCGCCTCGGTTTTGGCCAGCGACGAGGTGATGTAGGCCCCGCTAATTTTGCCGCGCAGGGGCAGGCTGCGGTCTTCTTGCCGGTACCAGGAGCTAAACCGACAGGTGACGCCCTCGGGTGAGAGGTAGTCGCCCAGCTCTAGACCGTAGACAAAAAAGTTTTTCTCAACGTTGTGCAGCCGGGGCGAAATGCCCAGGTCTGAGGTGTAGACAAAGGGCCGAATGTAGAAGGATTGGTCGGGGCTGTTTTTGCGCACAAAGTCTTCGATCACCGCCTGAATTTTGTCGGCGGGCAGGTCGTAGTTGAGCAGGCGAGCGCTGGTGCTGAGCCGCTGACAGTGGCGATCGAGGCGAAACAGCAACGCCCGGTTGCCCCCTGCCGGGTCGGGGATGCCGCGCAGCCCGCCGAAAGCCCCGGTGCCGTAGTGCAGGGCGTGGGTGGCGACGGAGAGTTTGGCGTCGCTAAAGTCGCAAAACTGGCCTTCAAAGTAGGCGACGGGTAAGAAGTTGTGCATGGCTACGGCTGGGCTGAACACGGCATCCTACAAGGATAGACCGAATGGACAGCCTTATTAAATTAACGAGCGGCAAGTCAGCCGCTGATGTTGTCAAGAGAACCTGCATTCAGGTGGCCAATGGCTAGCGCGTTAGCCCCGCCTGGCGCAGCGATCGCACTTGCTGCTCTAGGTTGATTAATACCCGGGCTTTTGCCCTGTTCCCGAGGGAGAGGCTTAGCGATAAGCTATCGGCAGTATCTTTAAAGCTAGTGATATGCGTAACGTTACTCTGATTGCACTGGGTTTAGCCGTTGGGGTAGGGTTCTCGCTCAGCCACATCATTCCCCAGCCCTCGGCAACGGCTCAGGTCACAACCCCCACCGGGCTGGTGATCAAGTCGAGCCCTTACAGCGTGGAGGAAACCGAGCGTCGCTTCATTCAAACCCTCGAATCAAATGGGCTAAACGTCTTTGCCACTGTTGACCATGCCCAGAATGCGGCAAATGCCGGTTTAGAGCTACCCCCTACCCGTGTGGTCATTTTTGGCAACCCCCAGGCCGGAACGCCGCTGATGCAGTGCCAGCAAAGTATAGGGATTGACCTGCCGCAGAAGCTGCTGATTTTTCAAGATCAGCAGGGCGTACAGATTGCCTACAACGATCCGCGCTTTTTAGGCGGACGGCACCGTTTAGGCGACTGCGGCACTCAGGTAATTGCCAATGTTGCAGAAGCACTCAACGGGCTGACGGAACAGGCGATCGCACCCTAGATTTAGCCCTGGGCGCCTGGCTGGCGTTGTCGCTGCGACCCAACGATCGCCAGGCCGCAAGGGTTAGCGCGGCCAGGTTGGGCGCAATTCCATCAGGAAAGTCTTGGTTACTCAACAAAGACGTTAGCAATGCCTTGGAACCTGGCTAACGCTAGACAGCTTTAGGCAACCAAACGATTGCATCTTGCTGAGGTACCGCTAGCTGGCTGGGCATGCTCTGGCGAAACGACTGGTAGTAGTCTTGGTGGGCCTCGGTGTGCAAAGTGCGCAGCATCGCGATCGGGTCATCGTGGTGGTCAACCCGCAGGTCCAGGTGGGGGTAAGGCGTGTCGTGCATGACGTAAAGGGCGGCGGACTGACGACCGCGCTTGTCGCCTCCAGCCGCCTCGCCCGACTCCAGGGCCAGCAGCAGGCGATCGCTCAAGCCCATCCCTTCACTACTGTGAAATGCCGTCGCCATCGACTCCAGCACCCCTGCCCCCGCCAGCATATTGCCTGCTACTGAAACGTTGTTAAACGTGCGGTGCCCCGCCCAGCCAGTGCAGTCGCGGCCCGTCCAGGCGGCGGTGTGGCCGGTGTGATCGACTAAATGCACCTGGCGCTGATCGCGATCGCAGTCATTCTCTAGCAGCCACTCCAGCACCACGTCCGCCGAGGCCTCGCTGAAGGGGCTTTCGGTGGCCTGCCGCCGCTCCAGCAGTTCTAAACCCCAGATGCCCAGAAGTGGATTGGTTTGTGCCTGGGTGGCGATCGCGCCTACCCCTGCCCGTGCGTGGGGTACCAGCGCCCCCACGGCCAGGTGCTTGGTGGCCACCGCGACCCCGGTCATGCCCGTCTGTGGGTCCCACGCAACAATAGAAAACGTCATACTAGTGCAAATTTATATAAGGTGTATGCAGTACACAGGTTTGGGGCAATTGTTAACGAATTCTAAACTGAAGACTGTGGCGAATCATACGATTTTGGATTGGCGATTTTGGATTTTGGATTGATGTGCGGCAAACTCACTGTGAGCTGGACCAAGTCCAGCTCAGGTTCTGTAGTTTTCCCACCGGCAGAACTCTACTGCTGATTCTGAACTTGGATCAGGCTTAGATATCCTGCGAGCGTCCTTAGCCTGCCCGAAGTAAGTAAGTCTGATTGCTCATAAGACGCATTTCGACTCCGCTCAATGCTCGATCCGTTGCTGGGCAGAGGGTTGAGCAAAGTCGTTCACAAAGTGTCTCCCGAAGGGAGAAAACCCGGGAACTTAAGCTGGGTTTGATTTGGCCCTGCTACTTAGTCCAAAATTCAAAATCCTTCTAACCCTTGAGTTTTGCTAAAAAAGCCCATTCGCCCGCCCTGTGGCTTTTAGGATGACCACTTAAACCCCGGAGGAAACCTGTTATGTGCGGTATTGGCGGCGTCATGTACGCAGACCCGACCCATCCTGTCGAGCCACAGCTATTGAGGGGGATGGCGGCCATTCAGCACCACCGGGGGCCAGACGGCTTTGGCTGTGACACGGTGGAAGGCCGGGGGGTTGGCTTTACCCACGCGCGCCTGTCAATTATTGATTTGAACCCAGAGCGAGGACGGCAGCCCTTTCGTTCAGAGGACGGGCAGTTTTTGATTGCCCACAACGGCGAATTTTACGACTACAAGCGGCTGCGGGCCGACCTCACCTCGCGGGGCTACACCTTTCGCACCAAGAGCGATACCGAGCTAGTGCTGCACCTGACCGATCGCTTTGGTCTCGACGGCGCGCTGCCCCACCTGCGCGGCGAGTTTGCCTTTGCGGTCTACGAACACCAGCAGGATCGGCTGACCCTGGTGCGCGATCGCTTTGGCGTCAAACCGCTGTTCTACAGCCTCACCCCCGAGGGGCTGGTGTTTGGCTCTGAGATCAAGGTGGTGATGGCCCATCCCTCGGTGCAACGCAAATTCTCGCCAGACGGCCTCTACCACCAGCTGATGCAGACCATGGTGCCGGGTACCACGGGCTTTGAGGGCATCTATGCCGTGGAACCGGGGCAAAAGGTGGTGGTGCAGCGCCGCGACGGCCAGCTCACGCTGCACAAAGAACAGTACTGGGACTTAGATTTTCCGCTATTGGGCACTCGGCCTCAGCGCAGCGACGAAGACTACATTGAAGAGCTGCGCCAGCGGTTCGTGGAGGCGATTCAGCTGCGGCTGGAGGCCGATGTGCCGGTGGCCTGCTACCTATCGGGGGGCATCGACTCCTGCACCATTCTTGGGGTGGCTGCCGCCTGCCAGCAGTCGCCGGTCAAGGCCTTCACCATCGGCTTTGACGACAGTGACTACGACGAAACCGCGATCGCTCGCGAAATGGCCGCCGCCGTCGGGGCCGACCAGGATATTCTCACCGTCGATGGCACCCAGCTCTACGACCACTTTGCCCGCACCCTCTGGCACACCGAGCGCAGCATCTACAACACCTTTACCGTCGCCAAGCTGCTGATGAGCGAGCACGTCAATGCGGCAGGCTACAAAGTGGTGGTTACGGGCGAAGGCTCCGACGAGCTGTTTGCGGGCTACCCGCAGCTCAGGCTGGACATGATTCGCCACGGCATGGCCCACGCCAGCCCAGAGGAGCGGGCCGACCTGGAGGCCTGGCTAGCGGAGAGCAACAAGCTGTTTAAGGGCAATCTGCTGGCCGAAAATCCCCTGGAAGACGAGGCCCTGAACGAGGTTGTGGGCTTCACGCCCAGCTGCCTGCAGTCGTGGCTGAGTTCGGCTGGGCGGGTGCCGGAGCTGCTGCACCCTCAGTATCGCGAAGCCCTGGGGGATTATGCGCCCGGAGCGGCGATCGCCGCCGCCCTGGATCAGCGTCAGCTGCGCGATCGCCATCCCCTCGACAAGGCCCAGTACGTGTGGATCAAAACCCAGTTTGAGTCGCAGGTGCTGGGCTGGGCGGGCGATCGCGTCGATATGGCCAACTCCCTGGAGGCTCGCCCCGCCTTCTTAGATCATCCGCTAGTAGAGTTCGCCGTTACCCTGCCCCCCAGCCTGCGCTTTCGCGGCTACCAGGACAAGTACATTCTGCGCGAAACCATGCGCGAGCTGCTGCCAGAAACCCTTTACAAGCGGCAAAAATTCGCCTTTATGGCTCCGCCCTCCCACACCGACAAGGTTAAGCAGCGGGCTATGCAAAACCTGGCAGATACCTTTCTCAGCCGCGACGCTGTCGACTCCGCCGCCCTGCTCGACCACGACGCCGTGCAAACCCTGCTGCACCGCCACCAAGATGACGCCACCCCGGTCGCCGAACGGGTGCAGCTCGACGCGGTGATCAACCACCTGCTCAGCGTGCAGATTCTCCACCAGCACTTCGTCGCCCAAAATATTCCCCGACTGGCCCAGCGGCAGGCTGAGGAGCTGGCCTGGGCGGGGTAGGGAGGCGTTGCTCCTTGAACAGCCAAAATTCCTCCGGCGGGCCGATCGCGTCAGTACAAAGAATTATTTCAGTATCACGCATCACCCTGACTGGGCTGGGCATCTTGGGTGAGAACCCATCCAGGCCGCGCGATCGCGCCCTTAGCTGCTATGAATAACGCCCTACTCACCGCCATCCGCGAAGCCGACGGTCGCTACCTGAGCGACCTAGAGCTGCGCCCCTTCGACCACATGATGGAGTCGTTTCAAACCCGCGTTGGCCTCTACAACCATGTCAGAGATCACGGTAAAGAGCTGGTGCTCAACGCCCTGCGGCGGCTGATGCAGACTCCCCATCGGCAGGTGGTGCAGGAGCACGCCCAGCAGTGCCAGCGCGACATGCTATTTACCCTCGAGTACGTCTCAAAGGGCATTTTGCTCAATGACGAAGACGGCTTTATGGAAGAGTACCTGGTCTGGATGCAGAACATTATTCGCTCGTTTAACCGCCAGAGCGCCTGCGTTGTCGCCTATCGTCTGCTCAAAGAAGAAGTGCGCTCGACCATGCCTGGCGACCAGAGCAACCTGATGGCCCTCTACCTCGACAAGCTGACCGAAGCGCTAGACACCGGCATCTAGCGATCGCAGTGCAACCAGCCAATAATCGGGGGCCTGAGGCAGGGGTAGCCCTGAGCGAACCGTCCGGGTAACAATTTCTTGCTAACGCCTGCCCAGCGCCCCAGGTCTCTAGTTTGAACTTAGACTAGGGACAGATTATGTTACTGATTTCTGTCACCAGTCTTACCTATGGGAAAGTCTCGCCTTAGCCCCAGGCAGCGGTCTTACGAGGCCGATCTAATTAATCGCCTCTCAGACAATCATCAGCTTAACCAGGCCCAGCAGCGCATCAGTGGGCTTACCAACCGAGACCGCGATCTGGTTTCCGAGCACCTCAGCAGCCGCACCCGAGCCCGGCTACGGCAAAGCAGCTAGTCGTTTGTCAGACTTGTTTTTGGGACTACTCAAGGCGCATAACGCCTAGGCGAGGCTCTACCAGCGCGACGCCAGGCACCCTGCGAAGCCTAATTACTGGGCCTGGGGCTGCTTGGCGGCGGGCTTGGTCTTCACCAAGTTGAACCCTATCTGCACGCCGCAGGCCACCGTCGCCCAGGCCACCACACCCAGCGACGGCAGGTTGGTGCCTAAAATGGCCAGCGCGATCGCAAACAGAGCCGACCCCAGCCGGTAGGTGCTCAAGCTGCGCCGAAACCTGGGCGTGCCGAGGGTGCAGGTCATCCAGTGAATGGCGGCTAGAGAGGCCAAGACCAGGGCGATGGCGCCGCAAAAGAGCCACAGCTCGCCGGGCTCTGGCGGGGTGGCGGGGCCGTTGGCAATCATGTGTTCTAGCCCTACGCCAGCCATAGCCACGCCCGCAGTCAGGGGCAGGTGGCAGTAGAGCCAGGTCAGAGCGGTGCCCATTCTGCCCGCCCGCATCGATCGCAGGGGCGAGCCATCCACCGAGTCAAAGTACAGCCACCAGAGACAAAAGGCGATCGCTAGCCCCAGCACCGCCGTCACCTCCGCGGCCAGCGTCCAGTCCAGGTTGCCCAGCCCTCGCACCACCCCGACCACCGCTTCCCCCAGCACGATGATCGTAAACAGCCCCACCCGCTCCGGCACGTGGGTGAGGCTGGGCGGCACCTGCACCACCAGCCGCCCAGCCGTCAGAGGCGTGCCCAGGTCAACCAGCAGTCCGGCGATCCAGAGAGCGTAGCGCCAAGGGGCGGGCACAAACACCGACCCCAACCACAGTAAAACGCTGAGGCTAAACCCCACGGAGTAGTGCCTAACGAGCCCCTTGGTGATCGGGTTATAGTACCCCGCGATTTGGTACTGAAGCACCAGCAGCCCGCGAAACGCCGCGTAGCAGAGGGCAAAGCCCACATCGCCACCGCCTAGCCCGTGGTGCACATGCACCGCCATCGCCGCCACAATTACCATTTCCACAAAGGCAAACAGGCGATCGTACACCCCGTCGGCATCGAACCGGGTGGCGTAGAACGTCGCCCCCACCCAGCACCACCAGATCGGCACGAAGAAAAGCCCAAAGCCTAGCACCCCCGCCCAGCTCAGGTGCTCGCTCAGGTAGTGCGAGAGCTGGCTAATGGTGGCGACAAACACCAGGTCATAGAACAGCTCTAGCCAGGTCGCCCGGCGATCGCCGTCTTCGGCGTTGTCTTGCCGCAGGGTTGGGGGTTGCCAAATTGCTGGACGCATAGCGAAGGGGGCGAGAACAGTAGGCCCCATTCTCGCACTAAAACCAAAGCTCAGGTGAATCCTGCGATGCACCTGGGCTTTGGCTTCAACCTTCCCTAAGGCAGGCTCCTACAACAGATTTTTGGATGATCCTTAACACCATTCAGCCTATAGCTTGGCGTGGCTACCGTCGCAGAAAGGGGCGTTTTGGGTGTACTTGCAGGCACACAGCGCCACCTGCTTTTTCTCCTCCAGGGTAAATTTCATCGGCGTAAATTCGGTACCCGCATGGGCACCGTTGCAAAAGGGCTGGTTGCTTGACTGACCGCAGGTACACCAGAAATAGTCGCCTGCTTCTAGCTCCATCACAACGGGCTTGGTATCGGCAATCACAGGTTCAGGCATCGATCGCTCCTCTCTTGGGTTATTTTGTGGCATGGACATCCTGCAGAGGCAGGGGACACCTGCCTCTGCAAGCTTTAGGAGTAGGCGGCTGCGGTCAGTTAGCGATCGCTAATTAACCGCAGCTACCCGTAGCCTAAGCCGCCATATCGAACACCAGCACCTCGGCGGCATCGGCAGCCCCCGCCAGGCTCAGGGTGTCGAGATCGCTGACGGCGGCCCCATCGCCAGCGGTGAGGTCGTGACCATTCAGGCTGACAGCCCCTCGAGCTACCTGCACCCAGGCCACCCGACCCGGAGCCAGGGTATGCTCAACGCGATCGCCCTCGGCCAGAGTAGCGGCGTAAAGGCTGACATCCTGATGAATGGTGATCGAGCCGTCATGGCCATCGCGAGAACCCACCAGGCGCAGCTGCCCCTGCTTTTCTTCCGGCGCAACGGAAATTTGCTCATAGCCGGGGTTGATGCCCTCGGTCTCAGGCAAAATCCAGATCTGTAAGAAGTGCACCGGGTCAGTGTCGGAAGCGTTGAACTCGCTGTGGCGAATGCCCGTGCCCGCCGACATCCGCTGCACATCCCCAGGGCGAATGACAGAACCGGTGCCGATGCTGTCTTTGTGCTCCAGTGCGCCATCCAGCACGTAGGTAACGATTTCCATATCGCGGTGGCCGTGGGTACCAAAGCCTTGGCTCGGCAGCACCTTGTCTTCGTTAATCACCCGCAGGCTAGCAAAGCCCATGTGGCGAGGGTCGTAGTAGTTGCCAAAAGAAAAGGTGTGGCGAGAATCGAGCCAGCCGAAGTTAGCAGCACCGCGCTCATTAGCAGGACGAACCGTAATCATTAGAGACACCTCCTGTGTCAATGGATTGGAAACATCCGAATAAATTAACGATATACTGAATCAAATTAAACGACAATACCAAATTCAATGGACATATTGTCGCCTTGCAAGAGACAATCGACCGCCTCATCCCCTTTCTCCCTACGGGAGACGCTAGCGCGTTGGCGAAGCCTGTCCACAGGACAAACGACTTCGCTCAGGGACCGCCACCCATCCACCCACCTACCCGCCCACTCTCCCACTCCCCTTCCCCAGATGGACAAACTCGAAAGCATGCGCGCCTTTACCCATGTCGTCGAAGCGGGTGGTTTCGCCGCCGCTGCCCGCAAGATGGATTTGTCGCGATCGCAGGTCAACAAGCTGGTTATGAACCTCGAAGATCACCTGCAAACCCAGCTTTTGCACCGCACCACCCGCAAAGTCTCCCCCACCGATGCTGGGCGGGCCTACTACGATCGCTGCCTCGCTATCCTGGCCGACCTCGAAGAAGCGGAGCTAGCCCTCACCCGCCTGCATCAGGAGCCGCGCGGCAGCCTGCGCATCAACGCGCCGATGACCTTTGGCACCCTGCACTTGGCCCCGCTGGTGGTCGAGTTTATGGCCCAGTACCCCGATCTCCAGGTCGAACTTGTGCTCAACGATCGCCGCATCGACCCGATCGAAGAAGGCTTTGATATCACCCTTCGCATTGCCGCCGAGCCGCCCGGTACCGGGTTAATCGCCCATACGCTGGCTCACTGCCCGCTGGTGGTATGTGCAGCCCCCGACTATCTTCAGCAGTGCGGCATCCCTGCCCATCCAGACGATCTCAAACAGCACGATTGTCTGCATTACGGCCACCGATCGCAGGACAACAGCTGGACTCTAATCGGCGACGAGCCGCACACGGTTCCCATTGGCGGGCCGCTGTGCTGCAACAACGGTGAGGTGCTGCGGGCCGCTGCGATCGCGGGTTTGGGCATTGTCATGCTGCCCGACTTCATCGTGAAACAGGATTTGCGGGAGGGGCGACTGCACCCAATTCTGACCGACTACCCGCCGCCACCCATCAACATCTACGCGCTGTACCCGGTCAATCGTCACCTCTCCGCGAAAGTGACGCGCCTGGTAGAGTTTTTAGCCGAAAAAATTTAGCAATCAAATTAATTGTGCTTAGCAGAGATAGCTGGTTGAAAGATGAGTCCTGCAAGTTGCAGAGCAAAGCAAAATGGTACTCTAACCTCAGTTCGGGATAAGCAAAGGAGGGGCTTTGTAAGCTGAAATCAACCTAAGAATTCAGCAGGCCCCCCTATGGACAGTCTAGAAGAGCTGTTTTGCCACATCGATGATTTCTGCCAGTCGTTCGAGCTGAAATGGCACCAGATGCTGCTGGGTGAAGGCGTTCAACACCGTCAGCGCCAGCGATCGCTGAGCTTGAGCGAGATCATGACAACCTTGGTGTGTTTCCACCAGCAGCACTATCGAAACTACCCTGCGGGAAGGCTCCGCCTACAAAGCGTTCTACTGCAAGCATGTCTGTGTGCATTGACGAGAGGCCTTTCCCTGCCTGGTCAGTGACAACCGCTATGTGGAATGGATGCCCTCGGCCCTGCTGCCGTTGTGCGTGTATCTGAAGCACTGTTTTGGTGCCTGCACTGGCATCAGCTTTATCGAGAGCAGCAGTCTCAATGTGTGCCATAACCGTCGGATTCGACGCCATAGAGTGTTTCGCGGCCTGGCGGCTCGGGGCAAAACGTCAGTGGACTGGTTCTTTGGCTACCCTACGGGAAGGCTGGGCCTACAAGCTCCACCGGGTGGTCAATGACAAGGGTGAGCTACTCAACATCCAGGTCACGCCGGGCAATCCCGACGACCGCAAGCCCGTCGAGGACTTGCTTCAAGGCTTCTATGGCAAGGTCTTTGCTGATCGGGGCACGTCTCCAAATTACTTGCAGAACGGCTCTTTGAGACCTGTGGCATCGCGTTCTTTGCCAAACCCAGACGCACCATGAAAAACCACCTCATGCAGCTCACGGACAAGTTGCTGGCGCGCTGGCGCACCATTGTCGAAACCGTCACTGCCCAGCTCAAGAACTTGACTTTGGACAAACGCCGCCAGCCCACGGAAGATTTCGGTGGGCTTTCAGGTCAAAGCGAGGGAGCTAAGCGG
>PYER01000141.1 GCA_003017855.1 filamentous cyanobacterium CCT1
GGTGAGGGGATGGGGATGGTGAGGAAGGGAGGAGTGCAAAATTCAAAGTGCAAAGTGCAAAATTTTGAATTTTCAATTTTGCACTCCCTCGGCCCTATCCTAAGGGCAGCCGCTTCGCATCTCCATCCCCTCATCCCCTCATCCCAAACCCTGCCTCAAACCGCCTCATCCTCAAACCGATACCCCACCCCCGTCACGGTCTTGACGTAGGTGGGCTGCGACGAGTCGGGTTCTACTTTTTTGCGCAGGCGGGCGATGTGGGTGTCGACCACGCGCTCGTCGCCAAAAAAGTCTTCGCCCCAGAGTTTTTCGATCAGGTGCTGGCGGCTCCACACGCGGCCGGGGTAGCTCATGAAGGTGGCCAGCAGATCGAACTCCAGGGGCGTTAGATCGAGCTGTTCTGAGTCGCTGGGGCCGTTCTGGCGGTGGGCAATGCGCTGGTCGAGGTCGAGGCTGAAGTGGGCGGTGCGGTAGGTTTGGGAGGGGGCCTCCTGGCTGTGGCGCAGGCTGCGGCGCAGCAGGGCGCGCACGCGGGCCACCAGCTCTCGGGGGCTAAAGGGCTTGACCAGGTAGTCGTCGGCCCCGGTAGATAGGCCAATAATGCGATCGATCTCTTCACCCCGCGCCGTCAGCATGAGAATGTAGGGGTCTTTGGCCCCTGGCCCCTGGCGAATGCGGGTGCAGACCTCCAGACCGTCGAGCTTGGGCAGCATCACGTCCAGAATAATCAAATCCGGCTGGAGGGTCTGCTGGTAGCGCAGTGCCGTCTCGCCGTCTTCACAGACTTCGCAGGTAAAGCCTTCTTTTTCTAAATAGAGCCGAATTAGCCGGGCAATTTCGGCTTCGTCTTCCACAATTAGAATCAGCACTGCGATCTGATCACCCCCGAGTCACCCCAAGATATCTTGCTTCAGATTATCAACCTTGCACTAGCATACTCACTAAGCGGGTTCTAGCTGGTCCCCCATCCGCACGTGGCAGGATGTGGGCCAAGAACTCCCTGGGCCGGTCTTGCGAGCTGAGGCTGCCGAGACCGTTGATTGGGTCGTTGCGTTAGGCCGTCTGCTCGTCAGAGCAGCACTTGGAGCATCACAGTTTGGGGCAAAATCCATCGGTACCCTATGACCTCACTATCGTCGCCTACCACCATAGGCTTTGAGCCTCTTCAGCAGGCCTTTGCCAGCTATCTAAAGGATACCAATCTCTACCCTGGGCTCACCCACCTGGATTGCTCAGAGCGGGGTGGACGACTGTTGCTGCTGGCCGAGCACTCGGCCCCTGAGGTCGACGAACCCAACGATTTGCTCAAGGAGCTGGAGTCGGCGTTTCGAGATCTGGTGCCCACGGTGGGGTTGCCCGATGCTGACTGGGCCGCTGCGGGCGCTCTCTCTGTCCGTATCTATTTGAAGCTCAAGGCGGCGGCTCAGCCCTACGCCATTCACACCTTTACCTGGCAACCGGAGGATGCGGTAGCTGTGGTCTTTCCGGCGGAGCCTGCCGTCACCGAGGTGCTTGCTCCAGGGTCAGCTCAATCGTCGGGTCAGCCATCAGGTCAGCCATCGGGTCAGGCGGTAGAGGCAACGGTGTCGGCTGGGGCAATGCCTCTACCGCCTGATCCAGCTGATGCCCACGGTCATGGCAGTGGTGAACCCAGGGCAGAGGCTACCGGCAGCAGCGTCGATGGCGCTAGGGCAACGGGGCTGGGGTTTAGCGATGCAGCCCTGGCGCTGCCCGATACCGCCGTGCAGCCCCCCGAGGGGCCGGGCTGGGTGCAGCGGGGGCAGCGGTGGACCGGGCTGGGAATGCGATCGCTGCGCTATTACTGGAGCTACGGTCTGGCGGCGCTGATTTTGGTGGGCAGCGGGGCCTTTGCCTACGCGCTGTCGCGGCCCTGCGTAGTGGGCAGCTGCGATCGCATTGAGCAGGCCGCCGAGTTTGATGACCTGGCCCAGGCCACCCTGATTGGCAGCCCCAATGGCGACGATTTGCTCACGGCCCAGGCCGACCTGCAAACCGCTATCGATCTGCTAGATCCGGTACCATCCTGGTCGTCTCACTACGACGCTGTGCAGGTCGACCTGCAGCGCTACCAGGACAGTATTGCCTCGCTCAACGCCATCATTCAGGGGCAGGCGATCGCCACTGAGGCCGCCAACCTGAGCCAAAACCCGCCCCACCCGGTCGAGCGCTGGGTCAAGGTGCACCTGCTCTGGCAGCAGGCGATCGACTGGCTGGCCAGCGTGCCTGCCGACAGCCCCGCCTACGACTACAGCCAGCAAAAGCTGTACGAATATCGGGCCAACTACAGCGCCATTGGCCGGCGCATCGTGGCCGAAGAAGAGGCCGAGGCCAACTTCAGCACCGCCATTCAAACGGGCGACCTGGCCCGCCAGCGGATGGAAACCGCCAACTCCCTGGCGGGCTGGCAGCTGGCCACCAAAGAGTGGCAGGCCGCGATTAAGGGTCTATCGCTGATTCCCCAGGGCACTATGGTCTACAACGAGGCCCAGGCCCAGCTCAAAGACTACCAGCAGCAGCTCAGCCGAGTGACCAACCGCGCCACCCTCGAAGAGGCCGGGGCCAGCAACTATCACCAGGCCGTCCAGGCCGCCCGGGCCGCCGCCGCCTACGAGGCCAAAGGGCAGTGGACCCTGGCCCTGCAGCAGTGGCTCCAGGCCGTCGGTAGCGCTCAGCAAATTCCTACCGACACCATTTTGGCCGAAGAGGGCGCGGTGCTGCTGGAGACTTACGAGCCTGCCCTGGCCAACGCCCAGACCCGCCTGCGCAACGCCGTAGCCCTCCAGTCACTGACGACCACGCTGGCCCAGCTGTGCGAATTTTCCGCCACCCCCTGCACCGTGCGCGAAGACCCCAGCCAAATTCGAGTTATTCTCTCCAGCCAGTACGCCGAACCGTTGCGCCAGGCGATTACTCCCCCCGCCGCCGACGGCACCTTTGCCTTTACCAATCAGCTCAGCGCTAGCGCCCAGCAGCTGATCGAGCAAATTATTACCACCAGCCACCAGGTCGATCGCCAGGTGGCGGTATACGACGCCCACGGCGGCTTTGTCGCCCGGTATCGACCCGACTTAGGCGGGTTCATTAAAAATTAGCTGAGCTGCCCCTACTGGGCTAGGGCAGAAGTCGCGATCTCGACCTGGTTCTTGCCGCTGTGCTTGGCGGTGTAGAGGGCGGCGTCGGCCCGCTGATAGCTGTGGGCCAAGCCGCGATCGGGGTCAAAATAGCTGATACCAAAACTGGCCGAAACAAAGCGATGGTCTGGGCCAGGTGCCAGATCGGGAACCAGAGCGGGGAGATCAATTTTGTGCAGCTCCTGGCGAATTGTTTCGACCTTATCGCGGGCTTCTTCGGGGGTGCAGCCCACCATTAGCAGCACAAACTCATCGCCGCCGATGCGAGCGGCCAGATCGATAGCGCGAATGTGGCTGTGCAAGACCCTGGCCACGGCCTGGAGTAACTGATCGCCCACCCCGTGACCGTAGGTGTCGTTAATGGCTTTAAAGCCGTCGAGATCGACTAGAACCAGGCTGTGAATCACGCTACTGGGCTGATAGCTGAGGGCATCTAGGGCCGCCTCTAGCCCGCGACGATTGGCAATGCCGGTCAGCGGGTCGTGCTTGGCTACTTCGCGGGTGATGACCAGATCGCGGTGGGTGTTGAGCAACTGGGGCACCAGCGCCTTGAGCTGCCAGGCCGTGTACAGGCTGATCGCAGCGGTGATCAGCGTCCAGCCCCCCTCAAGCCAGTAGTTGGCGTGCCAGATATTCCAGATTCGCAGGCCGTGGCCGATACCACAGCTGAAGATAAAGGCCGCAAACAACAGCAGTACCGGGCGAATTTGAGCGTCAATATACTGACGATTTAGCAACAGCAGCAGTGGAATTGAAAAATAGGCCACTAGCACCCCTCCATCGCTGATGGCATGGAGGGATGTCAGCCGAGGATCCCACAAAAAACAAGACCCGTGGGGCATTAACGCAAGCATGGGAGCACACTACAGGGAACAGGTTCAGACCTAGATCGGGCTGTTTAGCCCGTAACAACCAGCATGGCACCGCAGATCGAGAACGAGGACACAGCAACATTCTGTAACTACGGATCCTTCTACCTTGAGCGCAACAAAGACGAATCGGGAACGGTATAAAACCTGAAAAGGCCACGATTTTCTCAGTACACTCTGAGATGATCCTTAGGATTCCCGCCTATGACGCTGCTGCAAACGCCTCTTTACCCCGCCTGCGTTGAGCAAAGGGCGCGCATGACCGAGTTTGCCGGCTGGTCAATGCCGGTGCAGTTTGGCGGCATCAAGCAAGAGCACCAGGCGGTGCGCGATCGCGCCGGGCTGTTCGATATTTCCCACATGGGCAAGTTTGAGCTGCGGGGGCCAGGGGTGATTGCGGCCCTACAGCGGCTGGTGCCCTCTAACCTGGAGCGGCTCAATCAGGGAGAAGCCCAGTACACCGTGTTGCTCAACCCCGAGGGCGGCATTATTGACGACTTGATTGTTTACCTCAAGTCGCCCCCGGCCAGCGTCACCGTCAACGATCGCGCCTCAGCCGTTGAAACGGTCACCCTGATTGTCAATGCCGCTACCACCGACAAAGACAAAACCTGGCTGCGGTCGCACCTGGCGGGCACCGGCATTGAGCTAGTCGACGAGTCGCGCGATCGCGCCCTGATCTCGATTCAGGGTCCGGCTGCCGCCACCCTGCTGCAGCCCCACACACCCCAAAACCTCGACGTGCTGGGGCGCTTTGCCCACCGTGACACGGCCCTGCTGGGCCAGCTAGCCTGGATTGCCCGCACCGGCTATACCGGCGAAGACGGTTTTGAGATCATGACCGACCCCGACACTGCCCTGGCCCTGTGGCAGATGCTGACCGCCGATGGCGTCGCCCCCTGCGGCCTGGGTGCCCGCGATACCCTGCGACTGGAAGCCGCCATGGCCCTCTACGGTCAGGACATTGACGACACTACCAGCCCTTTGGAGGCGGGCCTGAGCTGGCTGGTGCACCTGGACGAAAAAGGGGATTTTATCGGGCGATCGCGGCTCGAAACCCAAAAAGCCCAGGGCGTCAGCCGCCGTCTGGTCGGCCTCGTTATGGAGGGGCGCCACATTGCCCGCCACGGCTATCCGGTACTCCATGGGGGCGATCGCGTCGGCACCGTCACCAGCGGCACCCTGGCCCCCACCCTCAATATCCCCATTGCCCTGGCTTACGTCGCCACGCCGCTGGCCAAAGTTGGGCAGTTGTTGGAGGTGGAAGTCCGCGGTGAACCCCGGGCGGCGAAGGTGGTGAAGCGGCCGTTTTATCGGGCGAAGTGAGTGGATGGTTAGGCGAGTAGGCGGGTAGGCGGGTAGGCGGGTGGACGGTCCCTGAGCGGAGTCGTTCGCGTTAGCGTCTCCCGTAGGGAGAAAGGGGATGGATGGGTGGATGGGTAGGTAGGTAGGTGAGGAAGATGAGGAGGTGAGGACGGTGAGGAAGGCGGAGTGAATAATTCATCCCCTCATCCCCTCATCTCTCCATCCCCTCATCTCTCCATCCCCTCATCTCTCCATCCCCTCATCTTCAACTTGCGCCAAAACCACTGACTCGTGGCACACTGGCACTGGATTCCATCAGCTTGACGCGATAGCTGTGGTACAACTAATTTTTCCTGGGGCGATGTGAGGTTACGCCATGGCATTTGAATATCCTGAAACGCTGAAATATCTCGACAGCCACGAATATGCCCGCGCTGACGAAGACGAGGGCATTGTGACCGTGGGCATTACCGCCTTTGCGATTGACCAGCTGGGCGATATTGTCTTTCTGGAGCTGCCCGAGATTGGCGACGGCCTCGAAAAGGGCGAAAAGTTTGGCACGGTGGAGTCGGTGAAAGCTGTAGAGGAGCTGAAGTCGCCTGTTTCTGGCGAGGTGCTGGAGCGCAACGAAGCTCTGATTGAAGCGCCAGAGCAAATTGGCGATGACCCCTATGGCGACGGCTGGCTGATCAAAGTCAAGGCCAGCGACCTGGAGGAGCTAGATGACACCCTCACCGCCGACGAGTACAAGGAGCAGGTAGGCGGCTGAGCGTTTGCAGCTGGCCAGCGAGCCGATTGGGGCGGGTTGGGGCCGCTGCATCTAATGACATTGCGTTTAGTTAAGACATGGCTATACTAAATCTGGCTTTTGCTGCACCCTTGGTTTAGCGAACGGGTCTGACAAACTTGGGCCGTAGATGGCTAGACGTGCGGTACACCTCTCAGGAAGCGGGCATGGCTTCAGATCAAGATACCTTTGAACGACCGCAGCCTCGGGAGCTGTCCACTGGGGCAGCCCGCTCTAGCCCGGTACCACCTGTTTCGGTGCCTTCTGGACAGGTACCGCCGCGTCTATCCCACAGCCAGAAGCCAACCCGCTACGACCCCCTGGCCGATCTGCGCCAGCGCGCTGATGGCCACCACACCAGCCCTCGGCTCGACGACAACCCCAGCCATGACCCAGACGATCGCTCAGCCGACCAGAGTACTTTGCCCCCGCCGCGACCGCCCCTGACTCAGCGCCTGGCCAAGACCTGGCCGATCTGGTCGGTGGGCATTCTGGTGGCGGTAGTGGGGGTGGGCGCGGTATCGGCGGTCAGCCTGTTTCGGATTCCGAACCTGCCTAACTGTCGGGCTATTTTTTGGCCGACGGCGGCGGCGACGACCCGTTTGCAATGTGCCGAGGCCTACGCGGAGCAGGGT
Organism: filamentous cyanobacterium CCT1; assembly: GCA_003017855.1. Taxonomy (GTDB): domain Bacteria; phylum Cyanobacteriota; class Cyanobacteriia; order Phormidesmidales; family Phormidesmidaceae; genus Nodosilinea. Next base: position 6,749 of record PYER01000141.1, read on the forward strand.
ACGGTAGAGGGATATTTGGACGCGATCGCGCTGCTGGAGTCGCTGCCCTCCGACCACCCGCTGCGGGGCGAGGTCGATCTGCGCATTGAGACCTGGTCTGAAAACATTCTCGATCTGGCCGAAACCACGTTTCAGGCGGGCGATTTAACGGAGGCGATCGCGATCGCCCGGCGGATTCCCAACCATACGGCGGCGGCCCAGCTAGTCAACGAGCAGGTCGGCGAGTGGAATCAGATTTGGGAAGAGGCCGAAACAATCTACGCAGCGGCTGAGACCGACCTCAAGGCGCTGGCCTTTCAAGATGCCTTTGCCAAGGCGATTCAGCTGCTCGACGTGGGCAATACCCACTGGGAAACCGTCAAGTACGACGAGCTGACCGCCAAAATTACCGCCGCCCGCGAAGACCTCAATCAGCTGGGCAAAGCCAAAGAGCTGGCCCGCCAGCGCACCCTCAAATCCATGCAGGAGGCGCTCAAGCTGGCCCAGGGCATCGACAGTCAGAGCCCGGTCTACAGCGAGGCTCAGTCGGTGATCCGCGAGTTTGGCCGCGATCTGCTGGAGATGGCTGAAGCCGCCCTCGAACGCCGGGATGCGATCGCCGCTGGTCAGATGCTGGGGGCGATTCCAGAGTCGCTGAACATGGGGGCCGAAATTGCCGACATGCGCACCTTTATCGACGCCAGCCAGCTCTCGTGGCAGGGCGGTATTACCGGGTTGGAGGGAGCGATCGTGCGGTTGCAGAGCATCAGTGCCGATCGCCCCCTCTACGGCAAGGCCCAGGCCCTGATGGGTCGCTGGCAGGACGAGGTGAAGGGGCGCACCCAGCTGGAGTGGGCGCGGCAGGTGGCGCTGCCCGGCACTGTGGCCGACCTGCAGGCCGCCATCATCGAAGCCCGACAAATTTCGCGCAGCAACGCCGCCTGGGAGGACGCTGAAGCCCAGATTGGTCGCTGGCGCGGCCAGATTGAAACCGCTGAAGACCGCCCCATTCTCAGTCAGGCCGAGGCCCAGGCTCAGACCGGAGACCTGGCCGCTGCGATCGCCACCGCCCGCCAGATTGGCCCCGGTCGTGCCCTCTCTGACGAAGCCCAGGAAAACATTAGCCAGTGGCGCAACAGCCTGCAGCGGGCCGAGGATGGCCCTCTTCTGGCCCAGGCGCGCCAGCTGGCTACCCAGGGCCGCCTGGCTGAAGCGGTAGCGGTCGCCTCTCGCATTGGCGCGGGTCGGGCGCTCTCGGACGAAGCCCAGAGCAGCATTCAAACCTGGCGCGGGCAGCTCCAGGGGCAGCAGCAGCTGCAGGCGGCCTATCAAACCGCCCAGGCGGGCACCGTCAGCGCCCTGGCCGAAGCGGTGCGGCTAGCCCAGCAGGTACCCGAGGGCAGCCCCCAGCGAGCTGAGGCCACCCAGGCCCTCACCCGCTGGAGCTGGGATATTTTGCGGCTGGCCGAAACTGAAGCGCTGGTCAACCCCAGCCGCGCGATCGCGATCGCCGAAGCCGTACCGGCCCAGACCGAGGCCTACGCGCAGGCCCAGCTGCGCCTGCGCGAGTGGCGCGCCGCCGCCCAGGACCGACCCCAAGACACCTTCACCATGCCCTAGGCAGGCGATGCAGGCGACCTTCGACCCACCCGCCGAATAAAGGCATCAGCGGGCATTAGTGCTCCAGTAGTTTTACTTATTGTCTCAGCCCGCGAGAACGGGCTGAGAACCGATTAAGTTGAGAACTCACCAATGCCGATCAATCTGGTCCATACTCCACTAAGATTTTCCTAAGCATTCGTGGTTGTTTAGCGCTATCCATGCACGGCTCAATGTCTGATTCGGAGAAAATTCCAGAGATCCTCAAGCTGATTGACATCCTCGATGGGCTAGAAGCGTTAATCGACAGCGCCCCCAACGAAGATGTGGAGGACATCTTAGAAGAGGCCTGGTTGCAGATTAGCGACACCTTTCCGGACGACTTTAAGGCGGCGACCCAGCACGATGCCGGGGCTGAGGGACTGCGCCGCTACCTCAAAGTCAAGGGCTTTTTCGAAAACCCGTCCGAGCGATCGATTGGTGCGGCGGAGCTAGAGGAGTACTATCGCAGCTACATTGCCTCTGAAGAAGACGAAGAGCCGACTGACTTTTTCTTTCCAGACTAGGAGTCCGCAGGGCTATCGGGGGGTCGAGGCGCGCATGGGTTGGGAGGCCAGCAGGGTTTCGGCAGCGGCGGCGGGCAGGGGTGGTGCGAACCAGTAGCCCTGAGCCAGTTCGCAGCCCAGGTGGTGCAGGTGTTCGAACTGGGTCTGAGTTTCGACGCCTTCGGCGATCGCCGCCAGGCCCAGGCGGTTGCTGAGGGTAATGATGGTTTCAACGATGTCGGAGTTGCGGCGGTTGGCCTCCATCGTCATCACAAAGGAGCGATCGATTTTGAGGGCATCGACGGGGAGCTGGTGCAGGTAGCTGAGCGAAGAGTAGCCGGTGCCAAAATCGTCGATAGTGACGGTAAACCCGTAGGGCTTGAGCTGCTGCAAAATGGCGACCATCGACTGAATGTCTTCGATCAGGGTGCTTTCGGTAATTTCGAGGTTGAGGTGGTGGCCCTGTAGCTCGGTTTGGGCCAGAATGCTGGTCAAATCGCTGAGCAGGTCGTTGCGCAGCAGATCTTTGACCGAAAAATTAATGCTTACCGTCAGCTCGCCCTGGTGGGGATAGCGCTGGTGCCAGAGGGCAAGCTGCCGGGTGGCCTGGCTCAAGACCCAGCGATCGAGGGGCACGATCAGCCCGGTTTCTTCGGCAATGGGAATAAAGCGATCGGGGGCGATCAGGCCGCGATCGGGGTGCTGCCACCGCACCAGGGCCTCGAACCCAGAGATTTCCTGGGTGTTGAGCTGAAAAATGGGCTGGTAGTAGAGCACCAGCTCCCCGGCGTCGATGGCATGGCGCAGTTCCTGTTCGAGCTGGAGGCGCTGCAGGGCTTGCAGGTGCATCGATTCATTGAACACCACATAGCGCCCCCGCCCCTGGGACTTGGCCCGGTACATGGCGATATCGGCATCTCTCAGGGGTTCGGAGGGGCTTTGGTAATCGCAGCCCCCCATCACAATGCCTACGCTGGCGTTGAGAAAGACGTTGCGCCCGCCCACGGCCAGGGGCTCTTGAATGTCTCGCAGGAGCCGCTCGGCAATGCGCAGGGGCTCCTGCAGGGTGCCGATGTCTTCGAGCAGCAGCACAAACTCATCGCCCCCCAAGCGGGCGGCCAGATCGGTGGTGCGAATCAGCGATCGCAGCTTTTGAGCCACCACCACCAGCACCTCATCGCCCGCCAGATGGCCCAGACTGTCGTTGATCACCTTGAAGTGGTCGAGATCGAGAAAGAGCACCGCAAACGTTTTCTGGTGGCGATGGCAGCGCTGAATCGCCAGGTCGAGCCGCTGCATGAGAAAGTTGCGGTTGGGCATCTGGGTAAGGGCGTCGTGGAGGCTGTTAAACAGCATCTGGTCAGCCACGCGACGATGCTCGGCCTCGGCCAGGCGGCGCTCAGTGATGTCGGTATAGGTACCGCTCATGCGCAGCGGGCGGGCGGCGGCGTCCCACTCGACGACCTTGCCCCGATCGAGCACCCACACCCAGTGGCCCTGGCGGTGGCGCAGGCGAAATTCGCACTCGTAGCTGGCCGTTTCACCCTCAAAGTGGCGCCTTAGGGCAGTCTTTTTGCGGCTCCAATCGTCGGGGTGCACAAACCGCTGCCAGGTGTCGATGCGGGCGGGTCCCATGTCAGCAGGGCAGTAGCCCATCAGGGCGGCGCAGCGATCGCTGGTCCACACCTCCCCCGTCTGCACCTGCCAGTCCCAGATGCCAATGCCGGAGCCTTCGATCGCCAGGTGCAGCAGTTCTTTGGTGCGCTCTAGCTCGATCAGCGCAGCGCGGCGATCGCGGCGGCTCTGGGCCTCGCGCACCTCACGCCGCACCGCCTCTACCAGCCGCGACAGGTTGTCTTTCATCACGTAGTCGTGGGCCCCGGCCCGCATCATGTCGACAGCGGTGGCCTCGCCTACGGTACCCGACACGACGATAAAGGGCAGGTCGTAGGGGCTTTGGTTCAAAATCTCCAGGGCGGCCGGGGCCGTAAACTGAGGCAGTTGATAGTCGGAAAACACCACGTCCCAGTCGTCGGCGTCGAGGGCGGCGCGAAAATCTTCGGCGGTTTGCACCTGCACCCAGATGGGGTCAAACCCGGCCCGGCGCAGCTCCCGCAGCAGCAGCAGCCGATCGTCGTCGGAGTCTTCTACAATCAGCGCCCGCAGCGGTTCAGAGGCAGTCATGGCAGGGTGGGTGGCAGCTCACTTATCAATGCCCAATACAGGCCGAGCTGGCGCACGGCTTCGCTAAATTCGTCGATGTTGACGGGCTTGCGCACATAGCTATTTGCCCCCAGGCTGTAGCTTTCAATGATATCGCGGTCTTCACTCGACGAGGTGAGCACCACCACGGGCAGCAGCCGGGTGCGATCGCGGCCGCGAATCTGCCGCAGCACCTCCAGCCCGTCGACTTTGGGCAACTTGAGATCGAGCAGCACCACACAGGGCAGCGGGCCAGAGCCAAACACCTGCTGCAGGGCCTCTTCGCCGTTGTGGGCCACCACCACCGGGTTGGCCAGGTGACCCCGGCGCAGGGCGCGCAGGGTGAGCCGCTCGTCGTCGGGGTTGTCTTCGACCAGCAAAATCGGGCGAACTGGCGTCATAGCGGCCTCTCTACCCCAGAAGCGCGGGGCAAGGTGAAGTAAAACGTTGCCCCCTGGTCTACGGCGGCCTCGGCCCACACCCGCCCCCCCTGACGGTGAATGGCCCGCTGCACCGTAGCCAGGCCAATGCCAGTGCCCGGAAACTCATGGGTGTTGTGCAGCCGCTGAAACACCCCAAACAGTTTGTCGGCGTAGGCCATATCGAAGCCGGCCCCGTTGTCGCGCAGGTAGTAGACGGGCTCACCCGCCTGCACCCCCACCCCAAACTCCAGGCTGGCGCTGGGGCGGTGGCTGGTAAACTTCCAGGCGTTTTGCACCAGGTTGGCGATCGCGACCTGCATCAGGGTGGGGTCGGCGCTGACGGCAATGCCGGGAGCAATGGTCATGGCGACTACGCGATCGGGCTCCGCCGACCGCAGCTCGTCGATCTGCCCCTGCACCAAAATGCTGAGGTTCACCGTCTCGTAGGCCATCGCCAGCCGCGACACCCGCGACAGCCGCAGCAGGTCATCGATCAGCTGCCCCATGCGGCCGACGTTGTGGCGAATGCGATCGAAATAGTCCTGCCCTTCCTCGTCAAACTGGTCGCCGTAGTCTTCGAGCAGGGCGCGGCTAAAGCCGTCGATCGCCCGCAGCGGCGCCCGCAGATCGTGGGAAACCGAGTAGGCAAAAGCCTCCAGCTCGCGATTTGAGGCTTCGAGCTGGGCAGTGGTGCGCAAAATTTGCAGCTCAGCCCGCTTCTTCTCGGTGATGTCGTAGTTGATGCCCACCATGCTCAGAGGCTGCCCTTCGGGGGTGCGGTAGACCAGCGCGTTGGCCTTGATCCAGCGCAGTTCGCCGTCGCGGCGACAGATGCGAAACTCGCTGTCATAGGGAGCATCGGTAGCCAGGGCCGCCTGGAGGGCTGCTTCTACCGTCTTGAGGTCGTCGCTATAGACCCGGTTGCGCCAGTCCTGGTAGGTGGTAGGTCGCCCCTCCTCAAAGTCATAGAGATCGATCAGGCGCTGATCCCAACTAATAACGTTGGTGACAACATCCCATTCCCAACTGCCAAAGCCCCCCGACTCCAGGGCCAGAGTTAACCGGGCCGAGAGGTTCTGAAGCTCAGCGGCGGCCTGCCTGCGATCGCTAATATCGTAGTTAATGCCGATAATGCTGACGGGCTGACCGCAGGCATCGCGCTGCACCAGGGCACTAGAGCGAATCCAGCCCAGGCTGCCGTCGCCACGCCAGACCCGAAACTCCACGTCGTAGGGGGTGTTGCCGTCGATGAGCGCCTGGTTAGCCGCTTCAACCCAGCCAATATCGTCGGCGTGGACCTGAGCCCGCCAGTTCTGGTAGGTGGCCTGACGTCCCAGACGAGCAAAGCCGTACAGGTCAATCAGGCACTGATCCCAAATCACCTCGTCGGTATCTAAAACCCTTTCCCAACTGCCAATGCGACCCGATTTGAGAGCCAGGGAGAGGCGTAGAGAGAGGCGCTCAAGCTCGATCGCCGCCTGTTTTTGCTCCGTAATGTCGTAGTTGAGGCCCACCATGGCCTGGGCCACTCCGGCGGGGGATTCCTGCACGATAGCCGCAGCACGTATCCACCGCAGCTCAGCGTTGGGGCGGTAAAACCGAAACTCGAGGTCAAAGCGCCCGTGGCTTTGCAGAGCCTGGTGAATAGCCGCCTCAACCTTGGGCCAGTCGTCGGGATGCACGCGGGCAGCCCAGTCGTCGAAGATAGCGGCTCGACCCAGGTTCTCCAGGCCCCAGATTTCGTACATGCGCTGATCCCAGAAGACCGCCTCACGGAGATCCCAACTCCAGGTGCCAATGCGGCCCGATTCGAGGGCTAGAGACAGCTGCAGCGACAGGTTCTGCACCTGATCTGCATGGGCGCGGCGTTCGGCTTCGACGCACTTGCGATCGCTGATGTCCTGTACGGTGCCGGTTAGATGGGTAAGCTGCCCTAGGCTGTCGAGTACGGCTTCTCCCTTGACGTTAATATGACCGGGGCTACCGTCAGCCCGCAGAATGCGAAATTCTTCATCGAAGGGCTGATGGGTGGCTATCGCGGTCTCTATAGTTTGATGATGTCGCGCCTGGTCATCGGGATGAAAGTAGTCCTGAAGCGCCTCACAGCTAGTCAGCTGCTCACCCACGGCGAGACCAAAAATGCGATAGAGCTGGTCAGACCAGGCAATGTGCTCAGTAGCCAACTCAAACTCCCAACTGCCTAAGTTGCCGATGCGCTGGGCGGCTTGCAGGTGGGCTTCGTTTTTCCTCAGCTGGGCTTCGGTGTGTTTAAGCCGGGTAATATCGACGTGGCAGCCCACCATGCGCTGGGGCTGGCCTGCAGCGTCCCAGTCAATCACCTGCCCGGCACAGATGATCCACACCGTAGAGCCGTTTTTGTGGCGGTAGCGCACTTCGTTGTAGTAGGGCACCTGGCCGTGGCTTTGAATGTGGCGCTCCAGGTTGTCCAGGGCAATGGGTAAATCGTCTGGGTAAATAAGGGTTTGCCAGGTGCGGGAATGGTTGGGCAATTCGTGGTCAGCGTAGCCAAACATGGCCTTGAGGCCAGGGCTCATGTAGGCGGTATTGGCAACGAAGTCGATATCCCAGTAGCCCGCCAAGATAGAGTCGAGGGTGGTCTCGAGCAGCGATAGCTCGTGGCGCAGCTGCTGGGTTTGCTGCTGGCTGGCGGCGGCGGCTTTGCGATCGCTGATATCGGTAAAGTACGCTGTGAGGCCCTCACTGTCGGGGTAAAGCCGCATCTCAAAGCAGGTGTCTAGTGGCGGAAAGTAGTACTCCAAAAATTCGGGCTGCTGCTGCTCAACTGCTCGATGATAGGCCTGGTAGATAGCGGTGCCCACCGCCTCGGGAAATTGAGCCCAGACGTTTTGACCAATTAAATCTGCCGCCGATCGCTGCAAAATCTGCTCAGCACTGGGGTTGAGATAGACGCAGCAGGCATTGCAGTCAAAGGCGATAATGCCGTCGTTGATGCGATTAAAGACGTGGGTCAACAGGTCTCGGGCGGCCATGGCGTCGCGCTGGGCCGACTGAGCCTCGGTGAGCAACCGCTGCTGCACCTGCTGGGCCGCCACGCGATCGCTGATGTCGCGCGAAATACACAAAATTGACTCGATCGCGTCACCCGTGGCCGACCACTCCGGGGCGATCGCCATCTCAAAGTGCCGCACCCCCATCAGCGTAGGGGTCTCAAACTCAATCGTCTGCCTTTCACCAGTGGCCAACAGCGTGGCAGCGGCCGCCTCCCAGGCCTCGACCATAGCGCTGTCCAGCCCCAGATCGCGACAGGTTTTACCCACAAAGGCGCTGGTATCCACCCCCGTCAGCCTGGCCAGCGTGGGGCTGACGTAGAGGTGGCGCAGATGGCGGTCAAACCGCTCAATGATATCGGGCGAATTTTCGACCAGATTCTGGTACTGCTGGTGGGCCTGCGCCAGGGTCGCTGACTGCGCTGGCGGCGGCTGGCCTAGCCTGGCCCAGAGGTCAGCGGGGGTAAACTCGGCCTTAAAAAAATAGTCGGCGGCCCCCAGCTTCATCGCCTCCAGGGCTCTGCGCTCCTGCCCCGGCCCCACCAGCACCACCACCGGCAGCGGACGCTGAGCACAGCGATCGCCCAGGGCGGCCAAAAACGCCAGCCCGCTGCCCTCGGCCCAGGCCAGGTCAACGACGACCCAGTCAGGGGGTCCAGTCTGCCAGAGGCCCAGAGCCTGAGTCAGCGTATCGGCCACGACCAGGCAGCAGGTCGGCGGCGTTGGCCCCAGGCGATCGCCCCCCTCGGCCAGCAGCAGCACGCTCAGGCGATCGGGGGCACGCAGCGGTGCAGCAGCGGCGCCATTGGCAAGCTGGCTTTGGGTTTGGGCCTGGGGTTGAGACGAAAGCTGGGCCATAGACAGGCGGCGTCACAAGGGGGCAACCGGCCAACTCACCGCAGGAGTCGCCATGTACCTTTAAGACTACCCCGCCTGCCCCAGAGTCGTAATATAAATCACCGCCTCGTCGGGTGGAATGCCCAGCACCTCGTTGACCTGATCGTCGTAAAAACCGCCGATACCGCTCACCCCCAGCCCCAGCCGCACGGCGGCCAGATTCAAGCGCTGGCCCAGGTGCCCGGCGTCGAGGTGCAGGTAGCGGTAGACGCGATCGCCGTAGGCCGCCACGGCCCGAGCCAGATCGGCCGTATGAAACACGACGGCGGCGGCATCGCGGCCCAGCTCCTGACCCAGGCACAGGTAGTGCAGCTCGCGGCGAAAGTTTTTGAAGCGCACCTGGCGCAGCTCTTCGCTGCGGGGGGCGTAGTAGTAGCAGCCGTCGTCCAGGCCCTCCACGTCGCAGGCCACCACAAAGGTGTGCACCAGGCTGCGATCGCCGTAGTCGGGGGCCGGGTCAAAGCCCTGGTCGCGGTAGTGGCGGGG
>PYER01000471.1 GCA_003017855.1 filamentous cyanobacterium CCT1
GCATCGAGCAGGGGCACTAACCGCTTGCTGGTGCAGTAGTGAAACTGCAGCGGCACCGGTCGAAAGTCAGAATAGATGAGCTCGGTGGGGCCGTGGACTTTTTGCAGCCAGTCGGTGAGCTGGCCCGAGTTTTCAACCGTGGCGGAGAGGGCCAGCAGCTGAATCTCAGGCGGGCAGTAGATAATTGATTCTTCCCAAACGGTGCCGCGCTGGCGATCGTTCATGTAGTGGCACTCGTCGAGCACCACGGCTTCGACCTGCTGCAGGGTGGTGCCGGTTTCGCCAATCCGGGTGCCATAGAGCATATTGCGAAAGATTTCGGTGGTCATCACCACGACGGGCGCATCGCGGTTGATGGAGAGATCCCCGGTCAGCAACCCGACGTTTTCATCGCCAAACTGGTTACGAAAATCGCGCAGTTTCTGGTTAGAAAGTGCCTTTAACGGCGTGGTATAAAACACCCGCTTGCCGTGGTCTAGGGCTCGATAAATCGCGTATTCGCCAATCAGCGTTTTGCCAGAACCCGTGGGGGCACACACTACCACAGACTTGTCGGCATCAAGGGCCGCCGCTGCCTCGTACTGAAAATCGTCGAGGGGGAAAGGAAAAAGTTTGGCGAGATCTAGCACAAGGCTGGCACATAGTAGGGGCGTCACTATTCTAGTGTGCCAAGAGATTCACGAAACGGATGACTGAAGCACCGCTAATTTCAGCGAATTCTAAAGTCTAAAGCTGCTTTTTTAGGAGTGCTGTGCTTATACATTCAGCCAAGGATAGTTTGTTTTTTAGCTGCGCTAGAGGAATGCCTTAGACAGTTATGCTCACCAGAACGTTTTCGTGAAGTAAGTCTCCTGGGGATCGATGTCAGGTTCCTGGTTGCCTAAAGCCTGGCTACAGGTAAAGGACGCCGGTACCCGAGGTTCTAATTATTTATCTGTGCCCTGCGATCGCCCGTGTGGCACGCCTGTTTCGCCGGTCATCGCCGCTCTGGAATGCCGCAGTGGCGATGGGTCGGTATAGGACCAGAGTTGGGGCTGACCCTACCGGCATAGTCCTGCGCGCAACGGACTACACTAGTGAGGGGTCTTCGAAACCAGGCCAATAGTTTAAGCGTCGTAATCTATGGACTTTTTGACACATCTCATTCCGGGGCGAGCCGACCAGATGACCCTGCCCAAGCGCAGTCGTCGCGTGCGGGGGGTCGAGCTCAAGAGCGAGGCTGAGCTGGAGATCATGCGCGAGGCGGCTCGCATTGTGGCCACGGTACTGAAAGAGATTGAGGCTCTGGTACAGCCGGGGATGACCACCGCCGACCTCGACGCCCATGCCGAAACGCGCATCCGCGCAATGGGAGCCACCCCCAGCTTTAAAGGCTATCACGGCTTTCCGGCGTCGATTTGCGCCTGTATTAACGACCAGGTAGTACACGGCATTCCCAACAAGCGCCAGGTGATTCGCCGGGGTGACCTGCTCAAGGTCGATACGGGGGCCTACTTCAACGGCTTTCACGGCGACTCGTGCATCACTATTGCGGTGGGCGAGGTCTCGGCCCAGGCCAAGCAGCTAATGACCGCCGCCGAGGCCGCTCTCTATGCGGGCATTGCCCAGGTCAAGCCGGGGAATACGCTGCTGGATATTGCCGGTGCGATCGAAGACTGCGTCGCCAGCTACGGATTTGCCGTTGTCGAAGACTTTACCGGTCACGGGGTGGGCCGCAACCTGCACGAAGCGCCCTCGGTGTTTAACTTTCGCACCCGGCAGTTGCCCAATATGAAGCTGCGGCCCGGCATGACGCTGGCGATCGAGCCCATTCTCAATGCTGGCTCGAAGCAGACCCGCACACTAAAAGACCAGTGGACGGTGGTAACGGTCGATCGCAGCCTGTCGGCCCAGTTTGAGCACACGGTGCTGGTGAGCGAAACCGGCCATGAAATTCTGACCGATCGCAATCAGGTGCCCGCAGCGCTGGCGTCCTAGGCTTCTGGATTGGGGTCGAGGCAGGGGCGAGGGCCGTAGTCAACGCTGGTTTCAACGGTAAGCACATAGGCTTTGACTCCGGCAGCCGGAGAGAAGGTGTGGTCTTGAATTTCCTGGAGGGCCTTGCGGTCGAGGGCGCCATAGCCCGAACTCCGCAGCAGAGTGGGCTCGCCTCGCCAGGAACCATCGGGGTTGACCACCGCGCCAATGTTGATGTCTCCGGGTACGTCGCTCAGACACACTCGCTGGGGGTACACCGTCGTAAACTCAGTGCGATCAATGTCTGGGCTTAAATTTGCCAGACCGGTGTCCTGGCGAATCTCGCTCTCCCAGGCGCTCTGATTGGCGTTAAATGTTTCGCGAGTTACCGCTGTTGCATCAAAGGCAAAGCGATTTTCGATCGACTCGGCCGCGCGCTCAACCTGGCCAGAGGGCAGATCTAGGGCGGCTACATAGGCCAGCAGCCGCTCCCCCACATCGGCGTTAAACAGCGGTTCACTGGTCGAAGCAGACGACGCGGGTAATGGCGATGCTGTCTTGCTCGGGGTCAGGCGGCGGAATCGGCGCTTCGCTGGAGACTCCGGTAGGCATGACTAGAAATAACCCGTGCAGGCCCAGAGAGGCCAACAGCATCGGGGCCAACAAAATCTGCCAGGGCGATTTGCGGAGCGAGCCGTTCGGGAATTGCTGGGG
>PYER01000142.1 GCA_003017855.1 filamentous cyanobacterium CCT1
CATAGTCTAGAAATGAAGCCAAGGTTCCTGTCAAGGATTAAATTGGTTCAAGGATAGCATTCGTGCTGGAATTGAGTCAAGTAAGAAGACAGAATCGGATACTGAGGTATCCGGGACATGCTTTTCGGGTCATTTTTCACGAATGACTAATTGGAATTAATCTTACGAGATTAGTTTACTAACATGGAGAGTTTGATCCTGGCTCAGGATGAACGCTGGCGGCGTGCTTAACACATGCAAGTCGAACGGACCCTTCGGGGTTAGTGGCGGACGGGTGAGTAACGCGTGAGGATCTGCCCTTAGGAGGGGAACAACAGTTGGAAACGACTGCTAATGCCCCATATGCCGAGAGGTGAAAAGTTATATCGCCTGAGGATGAACTCGCGTCTGATTAGCTAGTTGGTGAGGTAAGGGCTCACCAAGGCGACGATCAGTAGCTGGTCTAAGAGGATGATCAGCCACACTGGGACTGAGACACGGCCCAGACTCCTACGGGAGGCAGCAGTGGGGAATTTTCCGCAATGGGCGAAAGCCTGACGGAGCAACGCCGCGTGAGGGAGGAAGGCCTTAGGGTTGTAAACCTCTTTTCTCTGGGAAGAAGAACTGACGGTACCAGAGGAATAAGCCTCGGCTAACTCCGTGCCAGCAGCCGCGGTAAGACGGAGGAGGCAAGCGTTATCCGGAATTATTGGGCGTAAAGCGTCCGCAGGCGGTTAATTAAGTCTGTTGTCAAAGCCCACAGCTCAACTGTGGATCGGCAATGGAAACTGGTTAACTTGAGTGTGGTAGGGGTAGAGGGAATTCCCGGTGTAGCGGTGAAATGCGTAGATATCGGGAAGAACACCAGTGGCGAAGGCGCTCTACTGGGCCACAACTGACGCTGAGGGACGAAAGCTAGGGGAGCGAAAGGGATTAGATACCCCTGTAGTCCTAGCTGTAAACGATGGATACTAGGTGTTGGACGTATCGACCCGTGCAGTACCGTAGCTAACGCGTTAAGTATCCCGCCTGGGGAGTACGCACGCAAGTGTGAAACTCAAAGGAATTGACGGGGGCCCGCACAAGCGGTGGAGGATGTGGTTTAATTCGATGCAACGCGAAGAACCTTACCAAGGCTTGACATGTCGCGAATCCTTCAGAGATGAGGGAGTGCCTTCGGGAGCGCGAACACAGGTGGTGCATGGCTGTCGTCAGCTCGTGTCGTGAGATGTTGGGTTAAGTCCCGCAACGAGCGCAACCCACGTTTTTAGTTGCCAGCATTAAGTTGGGCACTCTAGAGAGACTGCCGGGGACAACTCGGAGGAAGGTGTGGACGACGTCAAGTCATCATGCCCCTTACGTCTTGGGCTACACACGTCCTACAATGCTACAGACAGAGGGCAGCGAGCGCGCGAGTGCAAGCAAATCCCATAAACTGTGGCTCAGTTCAGATTGCAGGCTGCAACTCGCCTGCATGAAGGCGGAATCGCTAGTAATCGCAGGTCAGCATACTGCGGTGAATACGTTCCCGGGCCTTGTACACACCGCCCGTCACACCATGGGAGTTGGCCACGCCCGAAGTCGTTACTCTAACCGTTCGCGGAGGAGGGCGCCGAAGGCAGGGCTGATGACTGGGGTGAAGTCGTAACAAGGTAGCCGTACCGGAAGGTGTGGCTGGATCACCTCCTTTTAGGGAGACCTACCCTTAATCACTCCGAGACTTACTTTATAGGGGGATTGAGTGGTCACTCTAGGTCGGTCAGGGCTTTGAGTCAAGTTTCTAGACTATGGTTGAGGTTTATTTCTTGCTTTTTGCTAGTGATAGTGAGAGGTAGAGGAACTAAACACGGGCTATTAGCTCAGGTGGTTAGAGCGCACCCCTGATAAGGGTGAGGTCCCTGGTTCGAGTCCAGGATGGCCCACTGCGTGGGGGTTTAGCTCAGTTGGTAGAGCGCCTGCTTTGCAAGCAGGATGTCAGCGGTTCGAGTCCGCTAACCTCCACCACGAAGCACGGGATAAATTCAGCACAGTATGTGTTGCTTGAGCTATCAGGCGGATACATAGTCTGCTGGGTGAGAGCCTAGCGAAGAACCTTGAAAACTGAATATGAGAGAAGTGTAAGGTAGTACACACAGAACATTCAAAGTTCGTTGAGAGAAGAGTGAACTTGATTAGTTAGTTTTGCTAATTAGTTGAGTGAAGGTCAAGCTACAACGGGCTCACGGTGGATACCTAGGCACGCAGAGGCGAAGAAGGACGTGGTTACCAACGATACGCTTCGGGGAGCTGGAAGCAGGCTTTGATCCGAAGATTTCCGAATGGGGCAACCCTGTATACGGCCACCTGAATCCATAGGGTGGCGCGAGCGAACGCAGCGAACTGAAACATCTTAGTAGCTGTAGGAAGAGAAAGAAAACTCGATTCCCGTAGTAGCGGCGAGCGAACTGGGAAGAGCCTAAACCAGTGGTTTTTACCACTGGGGTTGTGGGACAGCGATATGGACTCGAGCGGTTAGACGAAGCATTGGAATGATGCACCAGAGAAGGTGAAAGTCCTGTAGTCGAAAACTTAACGATACTAGCTGAATCCCGAGTAGCACGGGGCACGAGAAATCCCGTGTGAATCCGCGAGGACCACCTCGTAAGGCTAAATACTCCTGCGTGACCGATAGTGAACCAGTACCGCGAGGGAAAGGTGAAAAGAACCCCGGGAGGGGAGTGAAATAGAACATGAAACCGTGAGCCTACAAGCAGTTAGAGCTCGATTAAACGAGTGATAGCGTGCCTGTTGAAGAATGAGCCGGCGACTTATAGGCACTGGCAGGTTAAGACGGAAATGTCGAAGCCAAAGCGAAAGCGAGTCTGAATAGGGCGATAGTCAGTGTTTATAGACCCGAACCCGGGTGATCTAACCATGGCCAGGATGAAGCTTGGGTGATACCAAGTGGAGGTCCGAACCGACTGGCGTTGAAAAGCCAGCGGATGAGCTGTGGTTAGGGGTGAAATGCCAATCGAACCCGGAGCTAGCTGGTTCTCCTCGAAATGTGTTGAGGCACAGCGGTAGTGATTATATACGGGGGGTAAAGCACTGATTCGGTGCGGGCTGCGAGAGCGGTACCAAATCGAGTCAAACTCAGAATACCCGTAGCACACACTGCCAGTCAGACGGTGGGGGATAAGCTTCATCGTCGAAAGGGAAACAGCCCAGACCACCAGCTAAGGTCCCCAAGTTAATGCTAAGTGGGAAAGGAGGTGGGATTGCAGAGACAACCAGGAGGTTTGCCTAGAAGCAGCCATCCTTAAAAGAGTGCGTAATAGCTCACTGGTCAAGCGATCCTGCGCCGAAAATGAACGGGACTAAGCATTACACCGAAGCTGTGGACTTGTACTTGTACAAGTGGTAGAGGAGCGTTCTGTACGAGTTGAAGCGTTAGCGAGAGCAGGCGTGGATTGTACAGAAGTGAGAATGTCGGCTTAAGTAGCGAAAATGTAGGTGAGAATCCTACACCCCGAAATCCCAAGGGTTCCTCCGGAAGGCTCGTCCGCGGAGGGTTAGTCGGGACCTAAGGCGAGGCCGAAAGGCGTAGTCGATGGACAACGGATTAATATTTCCGTACCTGATTTGGGTTGTGGCGGGGGACGGAGAAGGCTAAGACAGCCGGATGATGGTTACCGGTTTAAGTGTCCGAGGTGATGAGAGACGGCGAAAACGTCTTGAGCTGAGGCGCGAGTACGACCCGTTACGACGGGGAAGTGTCTGATGTCAGGCTTCCAAGAAAAGCCCGAACCACGTTAATTCAAATTGGCCCGTACCCTAAACCGACACAGGTGGGAAGGTAGAGTATACCCAGGGGCGCGAGATAACTCTCTCTAAGGAACTCGGCAAAATGGCCCCGTAACTTCGGGAGAAGGGGTGCCACCGAGAGGTGGTCGCAGTGAAGAGTCCCAGGCGACTGTTTACCAAAAACACAGGTCTCCGCTAAGTCGCAAGACGATGTATGGGGGCTGACGCCTGCCCAGTGCCGGAAGGTTAAGGAAGTTGGTCAGGTTCTTCGGAACTGAAGCTAGCGACTGAAGCCCCGGTGAACGGCGGCCGTAACTATAACGGTCCTAAGGTAGCGAAATTCCTTGTCGGGTAAGTTCCGACCCGCACGAAAGGCGTAACGATCTGGGAGCTGTCTCGGAGAGAGGCTCGGCGAAATAGGAATGTCTGTGAAGATACGGACTACCTGCACCCGGACAGAAAGACCCTATGAAGCTTTACTGTAGCTTGGTATTGGGTTCGGGCTTTGATTGCGCAGGATAGGTGGGAGACTATGAAGTCGCTCTTGTGGGAGTGATGGAGTCACTGGTGAGATACCACTCTATCAAGGCTAGAATTCTAACGTTGACCCGTTATCCGGGCAGCGGACAGTATCAGGTGGGCAGTTTGACTGGGGCGGTCGCCTCCTAAATGGTAACGGAGGCGCGCAAAGGTTCCCTCAGGCTGGTTGGAAATCAGCCAACGAGTGTAAAGGCATAAGGGAGCTTGACTGCGAGACTGACAAGTCAAGCAGGTACGAAAGTAGGCCTTAGTGATCCGACGGTTCCGCGTGGAAGGGCCGTCGCTCAACGGATAAAAGTTACTCTAGGGATAACAGGCTGATCTCCCCCAAGAGTTCACATCGACGGGGAGGTTTGGCACCTCGATGTCGGCTCATCGCAACCTGGGGCTGTAGTCGGTCCCAAGGGTTGGGCTGTTCGCCCATTAAAGCGGTACGTGAGCTGGGTTCAGAACGTCGTGAGACAGTTCGGTCCATATCCGGTGCAGGCGTAGGAACATTGAGAGGAGTCTTCCTTAGTACGAGAGGACCGGGAAGAACGCACCGCTGGTGTACCTGTTATCGTGCCAACGGTAAACGCAGGGTAGCCAAGTGCGGAGTGGATAACCGCTGAAAGCATCTAAGTGGGAAGCCCACCTCAAGATGAGTGTTCCCATGGCATAAGCCAGTAAGGTCACGGGTAGACCACCCGTTAATAGGCGCTAGATGGAAGTCCAGCAATGGATGTAGTCGAGGCGTACTAACAGACCGAGGGCTTGACCTCATCACAGATTCATTCAATGAATCAACAATGGCTGTGTGCACAGCCCCATTTCTCTCACATTCAGTTCTTCAAGGAACTTAAACAATAATTCAAGCTTTCCTGGTGTCTCTGGCGCTGTGGACCCACTCTGACCCATCCCGAACTCAGACGTGAAACGCAGCTGCGGCGAAGATAGTGAGGGGGTTGCCCCTTGTCAAAATAGCTCGATGCCAGGTCCTTATTCAAAGCTGCGCTACGTCGTCAAGATGTGGCGCAGTTTTGCTCTTTATAGCTTCGGCACCTGGGAGCGGTCGTGGCGGTACAGCTGCGCAAGCCCCAGTATTGTTTTGCCCTGAGAAGGGGGTGGAACTAAAAAAAATCCCCGCTGGTCAGGGCGGGGAGACAGGAGGAGTGTTGAGGATGTCTGGGAGGAAGCTGGTGGGCTAACGAGCGTAGCGAACGCCGCGATAGGTCAGTTCTGCGGGCTGCTGTCGCTGAGCAACGGTGAACTGCTTGCGGGCGTAGGGTCGGCCCATGAAAGTGGCGGTTTCGCCGGTGGAAACGGCATCGATGGAGATGGCAGGGGTTTCGTAGGATTGGCCGCGATAGGTGAGTTGCATAGCTGGGGCTCCTGGGTAATGGGGGTTTGTGCTCACAAGTTCATAGTCTCGTGAATGCCCGATTGAGGAGGTGACCGAGGTATTGGCTGGGTCGTGATAATTCGGACGATGGGGCGTGATGTGGATGCTCTTGACTAAGGATGCAGATCACGGGTGTTGGCGCTGGCGATCGCCCTGTTCAGCTTCTGGCTACGGTTGGCCTGGGGCGATAGTCAACAATCGGGCGCTGGCGGGGGGCAATAAACAGGCGCTGCATGGTTTGGGTGCGATCGCGGCTGGTTTCGCCTTCCGCCACTGTCCACACCGTGTCGTAGAAGAAAAATGAGACTCCGGCAAAGCCCATGCCTCGGGCGGTCTGCACCTGCTGTTGGATCAGCGCCATGGGCACAGGTCGATCTTTCAACCCGCTCAGAATGCCAACGCCAGTGGGAATATGACGGCGGGCCTGCTGAAGGGCGCGATCGCGGAGGGCGTTGCGAAAGCTGACCAGGTTGTCTCGATAAACCTGGACGATGAGCTCTTCGATATACCCCTTTTCGCGCCAGCGGGGCCAGTCCTGGAGATGGTGATTATAGGCAAAGGTGGCCGGGTTGGGTGAGACCGACAGCACCGCGTTTGGTCGTCGCGCTTTCACCGTCCAAAATACCTGATCGACAAACGCGGTGATTTTGTCGGCTCGCCAGCGCGTCCACTCGGCGTCGTAGGGGTAGGCGGGTGGCGCCTGGCCGCGATGCTCTTGCCGATAGAGGTCAACGGTGTAAGGGTCGTAGCCAAACGCTGCTGGCAGGCTGAAGTGGTCATCGAGCTGTAGCCCGTCGACTTCGTAGTTGTCCATCAGCTCGGCAACCAGGTCGAGAATGAACTGCTGCACCTCTGGGTGAAATGGATTGAGCCACACCCGCGAATGTCTGCCTTCTGGGTCAAGGCGTGCGGCTGGTAAAGACCCTTGTTTTTGAGTTAGCCAGTCGGGGTGGCGCTGGGCTAGCGGTGAGTTGGCTGGGGCCATGAAGCCAAACTCAAACCAGGGAATAACGCTGAGGCCGAGGTCTTTGGCGGTTTGCACCACTTCTAGCAGCATGTCGCGATCGCCCTGGGCGGCTTCCAAAGCATCATTGCGCCCCTGGTCTTCTAAATCGGGGTAGAGGCCCTGTTTGTAGCCCGTCGCCCGCTCTCCTACCTGGCTTGGATAGAGCGTATAGCCCCAGCTCCATACCGCCGTATAGATGGTGTTAAAGCGGTTATTGGCGAGCTGTTGCAGCGAGTCTTTGACCGCTTGCTCTGAGAAGAGCACCTGACTGTCGACATTGGTCAGCCATACTCCCCGAATTTCGGCGGGTGCATTGAGAATGGCCTGCGCTGGTAACAGCCCGACGACGCCTTGAGCGATTCCGATCAGCAGCGCCGTCAATACAGCTAGTCCTAAATAGCAAAACCGTCTCATGGCATGTCCCAAATATCCTGCAGGTGTTTGTTGTACCCCTTACTAACTGCAAGTATTTCGGCTTGGTTTTCTAAACTCGTGAGCCTGATCTTCAACTGGTACACAGGCTTGAGAAATGATTCAGCTATTGCCTAGCGATGTGGTCTTTAGTAGGGCCTTCTTTTGGGCGATCGCCTCAGCAGCTGGGACTCCACCTTTTCTGCCTTCGACCTCTGTAGCGCTGCCGTCGACAACCACTCGGCTCGGTCTTAAATTGCCTTTGGCCTTGCGTTAGACCCCTTCAATTTTGAACCCAGTGTCGTTAGCTTTCGGCCCGCAGCTTGTCAGGGTTGATCTGAAACTGGATGGTCGTAGACTTCTGTTTGCCAGGCATTTCCTGTGCGCCGACGATGTACCCTTCCTCCCGAAGCTCCTCCACTGTGCGCCAAAAAAGCTGGTTGTTTCGAGAGGCGTTGCTGCCGAGCAAATCTAGGTTTTTAAACAGGTAACGCTTAGAGATGCTGAGATACTGCCCATCCTCTGGTTTATCCCACCGCATGCGGCTCGCCAGGTAGGTTAGCAGCTTAATTTTGTAGTTGTGCTGGGTACTCCCCCCTAGCCGCTGGCGAATATCGAGACTGTCAGCAAAGAGCACAGAGTCGCCAGTACCGGCTGGGCCATCAAAAAATTCTAGAGAGATAGTGTAGGCATCAGCCAGTTCGTAGGTATAGTCAGCGGCCTTGGCTAGGTCAAAGTTACGGGGAACGTTGTCGATTTCGTAGTCCTTAATGCGCAAAACGCTTTTAATGGTGACCTTGGCACCTAGGGTGTCTCCCTTAGGCAGTGATTGGGCAAATACGAGTTCAGTTCGGTGAAGGGCTACCAGGTCTCGGTGGAGCTGCGATCGCAGTTTTGAAGCAAACCCCCCGTCCTTGGTGCGTTTGTAGCCAAGCGCCTCCAGCAAACCGTTGGAGCGAAAGGAGACCATTGGCCCCTGCCCCTGCTGAGCCGCCAGTCGATACAGGTGGAGCACAATCGAGACTTGGCGAGGGTTGAGAAAGGTCAGCAGAGCGGCCATCAGCCGTTCCAAGCGGCGGTCTTGAATAGTTTCTAGCCCCTTGCTGAGGCCCAGCTCGTGACAGATAGATATATCCAGGCTGGCGTACTGTTCTTGCACCTCGGCCCACTCGTAAGTCGAAAGCCCTTCTAGGGGCACCCGCCGCGTCACCGCGACATCTGCCATATCCTCAGCGTCAGCATCGACTCTCATTTCCAGGTAGTAGCCGTCTTCATCTGAGCGCAGAATGGGCAGCTGTACATCGGGGTTCTTGAATGATGCCCCCGCCCGAGGCAGCACCATTAAAAATTGGCCATCAACAGCGAAGGTTGCTACGTCTACAGAGGAAGTTTGGGACGTGCTCAAGGTAAGTTCCTATCGTGCTAGGGGTGGCATCAAGCCATCATTTTAGGGAAAGAACCGCAGACTGAACACGTTTGATGATGCTGGTTTGTGATCGGTTGGTTTGGTGTTGACCTGTAACTTTGGCGTAGAATTTTTGCCCTTTACCTGTAACTTTGGCGTACAGATTAACCTGTAACTTTCGCGTATGCCCAAATGGACACCTGTAACTTTGGCGTACGGATTGACCTGTAACTTTCGCGTAGGGTTTGGTGCTGCCGAATTTTAAAAGCTTTGCGGTGTCTACGTTCCACGGCAGGACCTGTAACTTTGGCGTACAGATTGACCTGTAACTTTCGCGTATGCCCAAATGGACACCTGTAACTTTGGCGTACGGATTGACCTGTAACTTTCGCGTATGGATAGTCTCTAGGCGTTATCAACAGGGCATTGCGGGCTATTGAGCAATGCAGAAACTAGTGTTAACCTTTGACGATATCGAGCTCAAAACACTTGAACTAGTGGTTCGACCCAGGAGGTGCAGCGAAAACCGATAAACCCTGATAGACCAACTGATGTAGAGCCAGCTTGCCCGAATCTCAGCCTTTTGGGCTGACGTACGGAAATGATTGCCCAGTGGCCAGGCTGACCCCCTGGTAGCGATCGCAATCAGTATTAAGCGTCCTGACCAGACCCTTAATACGCAAAAAGAACCGGCAGCAAATGCCACCGGCTCTTTAAAAAGCGAAAACCCGAGAGGACCAGTTCCCGAGTCGCGCAGAATTACTATGCGGCTATGGTAACACCGGATCTCTCTCGGGGCAATACCCATTGCTCTTTTTTAGGAGAGAGAGGCCCCCATGACCGCATCGATAGGATGGGGCGAGGAGTCGCGTAGAACGACTCCCCGTTCCGAACCCCTCCCCGCTGACCCCACCGGCCAGCGGCTCTGTGAAATCTTTGGCCAATACCGTTGGAACTTCATCCGCGCCGACCTGCCGGACGACGCCACCGCTAAAGCCGCCTGGACAACTGTCAAAGACTACCCGCTGCGGCCCCGCGTTCTCTGGAACCACTGGCAAGATGCCAACCAGCTAATCGGCGTCCGCTTTACCCACGACACCCGCTACGCCCTGCTCGACCTCGACGCCGGCGGCGACTACTGCACCGGCGCAGGCGTCGCCCAGATTCGCGCTGCCCTAGAGACCATCGGCATCACCCGTACCCTGCTGCTGCGCTCCAGCTGGAGCGGTGGCCTGCACCTGTACATTCCCTTTGCCGAGCTGGTCAACACTTTCAACCTGGCCGTCGCCCTCAAAGAATGCCTCAAAGCTCAGGGGTTTCGACTCCAGGCCGGGCAGCTCGAAATCTTCCCCAACGTCAAAGCCTACGGCGTTCAAACCTTCATTGAATACATGGGTCACCGGCTGCCCCTGCAACCCGGCAGCGGCTCCTGCCTGCTCGACGATGCCCTCAATCCCATCGGTGCTAGCCTAGCCCGGTTCTTCTGGCTCTGGGATGGCGCAGCTGCCCACCAAGACATGGACACCCTGCGCCATGCGATGAAAATAGGCCGTGATAACCACCGCAAGAGACCTAAGCGCCGTAGCCACCCCGTCGACAGCTGGCGACACGACCTCGACCTTGAGATCACCGAAGGCTGGACCGCCCACGGCCAGACCAACCACCTGCTCAAAACCATCGCCTGCTACGGCCACGTCTTCGAGGGCATCCAGGGCCAAGCCCTGATCGACTACACCCTACGCATCGCCCTCCACTGCCCCGGCTACGAACAGTACTGCCGTCACCAGCAAGATATCGAGCGCAAAGTCATCGCCTGGGTCAGAGCCGTCGAGGGCTACTACTGGCCCCTGGGTAGCACCCCTACGCGTGACACCAGCCACCCCAAGAACACCCTGGTGCCCTTTAACCAGCAGCAGATGGAAGACGCCCAGCACCGTATTCGTACTGCCTACGCCGAGCTGGAGCAGGTAGGAGAACTGCCGGAGCAGATTACAGCGCGGGTGAAGGCGATCGCCCAAGCAGCCAAAGTCAGCCAGCAGACCCTCTACAAGCACCTCAGCCTCTGGCACCCTACACACCAAGCGGGTGTAACAGCCCAGTTATCAAGCCTTCTAGCCCCTGAAGAGGAGAATTTTGAAGCGATGCCAGAATCGCCAGAACCCTTAGAAATCAAGGAATTACACCCTATAGAAAAAAATATGAAGGGTGAGGCGCCTTGCGCCAGTGGGTTGGGGTCGGACTTAAATTCTTTTTCTCCGGAAAGGGGGGTGCGGGGGGATGAATCCTCTTTTCCACAGGAGGTTGAGTCTGCAGCCTACGACCCGGACCTGCACGAGCAGATTCAAACTCAGATAAGGAACCTCGGCTGGTCTGTGGAGGTGATTCGCCAGTTCATTGCCGACCAATTTGAGGGCAAATGCTGGGCCGCGTTGACTGAGGAAGAGCGACTACTGCTGCTCTATCATCTGCGGGGCTAGCTCACTCTTTAACCGCCTCATTCCCCTCCGACAGCTCGCTCACCACTGCATTGAGCTCCGTTTCTAGCTGCTCGATGGTCGGCAGATTGGCTTTGAGCTGGTCTGGCAGACTGTGAGTCGTGACGGCGATCGGGGTGTTGACGTTGCGCAGGGCGTATTCCGCAATCGTCTTGTCCTTGGATTTACACAGCACGATACCGATGGTGGGTTGGTCATCGGGGTGGCGCAGCAGGTCATCCACCGCCGCGACGTAGAAGTTCATTTTGCCGGTGTACTCAGGCCGAAACTCGGTTACCTTCAGGTCAATGACTACATAGCACCGCAGCTTGAGATGGTAGAAGAGCATGTCCATGAAGTACTCATTGCCTGAGACTTCCAAGCGATACTGACTGCCGACAAAAGCAAATCCAACACCTAACTCCAGCAGAAAATCCCTGATTCGCTCGACCAGGGCCTTTTCCAAATCGCGCTCTTGAGTGGCTGATGTCAGACTGAGAAAGTCGAAATTGTAGGGGTCTTTGATCAGCTGTTGGGCGAGATCAGACTGCTCAGGTGGTAGGGTGCGCTCAAAATTGGTGACCGCCCCACCTTGACGCTGGAACAGGTTGGATTCAATCTGCATGACCAAGATGTCGCGGCTCCAACCGTTATCCAGGGATTGCTGAGCGTACCAAACGCGCTCTGGCTGGGTATTGAGCTTATCAATCAGCACCTGGTTATGCCGCCAGGGTATTTGTGCAGCGCATCGCTGCACAATTTCCTGATCTGGGTAAGCTTCGGCAAAAGCCCGCATGTATTTGAGGTTGCGCGGTGAAAACCCTTTCATCTCGGGGAACTCCCGTTTCAGGTCTTTGGCGAGGCGGTCAATGACCTTGGCCCCCCAGCCTTCCTGCTGCTGGCGAACGAGAATTTCCCGGCCAATCTGCCAGTACAGAAGGATCAGCTCTTTGTTGACGGCAAGAGCCGCTTTAACCTGCGCCCGGCGAATGTGCGTTTTGAGGTCTTTGAGAAAGACGTCATAATTATCGGCAGGAAATAGAGAGTAGTCTTGGGGCACAGGACTTTTCCTTTATTTGCAGGCTCCTTATTATTAGGCTAAGACGGCAATAAGCCACACAGCCTCTGTTGCCTGGGACGGTAAAGTCTATGACCCAGCTAAACTATGACCTGACCCAATGGCAGGAGCTGTTCTGGCAGCGGGGCGATCGCTTCTACTGGTGCGCCCTACGCCAGAACCTGTTCGGCGAGTGGGTCTTGTTGCGCAGGTGGGGTGGCCGCCGAACGGGTAAAGGTGGACAGTGCGAAACCTGTTGCGCTGATTTTGAGGAAGGCAATCGGTTGATGCAGGATGTCCTCAAACGTCGGTGCTCTCGAGGGTATGTACTGATTAGCTAGAACGGCTTAAAGTTGGGGCCTACGACTGAAGTCCTTGGGTAGCAAGGGCTTCAGGCTAACTGAACTCGAGCAAAGGCTTTAGTTGCAGATGCCTGGCTTTACAGACATCTATGTATTTAGACATATTTGAGTCAAGACATATAGACATATTGATGCCTGAATACATAAGCGTTATTCTCAAGGCGCTGTTGTGGAATGTGCCCGTGAAAATCTGTTCAGCGATTTCCTTGTCTGGGGGACAGGGGAAAACGACGACGGTATTCTTTACCGCACTGCTGCTGGCTCGGCAGGGCAAAAAGGTGCTGGCAGTGGATGCCGACCCTCAGGCAAATCTGACCTTTTACCTGGGTCACGAAGTGCAGCCCGACGAGCCGAGCCTGTTTGAGGTGCTGACCAAGCAGGTAGAGGTGGAGGATGGAGTCTACAGCACCCAATATGAGAACCTGTTTGTGATGCCTGCCGATCGCGGCCTGTTTAAAGTAAGTGACTTTCTTAGCAGCAGCGGGGCGGGGGCATTCATTTTGAAGCAGCGGCTGCGCAAGGTCAGTGATATGTTCGATGTGGTGCTGATCGACGTTCAGCCATCGCGATCGCAGATTTGCCTCTCTGCCGTCGGGGCCTCAAACTATGTGCTGATTCCGGTAGAGGCCAACGTTAAGGGCGTCAACTCCCTGGTCGATACACTGGATTTTTTGAATGAGCAGGCTGATCTGGAGGCCTTCACGGGCTCAGTGTTGGGGATAATTCCCTTTCGCGATCGCTGGGTGGGCAATACCCAAACTCTGGAAGGGCGGCAAAATATCGCGGCCATGAAAGAATTCGCTGGAGATGTCCCTATCCTGGCCTCGATTCGCGAGTCGGAGAAGTTTAAGAACGCTATCCGCCAGGGGCAGATGCTCAGCGACCTGGGCCAGCCCGACCTGCAATACCCCTTTGAGCAAATTGTGGATGCCCTTACCCATGAGTGATGCCCTAGACCGACTCAAACAGCGGCAGCGCCCCAAGGTTGCCCCTCGCGATGCCTCTTTGACCTCAAGACCTCAAGATATTGAGCCATCCAGCTACACAGATATCCAGGCATCTAGACATATAAACACACAGATGTCTAGATATCCAGAGCTCATAAAAATGGATGAAAAGGCTTCAATGGCGGGGATCTCAGAGATGCCCGAGTCTAGACATATAGACGTGCAGATGTCTTCAGCTTCTGGGTTGAGTCAGGAAATGGAGGTGTCTAGACATATAGACACACAGACGTCTAAACGCCTGGATGACGAGCCGATGACAAAGCGTAGCACCTTCCGCCTGGAGGTCAATCTGATTGACCGGCTCCATACTTTTTGTCGCCAGCAGGGGCTTAGCCGCGAAGTGCTAATTGAGGCGATGTACGAGTATATGGAGGCCAACCCTGAGGCCCTGGCCCAGGTGGTGGAAAACGCCAGCCAAAAGCATGACCACCGACAGCAGCTGGCCAACCGCAAGCGGGCCGAGGCGATGATGAGCAAGTTTGGCCGAGATGTTTGATGCCTAGTGTTAGATAACTTGGGCGAAGGGTGACAGCACGCTGTGGAACGAACTTGGGATGATGCAGTTACAACGTACGAGGCCCGAGGCATTGACGAATACTGGATTGTTGACTCCATCGCCCAACAGGTTTCTGTGCTGACCCAAATTGAGGGGCTGTACGAGGTAGCACTATTTGAGGGAGATACCGCGATCGCATCGACTCTATTGGCGGAGCTGGTATCTGAAAGCGGACTAACGGCGGCCCAAGTTCTCAAAGCCAGATACTAATTGTGCGTTGTGTTGGGTGAGTGCTAACAACAATCTCCGCTGGTAACGACGGGGAGACCGCAAGGGTGTTGAGGATTGTTGAGAGAAAGCTGGTGCGCGATCGAGCGCAGGAGCGACCCATGAAGGTAGTGGTTGCGCCGATAGCGATTGGATCCACGGTGATGGTATTCGTCTCGCCATTCCAATTGTGAGACTGCGCAACGAAAAATTAAGGGTTCTCAGCTGTCTCACCTGAGACACGAAACCGCCCTATGGCCTAACGGCCCGGAAACCCTTACAAACCGTTAATTTCTACTCTACAAAATAGTAATACTGTCTAGTAAAATGGCGGAGGCACACTACGGATCCGATGAGCACGAATGGGCAGGCGAAGGTTTTAACCCATGACGAAATTGCCCGGCTGTTTGGGGCGATGGACTCCCCTCGCGATCGGGCTCTATTCGGCATCATGCTCTACTGTGGACTGCGGGTGAGTGAGGCGATCTCACTCCGGCCCGGTGACATTAAGGGGGATGTGTTAGTGCTGCCGGCTAAGGCGACGAAGGGAAAGCTAGCTACTCGGCAGATCGACATCCATCCCACACTGGCGGCACTGCTGGCGGCCTACGACAGCGGTGGGGTTGAGTACCTATTCCCCGGTCGGCATGGTCGAGGGCGGTTGGCGCGATCGTCGGCGGATTGGCTGCTCGACCAGGCGTTGGCCTATGCTGGGCTGGAGGGGCTGGGGATTAGCACTCACAGCTTCAGGCGCACGGCTCTTACCAACCTAAGCAATGCTGGGGTGCCTCTGCGGGTGATTCAGGAGATTAGCGGCCACCGCAGCTTGGCCAGTTTGCAGCGGTATCTGGAGGTGAGCCCAGAGCAGAAGAAGAGGGCGATCGCGGCCCTGAATTATTAATGAGGCGAGGCCATATAGGCCCTAAAGTAGCGAAGCTGCGATTTAGGGCCTATATGGTTTCTGTGTGTTGTCTGGATAGCTGCGCGCGCAGGCACTAGTCAATTAGCGTGACCTATTTATTTCAGCCCCTGGTGAGAATGGAAGTGGTGCCGATCGCTCATTTGACTTAGGATCTGCTTGTGTGTGGGGTGGGGGCCGACTCGGCCAATTCAGCTAACAAATGCTCTATTTCAGCCAGGAGATCGGTGTGATTTTGGGCTTTGGCTAGTTTTCTGGCCGTTTCTAAAGTAATGACAGCTAGTGACGTTAGAAAGTGATAGCTTGCACAAGCAGTGTGTTACCTTGCCGACCAAGGATAGTCACCTCTGTGCCGGGCGGTAGCGATCGCGCATCGTCACAAACTCCAAACCAGTAAGTCGCCCGGTAGCGCACACGCCCCCGCCGATTTGGATTAATAGCCTGCTCGACATAGCCTTTTGCTTGCGTCGATAAGCCAGGATAGGTTTGAGCGAGGGATTGTACCGTCTGAAAGCTTTTAGGGTTCAACATTTCAAGTTTCTCCCGTGAATCGAATCAGAGATTTTATGGATGCCGGGCAGCTCGCTTTTCGGACTACTCGAACTGCCTAGCTTTATAGGTTGCGAATGGGTTTTGGCGAAGCAGATGTTATTGCTTCGCCAAAAACCATTCGCAACCTATAAAGCTAGGCAGTTCGAGTAGTCCGAAAAGCGAGCTGCCCGGCATCCAAAAAATCTCTGATTCCATT
>PYER01000472.1 GCA_003017855.1 filamentous cyanobacterium CCT1
TGTTTTGCTTACACCTGCACTCTATGCGGTGGATAGCTTTTCTCCAATCCATCCCTCAAAAACTGTCCGGAGTGTTGACGATAATCAGAGCGATAGTGAAATGGCAGCACAATAACACGCAACCCATTTTGTCTGTTGCATCTCGTGTTGTTACAAAGCGAACACGAGTGAGTGGGCATGCTCCACCCGATCGCGTTCGTACTACGTCAACCTATTACTACTGTACCTTCGAGGATGAGCGTGGTCAGCGACACGAGTTTCGTATTTCTGGCAAAGAGTACGGTCAGCTTGTTGAAGGAGACCTCGGTACACTGACCTATCAAGGAACTCGATATCGTGGATTTCAGCGACAAATGAGATGAGGAGATTTCTAGAAAAGAACTTAACCCCGTCATTCCCGCCTACACGGAAATCCAGCACCGAAGCTTCTTGATTTTGAGTGTCTTATTGCCCAAAGAATGCCAGTAGTTGAAATGTTTTAAATAAACAGAGTGGCCTGATAATTCATTACAGCGCACGGTGTCAAACCCTTAATGCAAGCTGGTGATCAGCGTATGAATTAGGAACTGAAGGTTTAGTTTGCAGGAGCTGAGTAACACTGCGTTTCATGTAACCCACGCCTGCTGCACCATAGATACAATTTAAATTAGCCATCAGGGTTGAGATAGCGCCTCACATCATCTCCGGGGAGAAATAACATGGTGAAGCCAGCAAAGAACACCATTTGCCTTTGGTACAACGGCGACGCCGAGGAAGCGGCGCAGTTTTACGCTAAAACCTTTCCCGATTCATCCGTCGACGCGGTGCACCACGCACCGGGCGACTTTCCCTCCGGCAAGCAGGGGGACGTGTTAACCGTCGAGTTTACCGTCATGGGCATTCCCTGCCTCGGGCTCAACGGTGGCCCTACCTTCAAGCACAGCGAAGCCTTCTCGTTTCAGGTCGCCACCGCCGACCAGGCCGAAACCGATCGCTATTGGAACGCCATTGTCGACAACGGCGGCCAGGAAAGCGCCTGCGGCTGGTGCAAAGACAAGTGGGGCCTATCCTGGCAGATTACGCCGATTGTCTTGACAGAGGCGATCGCCAGCCCTGACCCCGCCGTAGCCAAGCGCGCCTTTGAGGCCATGATGCAAATGCAAAAGATCGACATCGCTGCGATCGAAGCGGCCTGTCGAGGTTGAGCGCGATCGCCCTCTAATCCAGTCTTCGGCGATCGCCTCCAGCAGCCCCAGCCCTTAAGGCGCAGGCGGTATGCGTGCCGCTCTACGAGGCTGAAGATCTGGCGGCAGTTTGTAAGCCGAGACCATGCCGTCCTCACTGTCGAGGTAGAGTTCGGCGGCGGTGAGCAGATCGGCGGCGCAGGTAGCGGGGTCGAGGCCAGTGAAAAGATAGGTGGGTTTGCCCGTGCCAACGTAGGCGATCGCGCATGGCTGCTCACAAATGCACAGGCACCCATTCGTTTCTAAGGCCAGCTCATCTTTGCGGGGCCACTGCTCGTACAGCACTTGCAACTGCTTGAGCAAGTGAGCACCGCCGGTTTCCCCATCGCGCTTTTCTTCATCGGCGGTAAAGCTGCAGCTTTTGCACACAATTAGCTGGTCGGGCATGGCTAAGACGGCTCCACAAGATATTTAAACAGGTCATCGAGCACGGCGTTGGCGGCGATCGGGCCGCTGCCAAGCCAGTAGCTGGGCACTTGGTAGACTCGCCCTGCCTTGACGGCCTTGAGCTGACCCCAGAGCGGATCTTGCTGCAGCTCCTGCAGCCGTTTTTGGGCCTCCTGGTTCCCCTCAGCGGTGTTCTCTCCGGTCCAGATAAAGATCACGTCGCCGTCTGCCTGGGCCAGTAACTCACGGCTAATGCTGGTCTGGATGGGGTTGCCAAACCGCTGCTGTGCCTCAGCGGCCCCAATGGCTTGAGCAGGCGGACGAGCCAATCCTGCATCCTGCAAAACCGTGCCGCAGAAGGAATCTTTCAGGTACAGATTGATGGTGTCGGGATAAAGGCGAATGACAGAAACCTCCAGGTCGTTCAATCGTTCTCCCATCTGAGTCTGAAACGCCTGCGCCCGCGCCTGATAGGCCTCTAACTCCGACAGCGCCGCCGCTCTCTGATTCAGGGCCGCCCCCGTCTGCAAAAATACCTCCTTCCACTGCCCGCTGTGCTCAAAGGACACCAGCAGCGTCGGGGCCATCTGGACAAGCTGAGGATAAATGCCCTGGTGAAAGTCTAGCCCCACAATTAAATCGGGCTGCAGCGACACGATCGCTTCCAGGCTGGGTTCGCCTCCTGTCCCAATGTTTTGGGCATCGGTCATCAGCGGCGGCAGCTGAGCCTGAAAATCTGAAGACACGGTTGCAATCGGGTTCAGATCAGCCGCGATCGCATACTCAAAGGCCGCTCCATCCAACGTCACCAGCCGCTGAATTTGATTGGGCACACAGGCCGTGCCAGCAAAATGCTCTACCACCGTGCAATCTGCGGCAGCTAAATTGTCCGCCAGGGGCGATCGCTGACAAGCCACCGTTAGCCCCAGCACCAGCAGCCCCAGCCCCAACCAAGAAACCCAATATTTCAATCGCCCTAAATACAACTCGCAACCTCACGATTAACCATAAATAGAGTTATTGATGTGTTTTCCTCATCCACCCATCCACC